>CAZUZU010000055.1:0-17017 GCA_964624865.1 uncultured archaeon
GACACCGGGGTCGGGGGGTGGTTGCCGATGGTCATGCCCTCCGATAAAACCGAAGAGTAGGACATCGTATCGTTCACACGCACCTTGACCGTATAGTCTCCGGGCACGAGGTCGTCGGCGATCTGATAGTACTTGTTGCTTCCCGTGGCTGTCCAGTCAACCAAAAGACCCTCGGCGGCCGATTCCAGCCGGAAATAATAGGAAAGGGTCTGCTCCGTGTTAATATCGGAATCCCCCGTCCATGTAACGAGGGGGGACTTGGAATAAACCTCGGCGGGAAGGGCTTCGTCGTCCGCCTTGAGCACGGTGGGGGGATTGGGAGGCGTGTTCAGGATGTCCACGGGCTCCTCGTTGGCCGCGCCCCAGGAATTATCATCGTAGGCCTTGACCTGCACGTAATACCTATCCACTGCCAAGGGGCTCGTTACCTCGTACGCCCTTTCCCCGCCTGTGGAATACCAATCGAGCACGTCGCCCGTGTTCGGGCTGGTACCGATCCGTATCTGGTAATCCGTGATCGGGTCACCTTCGGGATCCTGGGAGGCCTCCCAGATGATCTGCGGCTGGACGTTGGCGGTCTCATTCGGCTTTATCCAGCCTGGAGGATTGGGAGGTGAGTTCGCTTCCTCGTCTATAAGGAGCTGCTCCTCGGTCTCCGGCGACCATTCGTAACCGTCATAGGCCCTGACCTGCACGTAGTAGATAATAAAGTCCATCAGTGTTTGGACCTCATACGATCGTTGGGTCCCTGTGGAGGTCCAATCCAGAAACTCGGCCCCGCCGCTGCTTTCCCCTATCCGTATCCGATATTCATCAATGGTATCGTCGGGGTCGGGATCGGTTGCCGAAGGCCAGTTTATGAGAGGTGTCCGATCGGGGGTTGAATCGGGGCTAATATAGTCAACCTGGTTGGGAGGTGTGTTGTATATCTCCAGGGTCTCCTCCCTTACCTCCGAGTAATCCTGGCCGTCATAGGCCCTGACCTGAAAATAGTAAGTATCAACGGGAGCCTCTTCCGTTGGGGTTACTTGATTGTTCGTACCTGTGGAGGTCCACGGAGTTACATCTCCCGAGCCGCTGCTGGTGCCCACCCGATACTCGTAAGATACCGTTTCCCCCTCCGGGTCGGTGGACTCGCCCCAGGATACGGTGGGGGTCTTGTCACCCGTGGTGTCTGGCGAGATAGTGCCCGGTTTGGAAGGGGGCTCGTTCTGGTGGGCGGTGATCCGCACCCAGTCGACACGAAAATCGTCATTCTTATAGTTGCAGTGAAGCCAGAAATATACTCTGAACTGACCGGAGGACGTGTCGTATCCCGAAAGGTCTATTTCTTCCGTCTCCCGCCAATCCCAATCATACTGGGTTGTTGTCTGCCATATCTTATGCCAATTCTCACCGTTGTCATCGGAAACATAGCATCTGGCCACGTCGCCTTGGGAGCCTTCGAAGCTGTTAGAGGTGGTGTACCTGAACTTAATGGAACAAGGCGACTCGAACGCGGGTATTACGCCCGCTTTCGATACCGCGCCGCCCTCTTCGGTATTGGATATCCTCCCATTACCCTCCAGATAGAGGTATGTACCCCCCCCGATACCCCACTCGATGTCCCCGGTCTTGTCCCAGTTGTCCAGGTTTGTAAAATGGTCAAAGAACGGCTCCCACGTACCCCGGGAACCAGGGCCTTTGACATCGTTGACAGGACCGCTCTCCTTATGGATGCCGTTTAAGGCGATCTCCCTCTCTTCCCCTTGACCAGGGGTATTCAAGTTGGAAACAAGCATCGACGTCAGCAGGAATAATACAATCATGGAACATGCACGTTTGAATATCATACCAATACACCTCTAAAATATATGATATTCAATCTAGCAAATAAACTTTATGCCGACCTGACACCTCAGGACGGAGAGGGATCAGCCGTTGTTGGACCCGCTCTTTCGGTGCAGTAGCTTACGGATGCGGTTCGTCTTGTACAAGTAGCCGAAGGTAAGGACCACCGCGACCACCGCCGCAACTATGCCCACCTCCAGCACGGTGGTGTCGCCGATGGCGTTGGGATGGCTGTTCGCACCGAACACGGCATGGCCGCCCAGCACTTTGCCGTCCTGCAAGGCAGCGGGTTTGCCCCAGGCATTGTTGGGGGTCCACATCATCAGGTCGGGGTCGCCGTAGTAGCACACGTTCTCGTACATGTCCCACCACCATTTCTTGGTAAGGTACTCTATGCCAACGTGATGTATTCCCTCGGTATAGCACTGGCCCACCCTCTGTCCCTTGGCTATCCCCTTGGCGAACAGGCCCATTGCCATTGCGCTGTACCAGGAGGTGAGCCAGGGATCGATGACCTGGAACACGCTGCCGTGCCTTATCAGGGAGAGCTGGAGGTAGGTGGCCGCGATCAGGCACGAGCCGGCGTTGAAGCCAACGCAGTGGATGTTGTCCATGGCGTCGTCGAAGTCAAGGCCGTCGGTCAGGCCGGTCTGTCCCTGCTGCAGAAGGGCAATGATAATGCCGTCGTGCCTTTCCACCACACCGCCCGGTCCGCTCACCCCCGGGGTCACGTCAAGACCCACCATCTTCGACATGGTGGAGACGTCGGGGTCGTCGGTGGCGCCCCTAAGGACCATGGCGTTCTCCTCGTAGCCGCGCCAGGGATTGGACTCCGGCTGGTCCTCCAGCCAGAAACCAACTATGCCACCGTCCCTGTTCCCGCCGTGCATGACCTCGTACCAGATCAGGGTACCGCGGTTCAGGTTCTCCATGGTCCTTGGGAAGTTGGTGGTATAGGCGGAGGACATGCCTCCCTTTTCCGTATATTTTGGAATAACCTCGCTGGAGGTCATGTCGGGGTACCATGTCCCGCTCTTATATGGCTCGCACATGCCCTCGTCGTAGGGGTCCGAGCTTTCAGTGAAGTAGGGCGATATTCCGAGGGAATCGGAGTAGGGACAGCCCCAGTACTCGGAGCCGCGCTCGTTGAAGCGGTGCTGGTAGGACACCCAGGTCTGGAGGGTCGGATACACGAATTCCTCTTCCCTCTCATCCTTGGTTATGCTCAATGTCCCGGCTATCCGGGTGGACTCCGAGCCTGTCCACAGACTTGTTCCGTCGGGGTTGACAGCCGGATTGGTGTGTATAAGCGCGGGGTATCCACGCCGCCTCGTCCAGGGGAGAACCGAAGAACCGGCCCGCGTTGGCGGCGCCCACGATGGCCCTGTCCCAGCTCATCCCTATGTCGAACTGGCCGCCAACCGTGACAACGCTCTCAACGCCCTTGCCGTCCAGGCCGTGGTTGAAAAGGTACCTGTAAACGCCCTCGGCGCTGAGGACCATCGCGCCCACGCTTGGCGGCAGCCGGCCGTCGTAAGCCCGCATCCAGAACGCATTGTGCCAGGCCTGGGCATTGGCGGTTTCCTCGTGATTGTCCGCCACAATGACCGGCGCGCCGTGATGGGCCGCCGACAACGCGGCGGGACCTATGGCCAGTGAGCCGGGGAATTCTCCCTGCGCCCCCTTGCCCACGTACCAGTAGGTCCATGGATTGGTGGTGGTGAAAACTATGTCCTCGCTCTTTGATATACCCCGGATCGCGTCATAGACCTCGCCTAATTCGTCAAGCTTGTGAACGTTCAGCGTGGGCTGTAGCCATGACCTCATGCCCTTGAGGTCTTCCATCAGCCCGCCTGTGCCAAAGCCGGGCGATACTACGTAGCAGTCCCTCACCCCCAGCAGATCGAGGGTGTTGGCGGTGTGACCGTTAAGGCCGGAGGATTTGGAATACAGGAGCGGGGCGTTCATCATCGAGGCGAGAACGGCTCCGTTGGCAGCGTTCTCCATTCCTTTGGACCAGCTCTCCGATTGGCTCTCGGTCCACTTGTAGTTGACTGTGAATTCGCCGCTGCTGCCGTCCATGTTGAACACCGCCACCTTGTAGGTGCCCATGCCCGCGGTGTCGGATATTATCTTCAGATCGCCCGAGCCGTAGACGCTGTTCACCTCCGCCCCGTTGGAATCCAGTAGACAGATACCCATCTCCCCCCCGGCCCCTTCCAGGGTCACCTCCAGCTGCCGGGAACCCATCTTGGGCTGCTGGGGTATCTCCATTACAGTGCCGGGATAGGCGGTATATGATATGGTATAATATGCGGTAGGGTCCCACGGCCTCGGTATGATGGGGGCGGTTTCAGGGGACCGGGTGTCCAGTGAATCAAGGATGCTTGCCACGTCCGCGTCCGGATGCTGCTGCGAGTATTCCAATGCCTTCTGCTGGGTTGGCATGTAGGTAACGCCGAACTTCCATTTTCCGGAGTTGTATACGTAGGAGGAAACGTATTCCTGGGGGCCGGAAAGCACGTTCCAGTCGCCGCTTGCGGAGACCTGGCCGAGCTGCATGTCGTACAACTGCAGGTCGGGGTCCTTTCCCCTCTCCGTCAGCTCGTTAAGAGGGCTGTTCTCATTGCCCCAGGTCATTGTGGCCTCCACGAAAACGTAACCCTCGCCTATGTTGAACTCGTGCTCGTTGGGGTCCGTGGGGGTGGGTGCGATCTCCCCGTCTATCGAGCCCGAGGCCAGGTCCTTGTCGGGCAGGTTACCGGATATGCTTCCCTCCACCGTCTTGGTGGAGAACTTTACGTCCGGGTGAACCACGGCGACGACCGCCTTGGAGCTGTGCTCCCAGTTCTGGGACGCTATATCGCCGGCGAGCTTGTATATGTCCCCGCTGCCCAGCTTTACGGTTTCTTTGGCATCTCCGTGTCCCTTGACATAGTTCGCCCCCTCGGAGTCCATGTTCACCAGCTCAAGCACGTCCAATTTCCCCGAGTAATTATAGTAATCCTGCAGGCAGTAATGAAGGGCCTGCTGGCCGTTGAGGACCCTTTCCTCGTCGTTACCGGTGTGCTCCTTTTCGTAGAACAGTACCGGGGCGCCGTAGACCCTGCCCCCGTAGTGGAACGTGTTGGCAGCCACCTCGGCCATGTAGGCGTAATCGTCATTATAGCCCTGATTGTCGTGATTTACCACCACCACCTTCTTCACAGGTTTGACGGGAGCGAATGACGTCCAGGGATTGGATACGTTTCCCGCTGCCGCTTGCGCTGATTCGCCTTCCGCGGCCACGAACCCGTCATTGATAAAAACGTTCTCTCCCATGGTTTGATACGGTAAGATGGTCAACAAGAACATGGAAATAACAGAAATAGCTAACACTCGCCTGATCATCATTTGCCTTCACCTCTCTTCTTCTTGCGTCTCTTTTTAACCCTCGTGGAGGGTGGGTGTTGCCCTGAACTGCGCTTTTCTTTCGGGGGCATGATAACATCCATGTCTCCAAGTGATATCATGGTATTAAAACTTTTTGTGGTTCCCTTGCTCTCCTCCTCCACGTCAGGCTCTATGACCTCCACCTCCTCGGGGCTGATATCAAGCCCGGGGACTATTCTTTCACGTTCCTTCTCCAGCCTTTCCCGCCTTTCCTTGCGGGCCTTTCTAATGGTCTTCATGGTGTCAACGGCCTCCAGTCTCGGCCTCAGGAGGTAATAGACGTCCGCCGCCAGCACAAGGATGCAAAGCAGGACCAGTAAAAGCGGTCGGTATTCACTTACCTGCTGCCACGCAGCCCTCGGTCCCTCCTTTTCTTGCCCCTCCATCTCGATGGTGAGAGTTGAACCATACTCCTCATCCCACGTTATGTTAAGGGGAGAGCATTGATAAGGTCCCTGGGCCTGTGACCAAGTGACATTTATCCATATGGACACGTCGATTTCACGACCACCTGTATCGGAAACGTTCAATGGCAGGTAGACGTATTGAACGGACTCCGAGCCCGCCGGGACCGTAAAACAACGACAGGTGATCAAAGGACTTCCCTGGCTGGAGCTTGCTTGGATGGCTACCATGCATGTGTCTTTTCTCTGGTTGGTTAAACGGACTGAAAATGTTCCGTTGCTCTCCCGATAATCCAGATTTTCATTATCTGTCAATCTCTTCCCGCTGAGGTCTTCGATCCGATACAGCAGTCCCCCTGTTGCTCCCTGCTCCACCCGGACCACCGCCCCGGCCTTTACCATATTAAAGCCGTCTGTGAGGTAGAGGGTTATGTTATGTGTGCCAGCTTCTAGCTCGGGGACGTATTCCGGGCCCCAGTGGGCCCCTCCGTCCTCCCGTAGCCAGTATGGCTGCCAGTTCTCGTAATCGCCCGACGCCGCCGCGCTTAATAGCAGTGTTTCCCCCTCCGTGATCGTTATGTTGTCCCTTTCCCTCCCGTTCATTGAAATTGCGTAATGGCCCGTGGCCTCGCCGGTTGTTTCCACCCCCGCAGCTAGAATAGTGGATAAGAACGCAAGGATTATAAGGATAGAGAGGCCGGGCACCTTGCCCCTGCCTGGACGTTTTCTCCCGGGCCCCCTTCTCCCATTACCGCGCCCTGATCTTACGTTGGGGGCGGCCTCGTCATCCCCGGCCCCCTGCCGTGAATTATTGGCCCCGTCCTTTTTCTCTCTCTCGGCGGTCTTCCCTCCCCTCACCGCACTTCGCCTCCTCCAAACAACGGCGCCGGTAAGAACTGTAAAGAAGGCCACACCTATTATAAACAACCACCCATCGAGCTCTATCCGGGACTCGACCTCGTTCCCATCTTCCACTTGGGCGGGAGCAAGGCCCAGGTTCAGGAACGGCCTGAGCTCGGATTCCGCTGTCAAGTAGTGGAAGGTCAGGTTGTCCAGGGGTTCCCGGGCCAGGATTTCCAGGTCCATGCCGCCCCTTTCCACCGAAAAGGTATTGCCCAGGTCCATGCCTCGGGAATCCCTGACAAAGAACTCTGGACCAGAGCCGTCCGCCGCGACCAGGTGAACCGTTTCCGGGCCAGAGCCTTCGTTCTCTATGGCCACTGTCCACACGTTCATGTGCCCCTCCTTCCTCGAACGTGTGATCTCGGCACTTATGTTATGGACCTGCCAGAATATCTGCAGGTCGGTACGGACCTGCTGGCTGCTGCTGTTGATCCATACCACTGCATTGTAAACGCCCACCGGCGGCTCCGGCCCCATGAGGGATACCGAGAGGTTGATCTCGTTGGGGCCAGGGCTGAGAACGACACGGGGCTCATGTTCCACCATAAAATGGTCTTGGAGCTGTGCCTCCGACACGGATACATTTACTGCCCCCTCCCTGTTAACGGCATTGACCCTTAATCTCACGTTGCCCAGGTCCCGGGCCGACACGGCATCCTTCCTCCACTGTTCCCTCTCGACCTGGAAATACATCTCCGGTTCCCAATGGAGGGTGAAGTTCATCACCGATACGTGCGAGGAGTCCCTCACCACCAGGGTCACGTTGCTCTCCCTGGAAGCCAGGTGCACATCTATCGTGCGGCCTTTGAAATATGTATCCTGAACAATCCAGGTGAACTCCAGCACCGATGCCGCCTTGGTACCGTACCTGACATCGGGATCGTAGGTCTCCGAGGCATCGAGTTCCACTTCCGGGTCCACACTAAGACTTGACCCGTCACGTATCTCTATCGACTTCCCCTGCCGAACGACCCTGGCATTGATCACGGGAGGGATGTCGTCCACCAGGTAAACGGTCCTGTTGACCCAGGTTCGATGCATTCCGTCGTTAAGCTCCAATGAAACGGACCAAGGCCCCTTTGCCGGGAACTTGTAGCTGCCATCAGTGGATATCGAATCCTGGTAGTCGAACTGAAGGGAACGCATGTGCCATTCGTAGTCCAGCAGATCCCCGTCCGGATCGTAGGAACCAGCGGAGGACAGGTTCACCGGGATGTACATATCGGTCAGGGCATCGTATTCGCCCTCGGGATCGAACAATTTCAGCAATCGGGGATACACGGAATCATTCATCAAAGTATTGGATAGCTCTGCCTTTCCCTGAGGCGGATGATTGGAAAAAGTGTGGGCCGTGAAGGAAAAGGACCTGGAAATATGGCAAAGGAAGCCGCCGTAGTTTACAGTTACATTCAATTGTCCGAGATATATCCCCGCTCTCTCCGGGATCAGCTCAAGACTCGCGCCCTGGCCTTCCCCTACAATCTCCCCTCGGTAAGATATCTTCCATGAAATAATGGTGTCCAAATAGGTTGTTTGGGGTGGATCGAACTCTATAACAGCCTCCAAAGTGACATCTTCCAATATCTTTACCTCGGACGGCATGATCCGGACCCCGGCGTTTATGCCGAGATCGTCTAATACCAGCAACTTCACTTTGTCCTGATCGGCATTGCCTTCCATATCGTATACCTTCAGAACTGCCTCGTAACTGCCCGGCTCCTCCAAAATCAGGGCGATGGAACTGCCATAATATATAAGGGGGTCGTCGTTCCCCAGGGCCAGGGTCCACTGATAGGTGAGAGCGCCTCCGTCCGGGTCGTAGCTGTCCGATGCGTCAAGGGTTATCCAATCACCGAGCTTGATCACCGCTTCTCGGAAGCCGTCATTGATCCTGGCCTTTGCAACGGGCAATCCCGCTTCGGGCGGCGTGACGGTAACCGCCACCGTCTTCGTCACGTTGGCTATCCCGTCGAAAACGGTCAGCTCCGCACCATATGAGCCGGCCACCGGATAGATATGCCTTCCCAGGGGCCCGAAGGTCACATCATTCTCATTGTAAGGGTCGTGGAAATCCCATTTGAAGATGAGCCGATCTCCGTCGCTGTCGTAAGTGGAGGAGGCATCTATCTCCAGGGCCTCGCCGGCCTTGACCATCTTTGACTCCGATACTACTATGTTGGGGGGGGTGTCTATTATGATATCGGCGGTCGAGTTGGCCAGCGGAGTGCCCACGTGGCGGTAGACGAACAATCCCACCACTGACCTCTGGCCCTTTTCCAAACCTTCGCCGCTCAATATGGTCTGCAGAAACAATCTTCCATGGCTCGAGGTCCCAAGCAGCCCCAGGTCGGGATACCCGTCGCCGTCCGAATCGAAGGCGGTGTTCAGGCTGTCCCCCTCCTGGTCCGAGAAATCACCGTCGCTGTTCGAATCCGTGGCAACAAGCACGTCGCTGGGCTCGAACTTTGCATTATCGTTCTCGTCGTAATACAGGTTGACCGCCCACTTCTTGGGACACTTCACGTAGAAGTTATACACTCCCTCAACGTTGCCGACGTTGCTTACCACGTGAGAGGACAGGGCCGTGCCCTCCAGGGGGGCAAAGACCTGCTGCTTGGCGGGCTCGATCTGAATTATCTCGGACCGTATCACCCCAACCAGATAGGTGATGTTGACCATGTCCCCGTAATTGGATTGTACCGTTATTTCAAAGCCTCCGGTCCCGTTGGCGCCCGGACCCACCGCAATCTCCATCCACAAGGTAATGTTCTCTCCCCCGCCCCCTTCCAGCACGGGAAAACCGTTGATGTTGAAATCGCTCTCCACATGCTCCCAGCCGCCGCCCATCTGTCCGTCGTCCCCCGTTCCCACCGCCATCAAGGTATCTATCGAGGTGAACAAGCCGTCCCCGTTATCCTTAAAAAGGGACACGGACCAGGTGCGGTTGGCCCTTATACCGAAGGTATAACTGTAATCGCCGTGATCATCGTGATTAAGAAGCCAGGCATAGGTCTCCACCCCCTCCGTGGGCACTGCCTCAAGCTCCGTTTTATTTGATCCCAGGGATATCCTGCTCACGCGTATCCTGTCCCAGGTGGAATCCTGGACCCCGGGATCGAACTCGGAGGCGATGATGATCTCCACGGGATGGAACACGTCGAAGGGCTCTTCCGGGCCGATGAAGACCTCCAACCTTAGTTCGAGCTTCTCGGCCATGTCCATCTCCGGCAGCTCGCAGACCGTGTCATTATCCGGGTCGAAGCCCCGGGCCGGGGTACCGTTCTCCATGAGCAGGGTCATATTACGGGCAGTGAACAGCTTGTAGCCCCGGAGCATGCCAATATCCACTTCCTTTACCTCAAAGGTATCCCTGCCGTTACCTTCATTGACCACGGTGTGTTCCAGGAATCCCGAACCGCCGGGAGGGGCAAAACCCGTTACATCCCTCGGGCTGATACTAAGATCGGGCTTTTGCTCCACCAGCAAGGTATCGAAGCTTGTCTTTGTATCTCGGGTAAGGCTGCCAAAGAAGGAGACGTTCAAGCTAATTTGGGTCAGCGCCTGGCACCAGGGAACCTCCAATTCCAAGGCAACCGGGGATGTCTCCGAGGCCTGAAGCTCCCCGGTGTCGGGATATCCGTCGTCATCATTATCCTTGGTAAGGTTCACCCAGCCGTCGGAAAGGTTGCCGTCGCCGTCGGGATCGAAGGCCACCTGCTCTTCTTGGACATAGTACCATATGCCGGCGGGTAGCGATACATGTGCCTGAATATTTATTATGTCCAGAGAGGAGAGGGTTGTAACCTCGTGTTCGAATATGATCTTTTGGCCCGGTTCCCCCTGTAGGGTTATTTCTTCCGGGGACAAGGATACTGTGGTGGGAAGGGTGAAATTGGTGGAAGCCAGGACCATCTGACTGCCAAGGTCCCCGGCCTCCACTTCGATCTGGTAGGTGCCGCCGTGAAGGTCGCCCAGGGTCCTGGAATGACGGAAGACCTTGAGACCGTCGGAAGGGGCGGTGGAGTATATGGTCATGAGCACCCGGTCCAATATGTCGCCGGGTTGGCCCATGGGGGAGGTCAGGGACAGCTTCGGAACCGAGACGTCGTCCAATCCGAAGGTAGAGGAGACGCGGGCTTCGACAACGAGAGTATCGTCAAAATCAAAGGTTGTCTGATCCACGCCGAATGAATCCATGGTATGAAGCTGTTCCACTTCTATTGGCGTTGAGGTGGCCATGGTCAAAGAACTGTCCAATGAGGAGGCGTTGCCCCCGTATTTTACCTTGACGTTGGAGCCTGCGACGTTCGGCTTGACATATATCACAAGGGAGAGGTAATCGCCTTCCGGGACCTGCACGGTATTGCTCAGGTCGAAATCGTACCAGCCCTCCTCGGTAATGGTCTTGGTGCCGGAGCTGATAAAGGAATAATTGGACTCCAGCCTCACTTGGACCGCCGGGGATATGTAGGCGTTTACCGTGGGATCCATGTAGACGTGGAGATTGGCCGTGCCGGCAAAGATGAAATCCCTTCTGAGAGGCTCCCTCAGGGAGAAAATCACGGATTGATCGGGGCCCACGGTATGCTCCTGGACCGCCCTTCCCCTGGCAATGGAAAGCAGTTGGTCACCGCCAAGGTTCAGGAGGTAAAGCGACTTCACATAGTTAGACCGTGAGAGACCGGAGGCCGGGGTCCGCTCCGAGACCTGTCCCTCCGGGATAGACTTGCCGATGGTCCCATCCCCCCACCCGGCAAGCTGTTGCCGCTTTGAGGGGGTGGATCGGGGACCAGGGCCCTGCGACAGGTCCCCGCCTGCCATGATATGGAACGAGGATATGACAAGCACCAACGTCATCAACAGCATTAACGGGCCGGACCTTTCCATAATATGAAACATATAATAAGATAAAATAAATATTGCGATTACAGGAATTGACCTATACGGACTTTCCTTTGGACGAGTTCGAGCGATACTGCATGGACGACGTCGTATTGCTGAAGAGCGAGCCCTATTACGGGCGATACATCGACCATGTCGAGGTGGACTAAATATCATAAAATAGTAAATGAAATATCCGACCTGGTGGGAACATTCACCGACCCGATCATAGTTTACCCAGGTGGATGGAGCGATACACTGCCGTACTGGCTGAGGGAGGCGATAACAGTGGAGAGACTGATCGCCCCGACCACTCCCACCGACCCTGAACCCAACCGGCGAGCAAAGGGATTTCGTTACCGTGAACCATTGTAAAAACCTTCAATTCCTCACCAATAATTACCCGGTTTTCACATGTGGACAAGATCGGTATTCCATATATTTGCTATCTTGTCCATACAAGACGGTAGAGGAGTGACGGGATATCCTCTTTTTATTTTCCCCAAATCAATCGATATTATTTCGTATTTAACTATAATGCTCATCAGGATATGACTGCTGGCCGTAGTTGTCATAGTCCGTGTATCCATCCTGTCGTTGAGGATAATAACCGTTTTGGGAGTCATGTCTCGGATACCCACTTTGCTGCTGCCCGGGCCCATACGTTTCCGGGGGTTGCACCGGAGGCTCCTGCCTCTTTTTTATAAAGTATACCACGACAACTACAGCAGTGATCGCAATGATCACCACAGCGGTTACTGCGATCCACACAATGTCATCCCCGCTCGATACTTTGTCACCGCTGTCCTCCCCCCCGTCACTGCCGTCGCCTGTCCCGTCCTCACCGTCTTCACCATCGGTTCCGTCCTCCCCGTCCGTATCCGTGCCGTCGCCGCCATCCTCGCCATCTTCCGTCGGAATAAATACAGGCTTTCCATCCACTGTATCGCTCTGTTCCGATCTACCAAGTGTATTGATGGCTAAGATATAGTATGTATATGTTATATTGTTTTCAACCGAGGTGTCGTTATAATCCGAAATATCGCTGATAACGGCATTTAATAGGACGAATTCTCCGTCTGATTCTCGATAGATCTCGTATTCAGTAATGTCAGAACCTCCGTCATCTGACGGTTTCTCCCAGTATAGATGAACAAATCCATCTCCGGATTCTTGTGTGAGATTACGCGGCGGAGAGGACAGCCCCAAAGGCATGCCGCTCACATCATTACTCCTTTCCCCATCGCCAACGATGTTCTCGGCTGTTACGTAATAATGATATGTCTCACCGTTTGTAACATTAGTATCGTTGTACGACCTAGATTGAGAATCTACGGTTTGATACTTTGTTTCGGTACCTGGAGATAATCCCCTGTAAATATTATACGATATTATTTCGGATCCGCCATTGTTTTGGGGCCTGTCCCATTCCAGCAGGTTCCATCCGTCCCCGGTCTCTATGGAGATATTCTCCGGTTTCAACGGATGTCCTATTGGCAAGATATTTCTAACATCACTTGGATCGGATTCACCGATCTTATTATTTGATGTAACACAGTAGTAATATGATATACCCGTCTGAAAATCAAAATCCTCATAATAGAATGTCCCGGCATCAACAGTATCCAATAATGTTACTTCGTTTACTTGGAAACCTTTGTATATACTAAAATCAGTAACACTTGTTCCTCCATCATCCTCGGGATATTCCCAGGTCAGATATATCATATCGTCAAGATAATCAATCGTCAGGTTCCTTGGTGGCGATGGTCTTCCAAAAGGCGTTGCGGACAATTCATTTGTCGGTTCGGATTCGCCATTCCTATTCTTAGCTGTAATAAAATAATAATATTTTTGACTGTTCGTCACATTCGTATCATTGTAATATGTTTTTTCACCCGATACGATATCATAAAGTTCTTCCGACCCAGTTCCTTTGCTCTTAAAAATACGATATTCAGAAACCTCTGGCACACCATAATCGTCCGATGGATTCCAACTTAAATTGATATAACCGTCACCCGATTTGATCGAAAAATCCTGAGGTACTGTAATAGGACCATTGTTAATTGCATACAAATACCCATCATCACATCCCACATACACCGTTCCATCTCTATCAATAGTTGGGGAACACCATACTGAGGATCCCGTGGAAAAAAACCATTTGGTAGAACCGACGGGATATACACCATCTATACCATTATAAGTTGATCCGACGTATATGGTCCCATCGGACCCAATTGTGGCAGAGGATGTCACACGATATGCCATGTATCGCCTCCATTTTTCCGTGCCGTCCGGGTTTATTGCATAGAAATGTGCGTCATATGAACCGATATAGATGGTTCCGTCGCTACCTATTGCTGGCGAGGCATATATTCCTTGGTCCGTTTTAAATTTCCATTTCTCATTTCCATCTTTATCTATTGCATACAAATAACCATCATCAGAGCCAGTATATATGGTTCCGTCGGATCCAATGGACGGTGAAGAATAGATATCTTTTCCTGTGAGGAAATTCCATTTTTCTGTACCGTCCGGGTTTATTGCATACAATGTATGATCGTGGGAGCCTATGTATATTGTTCCATCGTCACCTATCGCGGGTGAACTGATACCGACTAAGGTATTGGTTTTAAATTTCCATTTTTCTGTACCGTCGGGATTTATTGCATAAAGGTGATAGTCGTCGGAACCCACGTAAATCGTTCCATCAGGTCCAATTGCTGGCGAAGACCAGACAGAACCACCTGTTTGAAACATCCATTTTATATCCCCATTAGGGTCAAGAGCGTATACATTATCATCCAAAGATCCAAAATATATTGTACCATCCTTATCTACGGCAGGTGTCGAACGAATACCATCTAACGTTTCATATTTCCATTTTAAGGAGCTGTTTGGGTATAATGCATATAGGTTTCCATTTTCAGAACCCACATATATCGTCCCGTCTAGTCCTATTGTTTGCGAGAATCCAACAAAATATCCGATGTAATATTTCCATTTCAATTTCCCAGTATTGTTACTTGTATCATAGTTGCTTCTCGCAGTGTGTTTTAAATCGTGCCTGTGCATTGGCCATGGAGTATCTGCCATACCAGAATTCCTATAGGACGGGGTAGTTATTATATCATCTGATAGAGGTCTATCTTTCCCTGTAGTAACCACACTGACCGGATGGAAGTAACTCTGACAGTTTAACATTATCAATCCCACGAACACAATCGCAAGCATAAACCCGTATTTCATCTTCAATCACCCCTGGTATCTCATATGAATCTGTTTACATCCCTACAAATATCTACAAATTATTTAAACGTGTTGCATACAACACATCTGCCATTTGATACGTACAATCTTGAGAATATAATTGCAATCCTATTCTCATTCACACCCTCCTCCTCCTCCGTTTCATGTAATAGGCCGCCGCAAGGACAACGGCGATAGCTATTACGATGGGGGCCACCCAGCAAATGATTTCGTCTTCTAAATCGAGCCATTCCACACCCCCGTCCTCCGTGGGCTCGGTGTCCTCGGGGGTTCGATTGCCGTTTATCGCGTAGAGCCGGCAGAAATAGGAGCCATAAGGACTTTCATCCAAACTTTTTTTCTCTGACATCAGATACACTGTTCCATCTGATCCGATTATCGGAGAAGATTGGATGATTGATAGGCCCTCAGCATCAGGTTGTATCTTCCAACGAAGGGTACCATCCGGATTTATTGAATAGAGGTGATATGAATCTTCAAATATTGTTGATTCGTCATTATCACTATATTTTACAACAACATAGAATATTCCATTCGGATCAATTGATCCTGCTCCTAAAGCAATGTCATCATTCTCACCAAATTTGAATTCCCATTTCTCAGTCCCATCTGGATTTAGTGCATATAGTCCACCATCTATCGAACAGATGTAAATTGTTCCATCATTACCCACAGTAGGAAATGAAAATGCAGCCCATGCAATATTTATATGCCATTTTAATTTTCCATCAGGACTTATTGAATACATAATACGTTCATGATAATTATAAAAGGAACAATAAATTGAATTGTCTGTTCCAACTACTAAATATGATGGATTATGGTATTTTTCTATTGAATAATTCCATTTCTCTGAACCGTTTGGATTAATTGCATACAATCTATTTTTTATCGGAGATGGTGGACCATACGTGTCAACATAAATAATATTGTCATCACTTATTACGGGAGAAGAGACACTGTATGATCCTAAGGGATTCTCATCAAAGAATGTTTTTTTCCACTTTATCGTTTTATTTTGATCTACTGCAATTAAAGTTTCATTAACGATTACATAGATGGTACCATCAGGTGCTATACTGGGTGGTGACCCATGGATGTCAGGTAACTCAAGATTTAGTTTCCATTTAAGGTTTAAATTGTAATCATATGCATTGAGATAAGCTATTGAATTAAGACTTGTATAATTCGTTTCAGATAAAAATAAGATTGTATTATTGTCGAGTATGGTTGGCATATAAGATACGCTCAAAGAGGAGTTATTAACTAATGTGATATTTTTCATGATATTTCCTGTGGAATTAATCTTAGCTAAATTAATTCCTCTGTCATTACGAGAGAAAGTAAACACGGTATCATTTGATCCCAATATAGGTTGGTAATAAAATGGATCTCCGTCCCAATCACATGTCCATTTGATGCCGCCATTATTATTTTCAGTGCTGTAGGGGCTGCTACCACTATGCCGATAATCAGCTCGGTATTCAGGCCAGGGGATTTCTGATACTTTATTTCTTGTTACAGTTATTTCAGGGCATTGTAAATCCATATCTTTGTCGGTAACCATTTTATTCTCACTAGTGCCGATAAAACCGTTAGTAGAGTTTAGTATGAACAAAGACAAGATGATACACATCATAGGCTTGAGCAATGTAACAGTCATGTTCTCCACCGTAATTATGTTTCATGGGTTAATGACATTTTCTATGGTATCGTAATCACCGCCGAGGGTTAAAGTACAGAATGTGTAATCTCACATTACAAATGCAATATCTCCAATGGTCCTCGGAGTATTATATCCGGCCTCGGGATATGTATATCTCCATTTTATAATAAGATCGTATGTTTGATTCCCGGGTGTGTCATCAACAATTGTAAACGTTTCGTTATCTTTAATGAAATTATCATGTCTGGAATAGTTAATATATCCTTCGGCACTGGCGAATTCGTAGTTCATTGTTTCATTATTGTGTAATATTTCAATGTTCCAATCAATCAATAAACCATTTCTATATAAATAAATCAATAAATCCCTAATACTAGTTGAACTCGTTATGTTTGATATCCTAAGGATTGCCTTATGATTTGTTATATTACCAATATTCAATGAAAGTGTTACATAATTATGAGTTCGATAATATATCATACTTTCTAAATGAAGAAGTGTGGCTAGATACATACCTTCCAATAAAAAACATTCCGATTCTTCATCTTCTGAGAAATATGATGGCGAATATCCTAGTGTCGTGACAGGGAAGTTATGTTACATAGTATTTTGATAATTTCTTATC
>CAZUZU010000056.1:0-16822 GCA_964624865.1 uncultured archaeon
TTCCTTTACGAATATTCCGTACTGGTTATCCAAACATACATTGTTCTTGACCAAGGCCCCGTCGGAGAACCAGAACACGTGTATGCCGTAGAAGTTGTCCTCGCATCGGTTATCCAACAGCTCGTTGTTGGGTGAGAACCACATGTATATCCCTTGATCGTTGTTGATGCAGTGATTGTTCCTTACCCGGCAGTGGGTCGAGCTCCATATGCTAATACCGTACCGGTTGTCAGAGCAGGTGTTGTTCGAGATATATATGTGAGAGGAATTCGATATGAGTATGCCGCAGCTGCACCCTGAGAGTTCCAGGCCCTCCACCCTCAGATTGGAGACATTCCCTACGATCACTTGGCCTGCGTCCTTGGGCACGGAGGCGTTTTCCATGTCAATGTTCCTGTAATAGTACACCGGCTTTCCGTTCACCGTGTTGTTGGTAGTTATCTCCTGCATGGTTGCGGTATAGAGGTCTCCCCAGCTTATGTGTATGCCCGACCCTTCCATTTGGTTGGCAAAGATACTGTTGTTCACTGACCCGTAGAGAAGTATGGCGTTATCCTCATTCCAGTACATTTCGTTCCGATCTATTATATTGTATAAGGACGAGTAGAGATAAATACCGTTCTCGTTGTGGGAGATGTTGCTGCGCTCGATCCAGTTGAAGCCCGAGGTGTCGGTATAAACTCCGTTGCCGCAGCCGATGATCGTGCAGTTCTCGATCTTGCAGTACATCATGTTGTAGAAAGCTATGCCCGAGTCCCAGTAATAGAAATCCGGGTTGCCGGAGGCGTTGTACAGGCGGCAGTTGCGGATCACCAGCGGGAGAGTGGTGTTCCCCACGTATATACACGCCCCTGCCCCCTTTCCGTCTATGTCCCAGCCCTCGATGATATACGGGTTATAGACCGTGCCGTTCCCCGCCACCACTCCGTTGTTCTCGGAAAGTTCCTCGTTCCTGTCTATGCGGATGGGCGGATGCGGTGTGAGAACCTCGCCCCCGTCCCCCTTCTTCATCACCGTCACCGTCTCCACAGTGGCGTTTGACCACAGGCCCTCGTTGTCCTGGACAAAGAAATGCACCCTGTGCCCCCCGGGTGAAAGCGACGAAGTATTGAACCTCGGCTCCGTGCTCAGCAGCCCGTCCATATCCGACTCCCACGAATAGTTCGCTATATATCCGTCGTCGATGCCGTGCCCGGTAAAGAAGACGGTCTTGCCTTCCACTGCAGGGTTCGGTGTTATGGATTCGATGTGGGCCACGGGAGGTATGCCGGAGGTGGTCTGCTGCTTGCCTACCGGATTTACGAGGGGATAATAATCCCCAGACCCGGCTGTTCCATTGATCTCATATGGCTTGTCCCACACCTGGCCGTTGTTAGTAGAGTTCGGGTATCGTGCTTCGTAGTCAGACCAGTAATTCCCCTCTACCCCGCCGTCCCATTGATTGTCAACCCCGTCGTCTGTTGCCTGTATGGCATCCTCGCTTAAAGTAATAAAGTTGTTATTATGGATTATGTTATTCTTACCCTCCAGTGCATTACCCGGCCGTATTATGACCCCATTATCTGTATTTTGATATAGATTGTTATTTTTGATAACATTTTCATTAGCTCCCCGCAACCGAACCCCATTGTAGTTCTGAGATAAGTTGTTTTCAACTAGATAATTATTTTCACACGGGATCAGGGGGCCGTAATATGGCGAGTAGGATTCAGTCATCATAATACCGTCATTGTTCAATGTAAGCAAGTTCTCAGCTATTATGTTGTTACTGGAACCGACGATAAGGATACCTTTTGAATTACCGATACAGGCATTCTTTTTAATATCATTACTTTTGGAGTCTCCGGAAATTGTAATCCCTACATCGCAGTTTCCATTACATGTGTTGTTCTCTATTAAATTGTCTGTCGAACCATCATATATGGCAATACCCCCACGATAATTGTTCGAGCAAGTATTGTTTGAGATCAAGCCCCTGAAAAAAGATGTGCAGCGGATTCCGAAACCACTTCCCACCAGTGATTCGCTTCCGTTCATGTTCGAGCAACTATTATTTTCAACGATATTCTTTGATCCAGAGAGTGCTATTCCATTACCCCTATTCCAACAACAATTATTGTTCCTTACAATATTATCAGAACCGGATACTCGGATTCCATCGTATTCATTATTTGAGCATAGATTCTCTTGAATGATAACGGATTCCGATTCTAAAACCTCGATTCCTGTTCCGCGGTTGTAACAGCATGTGTTATTATAAATATTGATGTTTATCGAATAACCCAATAAAATGGCATTGTTTATATTCTCTATCCATAGATCTTTGATATTTAACCATTTCACGTTTCCTGCTATTACCTGACCCGCATCCAAAGGTATTGATTCATTGTCCATGTCTGTGTTTTTTAAGTAGTATACTGGTTTACCGTTTACCGTATTATTAATAGGAATGTCATTGTTGGTAAAAACGTTCCGATCTCCTGCAAGATAAACACTGCAATTGATTAAAACATTAGAAAAAATACTGTTTTCCTCCGAATCATAAATATATATTCCAGGATTTTTCTCATTTATTATACGATTATTTATCACGGTATTGTTATTTGAAGTCCTCAAATAAATACCTAAGGTCCTATTTGTAACCAAGTCATTATCTGAAATGACATTATTGTTTGACCTGTAAATGCCCAGGCAATGGTCCCGGCAAAATGATATGTTATTGTTACGAATTAAATTATTACTAGAAGAGTAAACGTACATTCCCAGTGCTTTGGTATTGGATATGATGTTGCTGTCCACATGATTGTTCGTCGATGTGTAAATTGTAATTCCATAAGTGGAGCTATTGGTAATAAAGTTGCTAGAAACCTTACATCGGGCCGCGTCATATAGTTCTATGCCGTTGCTTACGTTATTAAACAAACAGTTTGAAACAGTTCCGTTCTCTATGTCCCTCAGGTAAATGGATTTTGTGTGGTGGATATAACAACTTCTTATGATAAAGTATTTATTCGTATCATTTACATATATCGGGTAATTATATATTTCCTCAATCTCCCACCCTTCGATAACATACGGGCTCGCCTCCGTCCCGTTCCCCCCCGTCACCCCGTTCTCCGCAATGAAGTCGTCGTCCCCGTCTATTCTGATGGGATCATGGGGCGTGTAATGTCTCCTTCCCCGATGGACCGCTTCCTTCCCGTCTTTGCCTACAAGTTCTACTTGTGCCTGCTCTTCTTTATGTTCTTCTTCTAGTGGCTGTATATTTGTCTCCGGTCGCATGTCCGACTGCCGGGGCGGGGGGAATACGGACAAAAATAATAAGAGTAAAACCAGGCCCGCCAGATACTTCTTCATCATCCCTCCCCTTCTTCCTCGAATCTGGAGGCCTTGGGTTCCTCGCCTCCGAAGAATATGTCCTGGATGTAGACGTAGATGTCCTCCATTCCCTTGATATCCAGGGCGGCGGTCGGGATCAGGTTTGTGTTGATCCCCTGGGCCTCCAGCGCCCTGAATATCTCCACCGCCATCTGGTTGTCCACTCCTCCTTCCATGCCTATGAGCGCATCGTAGAGGATGTCGAGGTTGTCGCTCCAGTTCAGTATCCTTTCCTGGTCTTCAACCGGTATCAGGTCGATCTTGGAAAGAACGTTTATGATGGGAACGTTGAACCTCACCCGGACCGTGGCCGCCAGCATTATCTGGGACACGTAGTCCCTTGGTGTCGAGCACATCATGGGGTCCACGATGTATACAAGGGCAGAGTTCTGCGCCCCCAATATGTGGACTATGGAGGTGGAGGAAGTTCGGAAGGCGAACAGCTCTATCTGGCCCGGCGTGTCTATCACCACGTAGTCGGTACCGAGCTCGTAGATATTCTCCTTTACCTTCTCTATGTGCATGGCCATCAGATCGGCGCTGGCGACCTGGGCACCGTTGGGTCCGAGGTTGTACTCCTCCATAACGTCCTTCAGGGAGAATAGCCCCCTTACATCAAAGTCCGGCTCGTAGGGCAGGGTGACCGCCCCGGGATCAAGGTTTACCCGGCTCACGCTGTATCCCTGTTCCTTCAGCCATTCCGTCAGGGCCCAGCTCAGGGTGGATTTACCGCTGCCAGCCACCCCTGTGATGAACATCAGTATTGGATCGCCTGTCATCATGTTGTTACCTCAAATCATCCATATATTCCATTAGTGTCTTTCTTGAAAAGGAAGAAATAATAATGCTGTTGCCCACGCTCACTAGGATATTGCGTTTCTTTTCGCAGATTATATCCTTGAGCCCCGGAGCTATCATGTCCAATAAGGCGGCGCTGGACATACGCTCGCACGTCTTTTCCTCAACCTCGAGATCGGTCTTTTCCTTCGGCTGCGATTCCCGGTCCTTTTTTTCAATAGAGACCAGTGCGTTGATCTCGGGTAAACCCTGATAGATCACCGCCATAATCTTGGATATCGGCTGCGGTTCCCATCCCTTGGCCCCGTTGATTATGTTGGACCCTCCCCACAGCTCGTTGTACAGGATTATACCGATGTCTTCCTCTTCGATGGCCTCCATTCCCTTGGCAGGTGAGCTGAGGTAAAAGGCGTTGTTCTGGCCGTAGAATTCGCGGGCACGAAGGGATACGATACCCTTTACCCCGGGAAAGGCCTTGGCACCAGCCCGGGAAAGGGTGATCAATCTTCTTTTCTCAAGTATGAACCCGGGGTAGTTCCCTGACATTTGGAGATTAGAGCCGAGTTCGCCGCTGAGCTCTGATGCCGGAGGAAAATGCATGATCATCGCCGGCGCCAGGCAAGTGATATCACGGCAACAGCTACCAGAACCATCACGGCCAGAGGTGCCTCGAAGCCAGGCCCGTCGTCCCCGTTATCCGTATCGTCCTTGGGTTTGACAATGACCAGGTCTATGCTGTTTTCACCGTAGTCGCCATCCGAATCGTAGGCCCTTACCCTCACCGTCTTGGTACCGGTGTCCTTGAACTTGTGGGAACACGTTCCGTTGTTGGTGGTATTGTCCGGACTGTTGTCGTCGTCGAAGAACCATTCGAACCTTACTATGCCATTTACCGCCGCGTCCTGGTTATCCGGGTCGTAGCTCGTTGTAGCGTCAAAGGTTATCATCATGCCCTTTTCATATTCCGTTATTCCCTGCACGGTTTTGAGCTTGGGCACCACGGGAATCTGGTTCAGTACCTTAACGGTTAAATACTCGCTCTCTGCCAGGGAGTCCTTCAGCCCTTGGCTGTCCTGAACTATCAGGTTGATCTTGTACTCCCCCGGTTTGTTATACTGGTGGGTGTAATTCGCTCCTTCCGCGTCGTGGTCGTTTGCCGGGTTCCCGTCACCGTCGCTGTCCCTGCTGGTGTCCAGGTCCCACCACCAGAGCACCACCCCGCCACCGAAAAGGTCCTTGTCGTAAGAGTCGTAGCCCATGAACCTGATGTCCTTCTGGGTGTAGACCTCGGCCTCGCTGCTCCCCTCCTCTCCGACGTAGCCAACCGCAACTGGCTCTTCTGGCTGGGGCAGTATTTTGATAACCCTTGAGAATTGCCCCTGGGCGCCTTGGCTGTCCTTTGCGTAGAGGGTGACCGTTATTTTCTTCTCAGCTTCCAGCACGTCGAATTCCTGATTATATTTATGGGTGACGTTGTACTTGCCCATTCCACTGTCCGAGCTGCCGTCACCGAACTCCCATATGAAGTTAAGGCTTTCCAAATCGTCGTAGGTGTTAATGTCCACCGTGTTCCTGGCATCGAACGTCACCTCCGTAACGTCGTTGTATATCGGCGTATCCCCGGACGTGCTGAAGGTGAACGTGGGTGTCGGGGGCGAGTTCACGAATATGTTCTGGCTTGCCTCACCGATCTTCACCAGGGAGCCCGAAGCCCCCTCCGGATCCCCGTCTGCGACCTCCAGGTTGAGGGTGTAGAAGTCCCCTCCCGGGGTTGAGGAATAATTAAAGGAGAATGAGGTGTAGGTGACCCAACCGTCCCCGTCCTTGTTCTCGTCGTCCGGGTCAATGAGCTTTGTGTCGGACCCCCCGTCTCCCTCGCCAGTGGTCCATCTGTAGAACAGGTTATGATCGTATCCGCTTCCTGAGAATATCTGGGGATAGGAATCGTCAGTGCTGTCCTCAGCGGTTACGGTGACAACCTCCTTGAGGTTCACGATCCAGCCCCCTTCCAATGTGGTCATGTCGATATTCTCGCTTTCCTCCTTGATGACCGCCGCAGGCTCCTCGTTCTCATATACTGTTAGGCTCATCTGTCTGGACACCTCGGCAGGGAAGAGGTCCCTGCAGTAGACCGTTACTGTATATTCGTCAGCTGAATCGAATTCGTGGGCCACCACTCCCCCGTCGTCGCCTTGGCTCACGTACGAGGTAACGTCCCCGTCCCCGAAGTCCCATTTGAACTCAAGGTCCCCGTCGGGATCATCCTTGTCCGACGCGGTTGCAGTAAAGGTGACCTCCTGGCCTATTACAGGTTTCTTGAGGTTCGCGTTCTGGGTCTCGATCTGGGGAGGCCAGTTATCCTTCATCTCCACGAAGTATATTACGGTGTCCTGGTCGTAGTGGTTGTCCGGGTCCCTTACCTGCAGCTTGACAGAAAAATTGGCGTGATACGATTTGTTGTCTTGCTCCACCAGGGGAGGAACGAAGGTGTACTGGGTCTTTGCATTGCCCGTCCATGGGATGTTGTCCGTGTCATCGTAGTCGGGGTCCAGGTTCTTGATAATCCATCGATACTCCAGGGCCTGACCCTCCGGCTCCGATGAGTTGGACGCGTCCAAAGTAACGGGGTCGTCGAAGTCAACGTCCTCTATTCTCTCAGGCTCTCCCTTGCCTTGTCCGGCGATGTCCGCGAAGGGCATGACGTCCGGCACCTCGTAGGGCAGCCCTATCCAGGAGGTGAGATTGTAGAAGCCGCAGTATATTTGGAACGGGGGTTCGCCCGGGTCCTCGGCGATGTTGTCCTCCCTCCATACCCGCAGCCTTACCGCCCCGTCCACCATTGGTCCGTTGGGCTCGTTACCGCCTTCCCACCCGTCAAAATTGAAGATGGCCTTTTCGTACTGGTTGAGCTTTTTGGTGGTGTAGTTGGTGAACTCGGCCGTATATTCGTAGCTCCCGTCACCGCTTAGATCGAACTCGATAATAAGGTCGATAATTCGAAGATTGTGGTCCTGTGAATTGACCCACAATTCCACGTAGGGTTCGATGTTCGAATTGTACGGGGAGTTAAGGGGAGGCATGTTTGAGGCGAGCTTGGGGTACCTGAAATTGACCGAAGTGGCCTCGGACGTATGTGATATGTTAACGTTCGCATTGTCCATCTGAGGGTTAGTAGCCAGACCCGGGGCCTGGACCCTGCTCTCCACATCCAGGTAATAATAACTCTCATTGTACCTGTCGTCCGATCTTACCCAGAGGACGTTATCGTCTGTTCCCGACCATGCCCTTGTTGTTCCTGCGGGCAGTTCTTTCTCTCTATCCGTGTTGTGCCGGTAACTGATATTTGCCTCTCCCAGTGGAAAGACCATGATAAAACCCAGTACAACGGCAAATGCTATCACCAGTGGCTTGTAACCTTTCATCGACCTCACCTCTAATGTATCTGAAATTTCTAAGTATTTAAGATTTTCCTGTACATTTCACAACTTTATTTAAAAAGCTCGTCTATTACTTCCGCAACCTCTTCCCCGTCTTCCCTTGCCGGTTCGCTTGTTTCTTCGGGTTTCTCTTCCGTCTTCTTATCTTCTTTCGGCTCCGGCGGGCTTTCAGGCTCCTTTTCCGGTTTTTCTTCTGTTGCATCTTCTTTCTTTACCCCGGTGTCCTTTTCCTCTACCGTTTCTTTCTTCTCCGGTATCTTCTTTTTCGGAACCTTTTTCACCGGCTTTTTTGAGGCCTTCTTGACGGCTTTTTTCTTTGCGACGGTTACTTTTTTCTTGCCTTCTTCGGGCTCCTTTTTAGGTGCAGGTTTTGGTTTAGCTTTTGGTTTGGCTTTTGGTTTGGCTTTTTGTGGTGCCTTTTTCTTCCTTTGTTTACTCTTCTTTGCCTTTTTCTTCTTGCCAGTAGCCGCAGCTTTTTTCTCAGCTTTAACCTTTCCTTTCTTCTTCCCTTTGCCTTTCTTCTTCCCGCTCTTTCCTTTCTTTCCCTTCTTGGAGCGCCGGACCTTTCTGCTCTTTCCATTTCCTTTTTTCTTCTTCCCCTTTACCCTCTTCTTTTTCTTGGTTTCAAGGGGCTCCACCTCGTATACCTCGCCCTCCCTTTCCACTGCCACGATCTCGAAGTCCACGTCTCCCTCCTCCACATCAGAGGATGAGATGTCGATTACCTTGGCTTTCTTTACAAACTCCACAAGGGGCAGATCCTCGTCCATTTCCTCTTCCTCTCCCCCCTTGGCCACTATCTCAGGCTCTTCCAGGCCAGGTCCCTCGCCTCCGGCTTGTGACCCGGTTCCGCTCATCTTGAGTTCGGGCATCAATCTCTTCCTAACGCTGTCCGTGTACTCATCCCCCGTGGGGGCGGTACTGCCTTCCGATATCGAATCCAGAAACCGTCTGACTTCGTCCATATCTTTAGCCATCATTCATTCCCCCATTCTTCCTCTTCTCGCCCTTCCGAAGCCCTCCGTCTTACATTTCTGGCAGAGACCCGGAGTTTCCTTTTTCCGCGCATCTTCCGCCTTACCTTTACCCTGCCCGGGAAATATCTGAGAATAATGATGTCGCTGATCCCCTTCACCCATCTGTAGGGTATGGAAAGATCCCTGCCGTCTGAGACAAGCTCAGGGTTGGTCTCGGTTAGTAAAAGCTCGTCGATTATTGAATTTTCAATGTCAACTATGACATCCTCAACCACGCCAAGCGATATGCCCTTGTGGGTCATTACCACCTTTCCTACCAGGGATGTAATCTCCTCTATCATTTAAACAAGCCTCCTATTTAGGGCAACTTTGTCTCTATTCGTTCATTATGTATTAGTTGTATATAAATTATACTCCCTAAAATCCGTTTCCGGCCCAAGGTTGCCTAATCTGTCCGAGATATCAATATTTTAATATGTATGATTTTGTTTTGCTTTGCATGGTCCGGGCAAAAATGTTGAAGGAGACGGCCTCCGCCCTAACTATCTGTGCAGTGGCAGAGCTTTTCGTGGGACTGGTGCTCGGGGGTTTCGACGAGTTCTTGGTTCTCATGCCCGGCCTTTTCGTTATCATCCCTCCTACCATCGGGATGAGGGGCAATGTTTACGGCTCCTTTGGTGCAAAGCTCTCCACTTACCTTCATACCGGGGAGATTGAGGGGAAGTTCAGGGGTAATGAAAGGCTCATGAGGGTGACCCAGACCACCTTCTTCGAGGTCCTGGTTCTAACCTATTCCATACCCCTGTTGGCAGTGGTCTTTGCAAAGGTTCTCGGAATATCCAGCATAGACATCATCGGCCTCTTTTTCGTTATGGTGTTCAGCAGTCTGACCGCGGGTTCGATAATGACTGTTGCAACCATCTCTCTTACACTCACTGGCTACAGAAAGAACATAGACCCGGATAACATCACCACGCCGTTCATAACGACCATTGGAGATGCTATTACCATACCAATAATGTTCATCGGCGTTTTCGTCTACGGCCTGATCTCATGGGAAATCGGGCTAATAGTTACGGTAGTGGTTCTTCTTGCCGTTCCTATGATGTACCTAAAGAAACTGGGGGGCGTAAAGACCTCTTTACTACAACGGCTTCCCGTTATGGTCATCTGCATCGTTATCAGTTTGATTGCCGGCCTATTTCTGGAATCGACCCTGGAGACCATTTTCTACGGAAGCGTGTTCTTGCTTCTTATTCCGCTGTATAACGGCGAGGGCGGCAGCATAGGCTCCATCAACGCCTCCAAGTTGTCCACAGCTTATTATCTTGGTGAGAACGGCAAGAGTTGGGGCGGGAAAAAATCCATCGCCGCATCCGGGGCTTTGGCAGCCTCGTCACTCCCTGTCTTTCTTCTCTCCGGCATTCTTGCCTTTTTCATTGCCCGAAACTACGGGATGAGTTCTCCCCCTCTTCTTGAGATCATCGCCTTCTCTCTGGGGGTGGGAATAGTGGTGACGGTGGTGGCCATCGTTCTCAGCCATCTTGTAACAAAGGCCTCGGTGAAACTTGGCATAGACCCGGATAACGTTACCATACCCATTATTACCAGCATTATGGACCTGGTGGGTGTGGCTTCCATAATAGGGTTCTTGTACCTGTTTTAATTCTGGGAATAAAATTATAGTACCTATGAAAAACCTTAAAGGACTAGCTTATTTAAAGGCGGTTTTTCACATATAGTGCAGAACCGTTAAAGTATTATTTATTTGGTTCTCCACTATAATTGTACAGCAGATCATGCAGCGAGGTCAGGGCGGAGCTCAGCTCTTTTCTGGCACCCTCAAGGTCCCCTTCCATGAGCAGCCTTTCGGCGTCGGCATACTGTGCTTCGACCCCGATCAGTTCGTCAGGCCTTTTCATGGTGTAGAGCTCGTCTAACGTAGCCCTGATAGTCTCGAGCTCCTCGTCCATCTCTTCGGCAGATAGCTCCCCCACTTCCCCCTCTTCCGCGACTTCTTCTTCTCCTACCCCTGTTGCCAAGTCCAGAACGCGATCAATCTCGTCCAAATAGGAAAAGGCCCCTTCTCTGTCCCCGGCCTCGAGTGCCCTTTCGATATTTTGCTGCACCTCATCGATATCCAGCATATCGTTAATCTCTATTTCTGGGTTTTCCGCAACAACGGTATCGATCTTTGATATGATCGCCTCCAGTCTTTGCCCGATGTCTTCTTCAGCCGGTGGGCGAGCAGCGGCTTCCGCCTCGGCTTCCTTCCGTTCCCCACGGCCCACGGATTCCAGCAGGGTGTCTATACTGACCCGCAGAGCGTCCACCGTTGCAAGGTTGCCATCTTCTATGTTCTCGTCAATTGTCTGGAGCTTCATCCTGACATTGGCCCTAATGGCGGGAGGATAGGTTTTCAGGTCTTTCTTGTATCTTTCGAGTTTGTTCATGGTCTCTTTACCAAGGGAGTCATAGGCCTTGTCCAAGAGCTCCAGATTTTTCTTTAAGGTCTTGAAACGCTCGAACGCCGAATCGATCTTCCCGGCCTTCAATTCCTTGGTCATTTCCCTCCCCCGGGCCTTGATATCACCGAGTTCGGCACCCCTTTTTTTCAGCGAGGAAAGAATCGGTTTCAGTTCCTGCATTGCAGCGTTGCGGATAAAGTCCGCTTTGATATCCCTGGCTTCATCCTCCGCCGCGTCAAGGTCTGCCTTCACGTCCTCCAGAACGGCCTCGGCAATATCCACCTCCCTAGCCGACATGAGCACTTCGATACCCCTGCGAACATCGGTCAGTTTCTTGGGCACGTTTCCTATGGAAAAAAGGTCCTCCTGAAGCTGTTCGGCCCTTTCCCCGTATTCTTGGCCCTTTTGTTGTATCTTTGCGATCTCGGATTTAGCCTCCTTATGCTCGGAGAGTTTTTCGTCCAGCTCGTTCTTGACCTTGGCGAAATCTCCCTCAACAGATTTCAGCATGGCCGTAGCCGTTTCCGGGTCTGATAAAGAAAGCACTTCGTCTATCCTGTTATTGAGCTCATCAAGCTCAGGCGTGTCCCAACCCATGGATATGGCGATGTCCCTGGATGCCTCGATTTCCGACCTCAGCTCCATACCCTTCTTACGGATCTCCTTTAGCCCTATCTTTTTTGAGAAACCTTCGATCTGGGTCTGAACCTTTTTAAGTATCTGTCGGAATTTCTCGAATTCTTCCTTTTTTAGCTTGTCTTCCGCACCCTTAACATAATTCTTTAGATGGCTCATTGTGGATTCGTTTACCGTGTGGGCAATTTCGTCAAGGCTGTTCTGAATGGATGGTAAGTGGGAACTCCATCCCTCCATCAACTTCTTCTTCACATAGTTATACATGTCATCGACATGCTGGGTATCAATGAAACCCTGCTCTTCTTCCTTTTTCAGCTCCTTTAGTCTTGAGTTCAGGTCAGCGGTGGGCATGTTCAGTATGCCCGCTATATCTATCATGCTCTCTATCTGTATCAATTTCTCGTCGATACCGACCAGTTCCATCTCCCCGGCTATTTTCTCCATCAATTCCTTGAATCTGGCATACTTGGTCCTCAAACCCACCAGATCACGTTTTTCCAGAGCCTCTGAAATAGATTCCCTGAGCTCGTCGGCTTTGCTGATCGTTTCACTGCTCTGCTTCTTGGTTTTATAAATTGCCAGCTTGGAGGTCAATTCGTTCAATTCAGGCATCAGGTTTCCTTCCAGGTACTGATTTATTGCCTCATCAAGCTCCTCTTTGGCGGCGGCCACCCCTTCCCTTGCCTCCTCATACCGCTCCTCGTTGTAATATTTCTTAGCCCTGAATATGCTTGAAAGAACAGTTTGGAAGTAGCTCTGCACGATTCCGCTGTCCATTCCCTCGATGCTGGAATCGAATTTTTCGTGTATGCTTTTGAGCTTTCGCCTGATGTTCTCCCTCACCACAAGCTCTTTCCACTTTGGTATGGAGGTATCGAATTCCATGAGCTCCTTGTTGGCCTCGATCAGGTGTCCCTGATGGAACAGCTTTTCAATATCTTCTACGTCGGAATAAAGGGCCTTGTATCTCTCCTGATCGAATTCGCTCAACATGGTGATATCCTCGTTAAGGGAGATGAGGGTGTTCTTAACGTCGAGAACGGCGTTTTCGATGGCGGCGGCCAGTCTGACATATACCTCGTCTATCTCTTCCTCATTTTTGGCCAGCAGCTTGGCAGCCTCCTCCAGGTTGTCGTCCCCTATCATTACACCCAGCTTAAGGTCTAGGTCGATCAGATCATCAGGGGCGGGAGATATGTATTTATCCAGGAAATCAGACCTCTCTGCCTTGTCGAACTTTTTAATAAGGTCTAGTTTCAAGGCGGGCTCTCCCAGGTCCAGTTTCTTGGTTTCGATCTTGATATCCTCTATATCCTGATCTATCTCGTTTACCTGGTCCAAAGCCCCTTCCCAATCATCGAGCTCCATGCTTTGCTTGACGTCTTCCAGAGCTGTCTTATGTTCCTCCATGCTCCTCCCACTGGATTCCAATCTCTCTATCTTTCCCTCCACTATTCCGCATTTCCTTCTGACCAATGTTTTCAGCCTTTCGTCCGTGCCTCCTCCAAGTCCCCCTGTAGCGGCCTCTTCACCTTTATCACCCGGTTCTCCCTCCACTGCCGCAACCCTCACCGCGCCGCTCTCGTCTTCCCCCGGTTCCGGCTTTTCCACCTCCTCCTCTTCTTCTGCAAGGGCCAGGTTACATTCCTGAAGCCCCTTCTTAGCGTTCTCTTCGTTGGGAGAAATATCCAGTATGGTTTGAAATATGGCCTTTGCCCCGGAATATTTCTTCAATCTCAGCAGGGTCTCCGCCTTGTAATACAGAGCCGCGATGTTCTGGGGATCGAGCTTAATGGCCTTGTCAATGAACTTGAGGCCGGGCTCGGTCCTGCCCAGGTTTATCTCGCATATGCCGAGATAGATATTGGCCTGGATATTCTTCGGGTCTACACCCAAAACGGAGAGGAATATATCCCTGGCCTTGGATATCTCGCCCCTGTTCACCAGCTCGATACCCTTTTCCACCACAGAATTCCGGTCACTGTCTTCCTCGCTCGGTATCATCAGCCATCTATCTCCTGTAGGGGCAAGGGTAATAAATAAAATTCACACATATAAATATTGAGTATGGCCTTTTGACATTGTCAATATCTGTTTGAGGTCAATTCCAGGATGCCCGGTGCTTACCACTTCTCCTGTTTCTGTCCGACCTTGGAAAGTCCGCTTTCGCTCTTCTTTACAGTATATACGGTATCTGCCAGTGACTTGAACTTCTCTCTTTCATGGGTAACGAATATGGTTTGTTTCATATTCAGGTGCCTCAGCAGTATGCCGAACCGGTCTATCTGTTCCGAGCTGAAGTTGGCGGTGGGCTCGTCCAGGATCAAGACGTTCTCCTGCTGGAGAGGCGGATAGTTCAGGGAGAGGACTTGGTTCAGGGCAAGTCGATAGGCCATGGCTATGGCACTTCTCTCTCCACCGCTGGCACTGTGCACGTCCACCTCGGCGTCCTCCCTATAGGCCAGGATGTTGAAATCCTTGGTCAGATCGATGTGAAGTTCGCTGTCCCCGATGATGAAATCGTAGTATTCAACGAAACGGGTGCGGAACTCGGTGTATATCTTGGAAAAGGCCTCTTCCTCAATATGTTCGATTCCGGTTATTATATGCCGATCCATCCATTGGTTCAGGTTTTCGAAAAGTTCGGCCATCTCGCTTGCCCTGGCCTTTTCCTCGTACTCCTGCCGAAGGGAATCAAGTTCGTCCTTTTCTTCCCTTAGTCTTTCCTTGTCTGATTGAATCCTTTCTCCCACCACGGACTTCTTTCTCTTGAGCTCGTCGATCCTCAGATTCGTGCTCTCAAATTCCTTTGAGTCAAAGCCATCTTCCTTTTTGGAGAGTGACTTGGAGATATTTTCGATCTTGTTTTCCAGGTCTTTAATGGAGAGGCTTACCTCCTCTTCCTCCCTTTCCCGATCTTCCAGTGCTTTATCCGCTTCCTTGAGTTCCTTGTATCTTTCGTAGTCTTCTTCAAGCTCCCTCATTTGGCCGCCAAGCTCTTCCTCTCTTTTTCTAAGGCCATCGAGCTTCTGCATCTCGGGAGCCATACCATTGATCTTTTTCCCCAGTTCCTTTATCCTCTTGTCTAATTTTTTCCATTCCTTCTCCTGTGATTCGTATCTTTCCTTTTGATGTTTAAGCTTGTCCAAACTCTGCTCGAACTTTTCCAGCTCCTTTAGCTCATCTTTCAGCTCGCTTATCTTGCTTTCGTAATCTTCTCTCCTACCCAGTTCCTTGGCAGCGCCCTTTAACTCCGTCTCCTTCTCCTCCAGGGAGCCAAGCTCCCTCTTTAGCTCCGCTAATTGCTCCCTGTCCTTTTCCAGGCCCTCTACCTCGGATTTGATATCCTTTATCCTATCTGCTGTTTTACGGGACTCGGAGAGGGTTTGGCCCATGGCCTGCTGATGGCTCTTTATCCGGCCTTCCAGGTCTTTTATCTCTTTTCCCAGCTCCTCTTTCAAGCCGGTCAAGTGCTCTTTGGTTACCTGCTGATGGCAGCGCGGACATTGGCCCACGTCGCCCATTCCTTCCAGATCATCCAGCTCTTTCCTTTTTTCCTCCAGTTGGACGGAGAGTCCTCGCATCTCCGATTTCAATACCTCCGCCCTTCCGTTGAGTTCTTCCTTACTGCTCAGGAGCTCGTCCCTTTCCTGTTTCAGGTCGGAGTCTTTTTCCAATCCCTTTTCGATATCTTTTATCTTATCCAGGACCTCTTTTTTTCCTTTTACCTCCTTTTTTAGCCCCTCCGATCTCTTCTCCAGTTCCTCCAATGATTTGATCTTGGATTGATATTCGCCCAGGTTTTCCCTTGCCCGGGCCCGGAGTTTTATTTCCTTTTCCAGTCCCGGAATCTTTTGGAAGGAACCCTTGTCCGCTTCGTCTAACTCCTTTTTTATGTTCCTGGCTCTTTTCTGGCATTCCTCCAGCTCCACGGTTAGCCGCTGGTGACGCTGTTTGGCCTCTTCCAGTCCTTTAATATCGGAGGCTAGGGATTCTCTTTCCTTTTTGACGGAGAGATATTCTTTTGCCGTCTTTTCAACCTGGGGAAGGGCGGAGACCTTTTCCTTATGTCCCTTTATCTTGGACCTCACCTCCTTCAGTCTGTTCTTCTGAGGGATTATTCTCTCCTTGTGTTTTTCTATATCGGTCCTCAACTCGTCTATCTCCTTCTTGGATTTGGACATGGACTCGTATTTTTTTTCAAGCCCCTTCAGTTCCTTCAGGATCTCCTTCTCCGACCTGTTTGCGTTCTTCAATCCCTCTTCTATGTCCTTGACCTTTGCCTCCTTGTCCTCCATTTTTTTTTCCACTTTCTCCATGCCGGAACCCCTTCCCCTTTGCTCCCTCATATCCTGTCTCAGGGAGTTACAAATCAACGAAATGTTGTCCCTGGCCACCTTGTATTCCTTAAGCCCGAACACCCGCCGGATGACCTCCTTTCTAACGTCCTCCTTTTCGAAGATGATATGTATAAGCTCGCCCTGCCTGGCGTAGATGCCGTATTCAAATATGTCGGTGCCCCTGCGCCTCATGGCATCCTCCTTGAACTGAAGGATGGACGCAACGTACCTGTTCAGCTCGGTAATGCTGAATTCAAGACGTTGGCCGTTAACCTCGATCCAGGTATCGGTCTGCTCGTACTGGTCGTCTTCATCCTTCCTTTTCCTGTTGATGCCTCGGTGGATCTTGATCTCCGTGGTTTCGGAGGCTCCGGACATTCTCAGGTCCAGCTCCACCTCACCCTTGGTGGACTTTGTTCTCAGCAGGGAGGCCATGCCCTCTCCGCCCCTGGGGCCGAAGAGGGCGAATTCCATTGCCATGAGCAGGGTGCTCTTTCCCTGGCCGGTGTCGCCTACGATAAGGTTCATGCCGGTGTGGAATTCCAGTCGGTGGTCCTCGTAGCTCCTGATGTTCTTCAAGGTAAGCCCCTCGATGATCACCTTAGCAACCTCCTAGAAATCGAATAGGCCACTCTGACTTTCACCTCCTTTTCCGCTTTCCCCTTTCCCGCTTTCCCCTTTCCCGCCTTCTCCTTTTCCGTCTTCCCCTTTTCCGCCTTCCCCTTTTCCGTCTTCCCCTTTCCCGTCTTCCCCTTTTCCGCCTTCCCCTTTTCCGTCTTCCCCTTTTC
>CAZUZU010000057.1:0-4268 GCA_964624865.1 uncultured archaeon
TGGTTTGTCAGGGTTCGTTAGCCGCCTAGACCACTCGAGCAAGGTAAAACCTTGCAAGCTGGGCCAAAGCGTTGCTTTGGTCGCAGGGCCATATGGATTGTTTGCCTACGCCGCTTGAGCAAGGTCGAACCTTGCGAGGGATATGGGTTGTCATATCCTTTATGGCGGGATTATAGGCAATAATTAAGGCCTTTTTATAGGTTTCGATGGATTCGTCATTCATGGCTAATTTTTATATATGTAAGTGCATTTATATTGGCAAAGGTGAAAGAAGGTGAAAAGAGTGAGAACATACATACGATTACCCAGCGTCCTCGTTGTCATGGGCGCCATCATGGCCATGGTCTCTACGCTTGATTTCTCCGTGCGCTATACAGACATGCTGTTCACGACCGGTATATTGTTCGTAGTGGTCGGGATCACCAGCTGGGTCATTATCCAGGTCTACAATTATCTCAGGATATTGGAAGCGAGGAGAATAAGAAGGGAAAGGGCAAAAGCCAAAAGCAAGGACTCCAAATACAATCTGAGGGGTTCGGGTCCCAGAATATAACACAAGTGGAACAATGAAACAGGAAATCGAAGAATGGAAAGAGCTCTTGTACCGAAGGTTCGTCGAACAGATGTACGCAAAAGGTATAAACCTGGACGACGAGCGTATCATTGCAAAACCTGTCAAAGAACATCTGGAAATACCAAATGATCTCCATAGAACCGTGGAAAAGGAGATAATGACCCCGGAAGTGGCAGGCCTGGACAATCCTATTGTTGCAGGGATCAACATCAATTCGTGTAGCCAAAGCAAGGCCAACGAAACGCTAATGGGCCTTGATAAGGGGACTAAAATTCCCAGCGAGGTACTAAAGGCCTTTCACGTTCTCTTAGCACTTGCGGAATGGGAGAACATACTCCGGATAGTCGAGAAGAACGAGGCCAACCTGGAGCTGTTGTTCGACAACAAGGATATCCTGAACCTAATGAAGGGCATATGCCTGATCCACCTAAACAAACAGAAGAAGGGAGAAGAGATCATATCCGATTCCATAAAAAAGCTTCAGAAGGAATCAGAGCCCGTATATCTCCCGTTCATTAAAAGGGGACTCATTGAGATCATATTTCTCCGAAAGAGAAACGGGAAAGGGACCGACTCCCTCTTGGCTTTGTACGAGAGCTTGGACAAGAAATGTCCCTACATGGACATGGTAAAGGCCTTGGCAAGCTAACACACCGTTAGGTGGGATTTTATTGTACAGGGGTAAAAAGATAGCCGTTGTAGTTCCGGCTCATAACGAGGAAGACCTCATCGCCGTTACTGTCAGGAGCGTACCCTCCTTCGTGGAACACATAATAGTCGTGGACGACGCCTCAGAGGACAGGACCGAGGAAGTTGTCAAGGGGATGATGGATGAGTTCTCGGACAGACTGGTGTTGATACCCCACAAGGAGAACAAAGGGGTTGGCGGAGCGATAGCCTCTGGTTATAATAGGGCGCTGGAACTCGACGACGAGATAATCCTGGTCATGGCTGGCGACGCGCAGATGAACCCCCAGTTCCTTCCCGCGCTCCTCGATCCCATCGTGGACGGTAAGGCGGACTACACCAAGGGCAACAGGCTATTGTCCAGTGACCTGAAGAAGATGCCCAAGAAGAGAAGGTTCGGCAACGCCTTGCTTACTGTGATGACCAAGTTCTCAAGCGGATATTGGCTGATCGTGGACCCGCAGAACGGGTACACCGCCATATCGAAAAAAGCGGCGGAACTTGTGCTAAAGGACGGTTTTTATCCCCGATACGGGTACTGCAACGACATATTGATCAAGCTGAACGCACATCATTTCAGGGTTTGCGACGTGGTCATGCCCCCGGTCTACGGCATGGAGAAATCGGGTATAAAGCTACCAAGTTACAGCCGTAAATTGAGTAAGCTACTCATCAAGGGTTTTTTCTGGAGATTATGGAACAAGTACGGAAGGATACAATTGAACCCCATACTCTTCTTCTATTTGCTAGGGATCGCCATGAGCCCCCTGGGCATTTTACTCGGCATATATTCCATGTACGTCGAATGGTTCAAAGGTCTGGATATCACAGCGGGGACCAGCGTGTTGATTTCCCTGATCCTGATCATAGGGCTTCAAAGCCTGTTCTTTGCCCTTCTATTCGACGAGCTGGCCTCCAGAGGGCTCCAATCTGTTGTCTATGCCAAAGGCGTCGAATATTCCGACCTCCACATGAAGATGATACAGGGGGACGAAAAGGTCAGGTTCGACATAGTCGAACATCGAATAGAGCCGGCAGAGGTCATCGACCTTGGAAGAAGGGGGGAAAAGGTACCTTCCATTCGAGGTATATTCGGCCGGATCAAAAGAGAATATTGGGGTACAAAGCTGCATCCGGTAGCCCTCATGTACCTGCTCGGGTTCCCCACTGCGGCCATTGGTTTCATTTTCGGCGGATTGGCCATATATTCCAAGTTCGTTCACGACACCTACTCCGTCCCCACCATGGTCCTCTCATCCCTGTTGATCATCATAGGAGTACAATCAATCTTCTTCGCAATGGTATACGAGATGGAGATATCAAAGGAGAAGAAGGAGTGAGCTTTTTCCCGGAGGCTTTATTTTCAATGTAGGAAGAGTATTGCCACCCCGATTACCGCAACGACCGCACCCATGATTCCCCTCCAGTTGGTCCTCTCCTTATATAGGAACCAGACCACAGGTATTATCATAACCGGCATCAGGGACATCAGGGTGGCGGCTATACCCGCCTGGGTATAAAGCACTGCAATCATGGACGACGTAACCCCTAAAAAGGGGCCTATGAAGGCACCCGACGCTGTAAATTTCATTGCCCTGGGGTCCTTTACGCTTCTAAAAACCTCGGGCAGCTTGCCCATTGCCGAAACGCTTATCCATATGAAAACAGCCCCGACAATCATCCTTATCAGGGTGGCGGATAGGGGGTTCAAAGGCACTGTGGGATCATCCGCTACCATTACCATGCCGTACTTGGATAGGGCAAGACCGGTTCCCTGCCCTATGGCCCCGGTAATGCCCAGTATCGTTCCCACCGTATACTGCCTGGGGGTAAGACCCTTGTAGCCCGTGGTGGGCTTTTTTTCCAACAGTACGATCAAGACGCCCGAAAGGGTAACCCCCACACCGAGCATGGACCATGGACCCAGGACCTCCCCCAACATGAGAAAGCCGACCGCTGTGGTGGCCACGGGTGCCAGGGCCATTAATAGAAGGGACCTGCGGGGGCCGATGACAACAAAAGCCGTGAACAGGGCAAAGTCCCCGAGACCGAGCCCTACAATGCCGCTGATACCCATCCACATCCACTGGGATTGGTTGGCCATTGGAACCAGGGTGCCGAACAGGATGACGTGGGTTACGGTAAGAAAGATGACCGCCGTAACTATCCTTATGGCGTTTACGCTAACCGACCCTATCCTCTTTCCGGCGGAGGCAAAGAATATTGAATTTAGGGTCCAGCAGAAGGAAGTGAACAAGGCCGCGGATTCTCCGACATACAAAGCATCCATAATGGACGGTAAAGCCCGATTATATTTATGGTTGAGGGTGAACTCCATCCTGCCCCCCTCTTTCCAGGGGCAGTATCAAGCAGGTGGGTCCTCCCCTTCCCTTCAGAAATTCCCCCAGGTCAAGGGAAACGACGTCAAAGCCCCTTTCCGACAGGGCTTCCAGGGCCTCCGGATTGCTCTTCTCGATCAATAAACGTTTTTGTCCAAGGCAGATGACGTTCCCGCCCGTAAACCCGTTGGAGGAAAGAGCGATAACATCAAAGCCCTGGAAGAGATCGGGCCGGAACATACCCTGGACGCACAGGATTGTAGCTGGATCAACCATGCTCATTGCGCCGCCCAGATGGAGGAATGGTTGAGGCACTTGGGCAATCCGTACCTCGAAACCCATGCCCTCCAATATGGAGGAGAGCCGGGCCGCACCCCGCCTGTTTGTCCTGGAGGACAGGCCCAGGAAGGCCACCTTGCCGGCCAGGATCGCGTCACCTCCCTCCACCGTTCCCGGTGTCTCTATAACTCCCAGCCTTTCGTAGCCAAGAGAATCAAGGAAACGGGCCATCCATCTTTCCTCTCCCCTTCTGGTTTCCAGCCCCATGCGCAACTTCACATAGCCATCGTCCAGGCACAGGGCGGTATCCCTGGTAAAAACCGAATTCGGGTGCCCGGGCAACTCCTCGACCTCTAACACTTCCGCCCCCCCATCCCCCATCAACTTGG
>CAZUZU010000057.1:4278-4500 GCA_964624865.1 uncultured archaeon
TTCCCCATGCTGTTGCCTCGCCCTTGCCCTATCGGCCCTTTGACCAATATTATGGGCCCCCTTATCCCCGGGCGTGAAATATTCTCTATCCGGGGAACAGACTACGACCTTCCAAAGCAGGTTACCTTCGTTGACGGGCATGGGGGAAATACCTCCGTAAATCCTTCGATCCGTAATACCCATAAAACGGAAAATCGAGGGTCATTAACATTACCTTGGCCC
>CAZUZU010000057.1:4510-15362 GCA_964624865.1 uncultured archaeon
ATCCCCGGTTTCAGGGGGTGAAGGCGGTGCGTATACATCGGGCTCGTAAACAGAACCCTTGTCACTTTCCCCGCCCCTCTTACCACCATTTCCACCGGTTATCCTCTTCATTACTAGGAACACGGACAAGCCAATTACCACGATGATTATTATCAAAACGGGAACGAGGACATTAACATCGAGGGCAGCGGAGGCATCCTCTTCCTCCCCCCCTTCACCATCAAATCCGTCCTTGTCTCCGTCGATCCCGTCCTCTTCTCCGCCGTCACCGCCATCTTCTCCAGCGTCATCATCCCCGTCGCCGCCTCCATGGTCCGCTTTTGCCTCCACTTCCAGGGCCCAAGTGAACTCGGCCTGTGCCTGTCCGTCCGACACCCTAACGGTCAACTCAAGGCCCCCCACATGCTCGCTCCTTGGGGTAAAGGTCCACTCGCCCTTGCTGGTCGTATCCTCCTTGCTGCCGTTCAACAGCCATTCATAGGTGAGGGGATCTTCCTCAACATCCTCGGCAACTATCTCGAACAGATGGGAATCGCCCTGGGTGAGCTTTAACTCGTCCTTTCCGTCATACAAGATGGTGGGGGGGTCGTTCACCGGGCTAACGGTGATATCGACCTTTACCTCAGCGCTCTCCGAGCCGTCCGAGGCTTCGATGTAGATGGTCTCCGAGCCGTACCAATCCACCGGAGGATATACGGAAAGGCTTTCCTTGCCCAATAGAATGTCCAGTTCTTCATGCCCCCTTACCGAATATTCCAGTGACTCGTCGTCTATATCAGTAAAGAGAGGAAGAAGTTCGATGGTATGTTCCGAATCCTCGTCCATCACAACATCCAGGGAAGACTTGTTGGCAACCGGAGGATCGTTAACGTTCTCAACCTCCAGCCGGAAGGATGTCGACGCCGTCTCCCCCTCGGTGTCCTCGGCACTCAGAGTTATTAGTTCGGAGCCCCACCAGTCCTCTTTTGGTATCAGCTTAACCCTTAAAAAGGAATCATGTAGCTCACAGGTCACATTATTGCCCGAGCAGGTGGTGAATGTCAATTTATCTCCGTACGGAATGTCAGGATCATAGAACACGCCGTCAAAGTCAACTTTTCTCTCGGTGTCCTCCAACATGGACTGGGCGGGAATGGTATTCTTTACCTCGGGCGGGTCGTTCACACCGACAACATCAAGGCCCACATTTGCCACAGCGCTCTGGTACATGGGGTCGCTGGCAGTGAACTCCAAGTTCGCATGTCCGTTCCAGTTCTCCTCCGAGGATACGGATACCGAGCCGTTGACGGCTATATTTACTTCCACCTCGTCTATTGTATCCACTGAAAAATCAAGGGTCTCGCCCTGGGGATCCTGAAATACGTCCAGGAGGGAGAAAACGTGATCCAGGTGGCCGTCCTCCTCCATCTCAAGGTCGGGGGGCTGCCACACCGTCTCGGGTGGGTCGTTCGGCGGGGATACAAGGGTCACGTCCATGACCTCGGCCGCCGCATACCCACCCCATACGGCGGTTACCTCCACCTCGTAATCGCCCACCGCGGGCGGAGTTGGGCAGGTGACTTGTGAAAAGCCCTGTGCATCGGTAACGTTACTTGAATTATATATGGTATCAAGGAACTTGACCACTACATCTATACCGGAAGCCGCATTGCCGTCGTCGAATTTTACCCCGACATCCGCCACAAAGTTCGATGCTGCATACACCGGTTCCGAGCAGCCCTGTATCTCGAGGGTAAGCCAGTAGTGCATGTAGTCCGTCTCGGCCTGTATCTCCCCCGCATTCTCATCGGAATCCAGGCCTGAACCGAACAGGAGATCGTGGTAGCTCGGGTCCCTTGTCAGGTAGAACCGGAAGAGGATGGTGGCGTATTTTCTGGCTATCCTGTGCTGCTCCTCCCTGCTGATGTCAGGGGAGTTATCCCCGAAGTTCCCAACGGTCTCGGTGTATTGATTGTGATTGCCGCCAACTATGCCGACCCATACCTTGGGGATGCCGGAAAGGGTCTGGTATACCAACCATGGGGCCGGGGGCGCGATCCCGTCATTGGTACCCTTCTGGACCATGCCAGGCACGGTGATGTTGGAGGCCTCTTCGTAGAGTTGGGGGTCGGGGGATGAGTCCGGGCCCATGCTGATGTTGGCAGGGGCCATTGCACAGAAGGCGTCTATTCTGGGATCCCTGGCCGAGGCCAGAATAATGGCACGGGCACCCATGGAAAACCCCGCTGTTCCCACCTTATCCGTATCCACTGCCCCGTAGAGCAAATGGGTATCGTCACCGTTAACCGTCTCCGCCCAATCGATGGTATCAGTTATGTCATTTGCATTGGTCTCGTGATCGGGCATCATGCCTCCCGGAAAGTGAACGATGATCGCTACGTATCCCCAGGACGCCATATGTTCCCCGAACCAGATATATTCATCCTCCGAGGTGGCAAACCCCCTGCCGAAGACCACCAGGGGATAGGGTTTATCGGCATGGACGGCCGAGGCCTCTCCGCCGCTCTGTGACGGATAATATACGTCCACCCGAACGGTATTATCCTCCCGATCCTGGAACGTTTGGTCCTTGAAGGTGCCCACGGGATATGACCCGGGTTCGCCCGGTTCCGACCTGGTCCGCCCGAAGGCGCTTTTATACTCCGCATCCACGGCTCTGTCTGGTCCCGTGTTGAGATCGGCGGGGGCCAGGGTCATCGAGAACACAGAGATGGTCATAATTATCAATATGAAAACTGCCAGTAGTCCCTTCAACCTCTCTTCAAATGCCATATGATCACCGTGATCTCCGGGTTATTTGCAGATTATACGATATTATTTGGATATAAAGAATTTTTGGAGAGCGGGTTGGATTCTTATTATTTTGGCTCGACGACGTTCTCTAATAAGATCTCAGCTGTCCAGCGGGCGGCCTTCCCCGCAACCATCGGGCACTTATCGTCGTGGCCTCCCATGGTCTCGAACCGCTGGTAATCCTCGGGGTCCCACATATCGAAGGAGCGGCCGAATATCTTCTCTTGTACCCCGCAGCAGAGAGGGCTTCCGAACTCACCGACAAATCTGTCGTGAAGTATCTTAGCTTTCTTATAAGCAATACGATATTTATCGGATTCGAACTCATTTCTCGGCCTTCCCCATATACTGCTCAGCACCATGTAACCGCCAACAAGCGCACCGCAAGTCCCGTCGGTACATATGCCGCCCCCGCCGGCAAGAAGGTAGCCCGCCCTGAGCACCTCCTCCGGAACTATGCCAAACAGATCGTTTATTGCCGCCATGACGCACTGGGGGCAGGAGCCATATTCCGATTCGTATTCATATGCCAGGTCATACGCTCTTTTTGCCACATCATCTTTTTCCATTATATATTCCTCCTAGGTCAACCATGGTGCAAGTATGAAGTATATTCCAAAGATAATAAGCATTGCCCCGCAGGTACCGAACACCGCCGTGTGGACACTGGTGCTCCACAATCTCTTTGAAGTGAATACCGTATAGGAAACGAAATAGTCCCAGGCCAGGTCGCATATCTCATGCACCACCACGAATCCCAGGATACCCCAAGGGCCGAAGGACAGGGCCGCAAGGATAAGGGCGGCGCCAACAGTAGCCCACCAGAGCAGGAAGTACGGATTTGTCACGGTGGTCACGAAACCAGCTATCACGGGGTGATAGGGAAAGGCCTTGCGGGCCGCCTCCGCCTTTCCCCTCATCATGATCATCTCAAAGCCCATGTATGCCAGCAATGCACCGCCTGCCACACCAATAATAATTCGAACCCAGGGATTGTCAAGAACGAAGCTCAAGCCGGCTGCAATGGCCAGTATCAATGGCACCTCGAACAGGAGGTGGCCAAGGGCTATCCATGCACCCGCGTGCTTGCTCTCCGAGCCTTTGACGATGGCGGCAACGAGCACCGGGCCGGGCATGAGGACACCGGAAAGTGAGATGAATCCCACCGCGGCCAGGAATAGGACAAGTTCCATGAACAACGGCCATGTTTCATTTCCTTATATCCATTTCGATGCGGCCGTCCCCGACGATCTTTATTAATTCCTCAAAGTCCTGCACCTGATGGTCCGCGCCTATATCCTTGCATACCTCGGGATTTTTTCGGAATGCGTTTCCCCCGACGATTATCTCGAAGTCAAGGCCCTCCTTCCTCCTCACTTCGGATATTTCCTCCACCGTTCTCTGGACGGCAACCAAATTGTAGAAGCTCGACACGCTGAGGGCCACGTACCTCGGCCTGATGTATTTGACCGCGCTCAGCACGTCCCCTTTGGGTGTATTGGCGCCTGCGAAGGCCACGTCGTAACCGAGGAGGGTGAAGAAGTCGGATACCATCCTGGCCCCTATCTCGTGATACTCCTCGGCAGGGCAGACAACCATCGCCTTTCCCTGCCTCCTGCCACCGTATTTCTTGTCCCTTTCCCGGACCACATAGGGGTAGCAGCACTCGATTATCGTGCGGGCTATGGAGCTGCGCACATGCTCGGTCAGTATCACCAGGGCCTTCTCATCGGACGAGAACCTCATGTCGTTCAGGGCCGGGGCGAGCACCTTGGTGTACAGGCTCACGATGTCCACGTCCCCCGCCTCCAACTTCTGCAGCGCGAAGTCCACGCACTTCTCCTTGTCCTCGGCCTCTATTAGCGGCAGAAACTTCTCATAAAGCTCTTCCATTGGATCACCTTTCCCGGTGTTACATTACCTGTCTAAGCGAGCGAGAAAATGTATTTAGCATTTACGGTGAACCCCAGGGTCCAGAAATAAATCAAACGTCACTCCACATATACGGCCTTGACATGCTCGATGCCGGCCTCCTCGAACGTATCGCCAACCGGCCGGAACCCGAGCCCTTTGTAGAAGTCGACGGCCGAGGTCTGGACATGGGCGTACACGGCGGCAGCGTCCTTTCTTGAGGCCAGGGAGATCATGAAGCGTACCAGGGCGCTGCCTACGCCCCGCTCACGGTAAGGTCTCAGCACCGCGATCCTTTCAAGCTTCGCACCCTGGTCAAGGAACAGGAGCCGGCCCGCGCCCACAGGCTCATCACCCTTCATGCAGAGGATGTGAATGGCCCTGGCATCTTTGTCCCATTCGTCCCATTCCTCCTCCGGATCGCACCCCTGCTCTTTGATGAAAACCTCTTCCCTGATCGAAAAGGCGGCCTTCATGTCCTCCTCCGATCCCGCCACTATGCACCTCGTAGCGATGTCAATCCCTCCCTTTGCAGCCCTTTGCAATCTCCTGGCACCTGACAGGGATGCCAATGTCTCTCTTTACCACACTTTGCAATCAAATTGCACCTCATAGCGATGTTAATCCCTCTCCAGTGCTCTTTGTCTCAATTTATCGTATCCGTGATACAGCCGCAAGTATTCCTGGAAATCGGGCTTTTCAGGCGTTATCGTGCCCCCGGGTGAGGCAAAGCTACTGACCGCCTCCTCCACTCCGGGATACAGGCCCGCTCCGACCGCTGCCAATACCGCTGCTCCGGCTGCGGTGGCTTCCACGTCCCCCGCCACCAGGCACGGCTTGTTGACCACATTGCAGATTATCTGGTTCCACAACCTGCTCCTTGCCGCACCCCCGTCCAGAACAAGCTCTTTGACAGGGATCCCCAGGCCGAGCATCACATCCAGGTTGGTCCGGATCTCGAAGGCCACCGCCTCCATGACGGAGCGTGCGATATCACCCCTGACATGCCCCAGGGTCAGGCCGTGTATCATGCCCCTTGACTCCGGGGACCAATGAGGAGCTCCGGCCCCTGAGAAGAAGGGCACGGTGTACAGGCCGCGGGCACCGGCCCCTGAGCTTTGAGCCTCCCTGTTAAGGGTCTCGTAGTCCTCCCCATGATACAAAAGCCTCTTTATCCAGGCAAGAAGGCTGCCAGTTGTGAATATGCTGGCCTCGGCAATGTCCGTGTCGGGCACCGCGTGGGCGCTGTAGACTATCTTGCCCCTTGCCCTGGGGTCCCGATCGGTCACCGGGGCCACGATGAAGGTGCCTGTTCCCGTGGTGGACTTCACCTTCCCTGGCCCCGTAATACCCAGACCAAGGGCTGAGCACTGCTGATCACCGCCGCCGGCCACAACCAGAGGCGTGCCGGGTATGCCAAGTTTCCTCCCGATATCTGGCTCTAGAGGAGCCACGGGACTGCCCGGAAGAACCGGGTTGGGCATCTTGTCCAAGGAAAGACCGAACTCATCCGCTATATCCGAGGACCATTCCCTCTTGCCAAGGTCCAATAGCATTGTGCGGGAGGCGTTCGTATGGTCCGTCAGGACCTCGCCCGTGAGCCTGTACATTAAAAAATCATGTACCAGCATGAACTTCCAGGTGTTTTTGAAAACCCGGGGCTGATTCTTCTTCCACCAGAGTATCTTGGGGAGTGTGAAGTAGGGATCCGGGTTTAGACCGGTGATCTCGAAGATGGAGCCGGGGCCCAGCCGGTCCTTGATGCCGCTGGCCTGGAGAGAACTGCGTCTGTCCTGCCACACCATCGCCCTTGTAAGGGGCTTCCCCTCCCTGTCCACAGGGACTACGGTCTCCCTTTGATTGGTCACGGACATGGCGATTACCCGGTGCCCTCGCCCAATCAGCCGGCAACATTCCCTCACCGTGGAGACGGTGGTGGTCCACCAGTCCTCGGCATCCTGCTCCACCCACCCCGGTTTGGGATAATAAACGGGAAACTCTGAATAATCAGACGCCAACCTTTTGCCTCCGGAGGAATACACCACCGAATTGACCCCCGTGGTCCCGACGTCCACCGCCAGCACCGCGTCCTCCGGCATTCAGGCCCCTCCCAATCGCTGATCCAGCCATCGGTCGGCGAATTCCATTACTTCTTTCTTTTCCGGCTCGTTGTGCAGTTCGTGATAAAGGCCGGGCCACAGCTTTATTCGGCATTCCCCGCCAGCCTTGTTGCAAAAATCTTTGCTCGCCTCCGCCGAGGTGAGCCGGTCCCCGGTTCCGTGCATGAGCAGTATGGGAACACCAAGCTCGGAAGCGTGATCCAGGGCCCATCGTCCACTCTCGTACATCCCTAGGAATAGACGGGGAGTTATTTTACCGTGGACCAGAGGGTCGTCCACATAGGCTTTGACAACCGCGGGGTCCCTGCACAGGGCCTCGGTTTCCAGCCCCGCGCTCATGCCCATGCCGGGGTAAATCCGGTTCATCAGTCTACCCAGTGCCACCTTGATCCAGGGAGGCTGGAAGGCAAGCTCCAGCCAGGGGCTGGATGCCACAATACCTTGGGCCTCGGAATGCCTGCGCAGGCCATGATTAACAACCAGGTTGCCTCCCATGCTGTGACCGTACAGGAACCTGGGTGCGGAGGGATATCTATCGGCGGCCCGGGCCAGCAATAGATCGACATCGTCCAATAGGCGGGAATAAGAGGGGGTGTGGCCCCTCTTTCCTTCCGACTTTCCGTGACCCCTCAGGTCCAGGGACAAGCAGGCAAAGCCCTTGGCATCAAAGAATCGGAAAAAGTGACCGTATCGGCCGCAGTGCTCCCCCATCCCGTGCACCAGGCATATCACTCCCTTTACCTTGGCAGGCCCCCGACCCCGGCCAAACAATGTCAGCCCGTCCCGGGTCTCTGCCTGGAATTCGTAGTCCTTCAATATATCCACCGCTCATATCCATTTACTTACGGAATTGTAAAAGACAACGCGAATATATAATCCTGTCTATGCTTGATGAGGCCGGCCATTGGGGATGGCGGGGTTCCTTGCTATCGACCCGGATCCCCTACTCCGCTTCGGCCCCCGTTCAACCTAAAACAGTGGTTACACTCACCTCTTCCCTCTCCCGGTCCACCTCCACCACATTATGGCCCTGCCTCATGTCCTCGAGGCAGTAGGCCAGGGCGAACTCCTCCAGGGCGAGCCTCTGCCCGGGACGGGGAGGGAAGAGCACTGCTTGCAGCGCAAACCCCGCTCCGTGAGGCATGCCGTCCGAACCCAAAACCAGGTCTTCACCGGGCACGTAACCCACCTGGTCTATCAGCATCCGAAACGGGTTGTTCTGAGCAAGGTAGGGCTCAGGTAACCTGTCCCGGTAATCCAGGGAATCGTAATTGAAGTTGGGCTGCATTGAGATGACGATACCTAGGTCCTTTGCCTTCAGGGCATCGGAACGGGATATAAACTGGCAGTGCTCCATCCTCACTTCGGGCAGCTCCTGGCCCTTGGTACGTAATCTTTCCACCGCATGAACGACCCGATGGGTGGCCCTGTCGCCAATGGCATGAATGGCAGCGGCCTTGCCCAGCTCCTCAACCTGCTCCAGCATGCGCAGCAGTTCTTTGTCCTTATGAACAAGGACCCCCATTCCTCCATCCCTATATGGTTGGCCCAGGGCAGCGGTACCCGCCCCGATGGCACCGTCGGTGAACAGCTTTATGCCGTGTATATATCTTCGGTGTTCCGCATCGAGCCCAATGTACTCATCGAATGTGGCCCACAACCTTGTTCTCGACCGGAAACGGGAGCCTCGAATTATGTTTATCTCCTCGGCCCCCAACACGGATAAATCCTCAGCATACCATACGCCCAGGCCCTCCAACCTACTGTAAAAGGCCCCCAGCTTGGACTCGGTCAGCGGCTCTTGTTCGATTATCATTTTAGTGACCTGCCGTAGATTACGTTCAAGCCAGGTCTTGTCGTCCATCTGGGCCAAGAGGTCGCCGTATTCCTCGGCCAGTTGGTCCCTGGCTCCCTGATTGAGCACAAAATCATGCAGGGATAGATTGCACATTATAACAGGGGGCAGGGAATCCAGTTCCCGCGAGGTGAAATCATACTTGCCCGTGTTCCAGCCAATGACCACGGAGATATCGTTATCGTTGTCCCGATCTCTAATCAAAGCAAGAGCTTCATCCTTGTCCTCTGTTCCCTGTATGTTCAGGGCGTGGACCAGGGCGGCATACTGGGAGGGATGATTGTGATGATCCTTCAATAACGGTATCTTTTTTTGCATTCCGATCAATCCATATCCAGCTCTTCATCCACCTTTTGAAAGAACCCGGGCCAGGTGAACTCTTTCTTAACGAACCTACGGCCCCTCTCACCCATCTTTTCAATTCCGTGGTCGTCCAGTATACGAGATACGGCATCCGCGAAAAGGACGGGGTCCCGGTCCACGGCCAGGGCCACTTCGCCGTAGCCTTTTTTCCTGCCAAGGGCGATCACTTCGGCGGGACCGGCCTCCGCCACTGCCACCACCGGTCTCTGGCACGACATGGCCTCCAATGCCACGAGACCCAGTGGTTCGTGCAAATTGGGCATGAGTACCGCGACCGCCCCTCTGTAAAGGCCGAGAAGCTCTTCCTTGTTCACATTATCCAAGATCTCAAGGTCCACGCCCTTTTCTTTGGCAAGAGAATGGAGCCAGTCACGGGTAACCAGCTCACCTCCACCACCCACTATCCTGAGCTTCGGCCTTTTCCCGGGGATGCGCCCTATGGATTCAACGGCAAAATGATGCATCTTGTGGATCTGCAAGGGCCCCACTGTGAGAACGTATTTACCGTCTTCCCCATGCCCCCCGCTACGGTCAACTGCCTCGCCATCGGGTTTGCCCGTATCTTCCCTCCGGTCCGCCCCCTTGTCATTCCTCTCTACCCGCTTGCCATGGCCACTATCGTCGCTACCCTCTGTATTTCCCCCGCTTCCATCATTGTCGCCTCCCTCCATCTCGGCGGGAGAGAAATAGTCGCTGTCCACGCCAGGGTAGGCCGTGACCGAATCCCTGTCAAAGGCACGGGCCACGCAGTCCGTGGTATATTCTGAATTGGAAAAGACCTTTCCAACATTGGCCATAGCCGATGTATAGGCACTACGCCATTGATCATGCTCCATTTCCCTGGTCTTCTTAACTATCCTGTTGATCACCTGGGTAAACCCGTCGTAATTCTTTACCTCGGACTTGAACCTCTCCACCTCCTCCCTTAGCCGCCGGTCGTAGATATACCTGGGCGGTTCGTGCACGTATATGGCCGTTCCGGGGCCCTGGATGCGGGAAAGGACAAAGGGGGTGATGTGGCCGTGATTACCGAAAACCAGGTCGTAGTCCCCTTGGTTTATCAGGGCGGCCAGGTCTCCGCTTGCCCCTCGGTACTCGTGAAGCGATATGCTCAACATGTGATAAAGGGGGTAAAAGGGTGCCAGGGCCTTGGGAAGGGACCCGATGGGGCCGAGGTCGCGGTCCAGGGTCCTCAGGCCGGGACAAAGGTCACTGTTGCCGGAGAGGGCATAGACTTGAACCTGATGCCCTTTCTTCTTCCAGTGGTCGGCCAGGGACAGGAATACCCTTTCACCGCCCCCCAGGCGGTGAAGGAAATTGGTAACCGCGGCGATCTTCAACCCCCTCACCTCCCTTTCCCGCGGTACCTGTCCAAGGTCTTCGAATACTTGTATTCTATGGTGGTCACCGGTATGCCCTTCTTACGCTCCCTGCGATACTTGAATATCGGTCTCAATATTAAATAGAGGGCCAGCACACCCACCAACAGGGGTATCCAGAACCTGGTTATGTCAAGGATGATCTCCAGGTCCGAGGCCATCTCGATTATCTTCATGCTCATCGACCTGGTAAAGCCCATGTCTATCCTTATAAAGGTCAGGTAGGAGTTGGAAAGAGGCAGAAGGAAATTGTGGAATAGATCGGATATCAGCTTCATCTCCTCCACCATCTCCGGCTCAAAGGAGAACTCGAAGCTGGCCACTGGTATCCTGGCCTGGGGCGCGTCCACCGGGGCCACGGACACCGTGCCGTTTAGCAGCATGTCTATAGGTAGGCCGGTGCGCTCGTCCAGCCAGTAGCGGATGAAACC
>CAZUZU010000058.1:0-15283 GCA_964624865.1 uncultured archaeon
CCGACCATGTGGATGCTCAGATTCGCGTCCGGGTATAAGTTCATGGACAAGAAGTACTTCAAGTCGCTGATAAAATACGAGGATCTGGGCCATCTCCTGAAGGCAAAGGGAGGGGTTATGCCCACCTACTTCGAGATATTGGAGCATATAGAGGATGTCGTTTCCCAGTACATGCCCAAGAGGATAGTCATCGATCCGGTGACCGTGGTCAACAACATGTGGAAGACCGGCTATCGGGAGTTCCTCTACGAGCTCTCCATGCGCTTGAAGACCTGGGACGCCGTGGTAATGCTCACCGGCGAGGTTATGCCCAGAGAATCCTACCCCATGGAGGCCGCCTACATAGCCGACGCATTGATATTATTGTCCAATTCCCTGGAGGACGGCGTGAGGCGGAGATACCTCGAGGTGCTGAAGATGCGGGGGACCAAGCACAAGGCGGGGCCCTCCTCTCTCACCATAAGCGAAGAGGGGCTCTACGTTCTTCCAACGAGGTAAGTGGTCTCATGATTTCGATTGGGATCGAAATGGCGAATATGGGCCGGAAAAACGGTCCTCCCGTCCACCTGGATAAAGGAGAAGCCGGGGGATCTTGGTGAGTCTTTATAAAGAGATGACCGTAAATTCAAAGGTCATCTTCAGGAACGCGATACGGAATATCCTTCTGTTCGCAATTGCGATGATCCTTGTCCTGGGATTCTACTACCACAGCATGTTCTACTCTGTGAGCTTGGAGATGGGGCTGGTTGTGGGGAGCATCATCGTCTTCGGGCTCATGAAACTTTCAGCCTGGATCAATTCGCACAGGTTGTTTCAGGTATACGACGGGGTCCTTCTGTTCGAGCCGGACGAGGTGGAGCAGGTCAAGAACGGTTATATAAAGGCCATCCTCAGGAAGACAAGGCCCCTGAGCCGATTGAAGAAGGGCAATATAATAAGAGCCAAGCTGAGCCTCCAGGACAAAGCGTATTTCGCCGAACTTTTGATAATTGACGAGCAGCTCAAACGAAAGGACGAGATCACCAACGAGGACGCCTACCTGTGCGGTTTCAGGAGCAAGAAGGAATTGCTGGAGGATTGGCAAAGCAAGAACAAGAGATCGGGGGGGAACAAAAGATTGAGATTGATAAAATTCAAAGTATTGTGAGGTGAGAAAATGGCAAAGAAAATGGAGAAGACGGGATTGACCATAAACACGTTAAAGAACATCAAAAAGGCAACGAAAACAGCGGTAAAGGATTTGAGGTCCGTGAAGGGGGGTAACACCCTGATGGTGATCAACCCGGAGTACGTCCTGAACGTGGAACTCGAGGTCCTGGGGCATCTCATGGATAAAGAGAAAATGGACGGGGTGGTTGTTACGCTGACCCGCCCATATCTTATAGTTCACAGGGCGTTGAGGAGACACGTGGCCACCGAGCGCAGGCCTTACTACGTGGACCCCATGAGTTCGATAGCCGGGTCCTTGATGGGAGACGAGAACAATGACACCAAGGTGTTCCAGATCGACGGACCCTTCGAGGTGGACAGGATATACTCTGCCTTGGGGGAGGCGGTGAACAATGTCGCCAAGGACATGCAGGGAGACGAGCACTTCGTGTTGGTTGACAACCTTGTCGGAATTGCCCCCTACGCCGACATGAAAGACATCATAAGGCTCGGCATGAAGATACAAAAAGGCTTCAAAGGTTCGTTCGTTCACAAGTTCATCGGCCTTACCAAAACCGGGGGCGATTATTATAAGAAGATCTATAAAAAAATAAAACACAGAAGCGATGTCCTGCTTCTTATGGAGTGACAATTGTCGAAGGTGTGTTCAATGAGTAGTGAAAATAAAGGGAAAAGGGAGGGCAGTGGGAATAAAAATTCCCGTAAACTCGCCCGCAGCACCATTAAAGAGCTCTTCGGTGCCATGGACAGCGCGATAGAAGATTCGGTAACGAAAAGAGGGGCAAAGACATTGCTGGTGATAGACCCGGTACACGTATTCAATATCGAGGTGCAGGCACTGAGGTTTCTCATTGACGAGAAGGGGATGGACGGGGTGGTGCTGACCCTATCGAGACCGGCCAGGGTTCTACGCATGGCGTTGGATGCACACTTAAAGTCAGAGAAAAGGCCTTACTACGTGGATCCCCTCGGATCGATCTCGGGTTACTCGAAGTCGGGAAATGACAATTCCGATCACGGGGTCGAAGGGATGATATGGACATCCGAGCAGGAAGGCGCGAAAACGTTCTGGACCCCCGGCCCGTTCGACGGAGAGGTACTGTATAGTGCGGTGGAAACGGCGATGCACGCCTTGAGGTCCGACGCGGGTGGAGGCGAGTACTTCGTTTATGTAGATGATCTAATGGGTTTGGAACACTATCTGCAGATCAAGGAAACCAATTACCTCGCAACAGCCATAAAGGACGGCCTGGGCGTCAAAGACCTGCCTGCTGATCTGAAAATCCATAAATTCGTGGGACTGAGCCGGATAGAAGATCAATATTACAGTTGGGTCTACGAAAGGGTGGGGCCGAGCTTTCCCTTTGAGATTTTATGTTCTGACAGTGCCTGATATCGATATCCCTTCTTCCGTGATGTCGTAGAGAAGATATTCCGCGGGAGTGGGGGAGTTGCGTATTTTCACCACGTCCATTATACGTTCCATTTTCGAGGTGTAGGTGTTCATCGACTTGTACATCCTGAAAACGGCGTAGGAGGAGTACATGGCGATCTTGGCAAGCCTTTCGTCGACGCTCTCGTCGGATATCACCAGGGAGGTGTATCCTTTCTTGGACAGGAGGTAGACCAGCATATCGTACTGATCCCTGAACTCCTGCGGCGAGAGCCCCACGCTGAACACACCGATATTGTCTATTATCACCACGTCTATGTTGTCAGGTATATCGGTGGTAAGCAGTAAAAAATCCTTTGAGATCCTTTGATAATCCATTAGGTAAAGGGCCTTTATGTCCTCGGCCCTCTCCCTGAAAAGGGGCCTTATGATCAGATCCTCTTTCTCACAGCAATCTTTTACCTTTTCCAACCCTATGCTCGCCGCCTGTTGAATGAGGTCCTCGGGGCGTTCCTCGGTGGCAATGTACAAAACGCTGAGGCCGGATTCCAGACACCTGTCGGCGAACTGGAGGGCCAGTATGGTCTTTCCCGCTCCGGGTGTTCCCAGGACCAGGGTGGTTCTTCCCTTGGGAAAACCGCTTATATGATCGTCCAGGGTCGATATTCCTGTTTCAAACCAATCCATTTTTATCACCTTTATCGGGATTAACATCCGTGTCAAGGTTATTTATCCTTTTTCTTCCGTTTATCGACGTTGATATTTATAGATGAGGACATAACTTTTCTTAATTGTTCTGTCCTCAAGCTATAAGTGAAAATTATAAAAACGTTCTGTCTTTTACTTTAATCCTGATACGTGGAAATTACAATCGTTATATCGGATTGTGGAAAGGCGGCCGGTTTTTATATTCTGCCTTTTATGATGAATTCACATGTTCCGTCGAGATTGCCAATGGTCTTGTCCAAACATATATTGTGTCGCGGCAGCCACTCGTTTGCCAGCACCTTGGCCATTCCCTGGCAGAGGGTGCAAAAGAAAGGCGTCTGTTTGGCTATCTCGTTGGTCCAGATACATCTGGTTCCCGTGCTCCTCGCCTCCCTGTCACTGACCTCGTAAGTGAACTCACCGCTCAGCTCGTTCAGGATATCCGTAAATATTCTCACGAATGTGTTCATGTCCATGCCTTGGTAAAAATTGTACTCCCTGTCGAACACCTTGGCAAGTTCCTTGGCAATGGGCGCGGTCACCGTGCTTCCGTGGGCCCTCAGCAGGGGGGCGAGGACCGTGCCCACGGAGTCCATCACCTTGAGCGCGATCTCGCTCTTCCTCATTTGGCCAATGTCCTGACCTATGGCCAGCACGTCCATTACCCTGGCCTGTTCACCTTTCCAAAGGAAGAACTCCCAGTCCATACTGAATATGTTTCCCTTCTTATCGTATATTGGGATATGGGTGTTCATGCTTATCTTTTCGCTAGAAACGAGCTCTTCCTCTATTTTCTCTAGATCGAACATACCCACCAGAGGATTTACGACATCGTCTATGTTGCTTCCGATGACCTCTTCTTCCCGATAATCAAGTACCTTCATACCGTAAGGGTTGATATAGCTCACCTTGCCGATGCGGTCGAAGATTATCACCACCGCCCTCATGGCGTCAAAGGCCTCCTCGAGCATGGAGCGCAGCTCCCTTTCCCTCTTCGCCGAGGCTATGTTCATCAGCATGGCGTTCTTCAGTTCGGTAACGTCGTTCAATGTCGCCAGGATATACTCCCTGCCGCCTATTTTCACCCCCGCAGAGCGAACGAGCACATAATGAGACACACCGTCAATGTCCCTGAGCTTGTATTCCCTGACTTTCGCCCCTTTGTTCCCGGCGAAAAGCTGCTCCTTCAATCCCGCCATCCCGTCCCTTCCGGTGTCGGGAATAAAGTCCGCAAACACCTTGTCCGCGGGCCTTTCCTCCACATCCTCCTCGGATAGACCGGTGAGCTCGGAAAGGCTCCTGTTCCAAGTTAGTATGTTACCCTCGGGCCCTAACAGAAGGATCCCCTCCTTGACGTTCTCCACTATGGCCCTGAACTTTTCCTCGCTCTCACGCAGGCCCAACTCAGCCTTCTTGCTCATGGTTATATCTTTCACGGTGCCGATGTAACGGATCCCCTCGTCCGAGATAAGGGGGACCGAATGTATGTGTGCCCAGGTAACGTTTTCGGAAGGTGTTTTCACCTGACATTCCCTGGAGAACTCTCCGAACTCCTTGACGTTCTCCTCCCATTCCCTGCATAGTTTCTTCCTGTCCTTGTCAAGGAACATGTCTCCAAGATTTTTGTCCAGGCTCTGTTCCAGGGACAGGCCGAACATCTGCTGCCATTTCGTATTAGTGAACAGAATGGACCCTCCCTTGTCCGTTTCGAAAAGACCAAGGGGCAGCCCCTCGGAAATGAGCTTGAACCTCTGCTCGCTCTTTTGAAGAGCGTTCTCCGTCCTTTTCCTCTTTCTAACGTCCCTGAAGGCGATGACCACGCCGGTACGGTTTCCCAGGTCGTCCCTTATCGGAGCGGCGTTGCAGTCCACGGTTATCTTCTCCCCTTCATTGTTAACGAGGAAATGATCACGGGCGGAGCATTCAATCATTTCCCCTTCGAGTGCTTGGGATACCAGGTCTTCAATCCCTTCGCCCCCCTCCTTCCCAATGATTTTGAAAAAGTCCCCCAGGCTTCGGTCCGCCGCCTTCTTCTCGGAGCAGCCGGTAAGGGATTCCGCTTGGGGGTTCATGAATGTTACCTTGCCCTCCGTATCGGTGGTGATTACCCCGTCCCCGATACTATTGAGCGTGGCGGAGAGCCACTTGTCCTTTTTCTTCATCAGGGTCTCCATCCGATGTTTGTACAGGGCCAACTCCACGCTTGCACGCAGTTCCCCGTCTTGGAAGGGTTTCAATATATAGCCGAAGGGCTCGGTATCCTTTATCTTGTCGAGCACGGTCTCGTCGGAATAGGCGGTGAGATAAACTACGGGAATGTCGAAGCGCTCCCTTACCACCCTCCCAACCCAGGCGCCGTCCACCTCTCCCCTTAACTTAATATCCAAGAGGACTATGTCCGGCTCGGTCTTGCGTACCTTTTCAAGGGCTTCCCTGCCGCTTGTGGCGGTGCCCGCCACTGCGTAACCCATGCTTCTGAGCCGGCTCTCTATGTCCAGGGCGATCACGCCTTCGTCCTCCACAACGAGGATTTTCTTCCTGTCCATTGTTTTTTTCCACCTCTGACATATATATTACGGGGCAAGATCGGATTTAAACTTGGTCATGCAATTATTCCCGCTGATAATTTATTGGTATATCAACCGCCCGCATCACTCCTTCCCCATGACGTCGTCTATCTTTATTCTCAATTTTTCATAGGAGTAGGGTTTGGTGACGTATCCCAGGGCGCCGGCCTCGATTGCCTCCTCTATCATATCCTTCGTATCCAAGGCGCTCACCACCAGGATCCTTGCGTCGGGGTCCGATCCCCTTATCTCCCTGATTGCCTCCATACCGTCCATCTCGGGCATCATAAGGTCCATGGTCACTAAATCGGGGTGGTGTTCCCGGTACATGGCAACCGCCTCTACGCCGTTCGCCGCCTCGCCTACCACCTCGTGACACATTTTTTTCAACAGCTTGTCCAATATGACCCGCATACTGGCCACGTCGTCGGCTATCAATATCCTGTAAGACCTTTCAGTCGTTGTCACACCCCCTCCCCTTGATGAATTCGTTCATCATTGAAATCGTTTCTCCCAGTGTCTTCTCCAATTCTTCAATATGTTCCCCCGCCTTCGAGAGTTCTCTTTCCTTTCCGAATTTTTCAACATCCCTGGCGATGTTCGCCACCGCGGTGGCGGTAAGGCCGGCTGAAATGCTCTTCAGGTCGTGAGCCGATTCCTCCACCATGATTGGATTTCCCTGCCTCAAGCCTTTCTTGATCTTTCGCAGCTTTTCGTTACCTTCCTCAACGAACATGCTGAAAAGGTCGCACACGAAATCGTCTCCTTCCCGGTACCTCTGCCGGAGGGATTCAACGTCCAACAATCCCTTCCCATGTTTCGAATCGGTGTCCCGACATTGCGACCTCCTGCCCTTGGAATAACGGGCAACGACCCTGTATAGCTTCTCCCTGTCCACCGGTTTTGATATATAGTCGTCCATTCCCTTTTCCAGAAAGTGTAACCTGTCCCCCTTCATGGCATGGGCCGTAAGAGCCACAACGGGTAGGTGTTCTCCCTTCCCTTCCCTCTCCCTTATCCTGCGCACAGCCTCGATACCGTCCATCTCGGGCATCTGGATGTCCATCAGGACCATGTCGTAGGTGCCTTTCGACAGGGCCTCCAGCGCCTCCAAACCGTTGCCCGCCTTGTCTACTTGGACCCCGGATTTTTTCAACAGCGTGTCCAGGAGTTTCCTGTTTATCCTGTTGTCCTCAACCAGAAGCACCCTGGCGTCCTTCGGGATGTCATATGGCCGGGCAGGAACGGGTTTTTCGCCGACATCCCCCCTCGGGGACACGGGATCCCTCACCTTGAAGCATGCCGTGAAATAAAATTCGCTGCCCTCTCCCGGTTGGCTCTTAGCCCGAATATCCCCGCCCATCAGCTCCACCAGCGATTTTGATATGGCAAGGCCGAGGCCGGTTCCTCCGTATTCCCGGGTTATCGAGCCGTCGCCCTGTTTGAAGGCCCGGAAAATCGTTTCCAGCTTATCTTCCGGAATCCCGATGCCCGTGTCGCTCACCCTGAACACGAGCCTTGCGTTGTTCCCGTCCGTCCCTCTCAATTCCACCTTGACACCGATCTCTCCTTGTTCAGTGAACTTCACCGCATTGTCCGTCAGATTGACCAGCACCTGTTTCAACTTGACGGGATCTCCCTCCAGATTCGGGGGAACCCCGGGATCCATCTCTAGGAAAAGCTCGATGTCCTTCTCCCCCGCCCTTGACCCGCATACGCTTATCACTTCCTCCAACAACCGGGCAAGGTCGAAACTCTCCGAGCTCAGCGACATCTGGTTCGCCTCGATCTTGGACAGGTCCAAGACGTCGTTCAGCATGTTCAAAAGTGAGGTCGCCGAATTATTGATCATGATCAGTTGTTCCCGCTGTTCTTCGCCCAACTTCCCGTCCAAGAGAATATCGGTGAACCCTATTATAGCGGTCAGAGGCGTTCTTATCTCGTGGGAGGTGTTGGCAAGGAATTCGCTCTTAGCTTTATTTGCCTTCTCGGCTTTCTTTGCCATTTTCTCGGCTTCCCGGGTCATGTTCTCCAGATGGGCATTGGTTTCCACCAATCTTTTATTGGACGCCTCCAGGGAATCCTTTGCCCGCCGAAGTTCCGAAGTCCTCTCCTTGACCAGCTCTTCCAGATGCCCTCGATGCTTCCTCAGCTCTTCTTCGACCGCCTTGCGGCGGGTGACGTCCCTCAATATCCCCGTGACATTTATTATATCCCCTTTCTCATCCTTTATCAACCTGCTTTTATCTTCGAACCATCTTGTACCGAGCCGGGGGGTTCCCACCCGGAATTCGGTTGTGAATTCCTCACCCGTTCTCAGGCTCTTTTCCAGGCTCCCCCGGACATGATCGATGTCTTCCGGGTGTATGAAGTACGAGAACTCCCTCCCTTCCATATTCTCGGACACGACACCATACCTTTCCACCTGGGGCCCGATATATTTTATTTTTCCCTTTTTATCCAGTACAAAGGGGATGTCGTTCGTTTCCTCCACAAGTTGACGGTACCTCTCCTCGCTCTCCTTCAACGCATGTTCCACCCGCTTCCTCTCTAAGGCACTGATTATTATCTCTCCCATGGTTGTTAGCAGCACTATGTCTTTATCTGACCATGTTTTTTCCTTTCCTACAGAGTCAAAACCCATGAAACCAAGGAGAGAATCGCCTAAAACCATTGGAACCACCACCAGGGACTGGATATCTTGTTCCCGGAGGATGTTCTTCTCTGCCTCCGCCGCCCGGGGCATATCATCCAGCCGGGGGACATGAATATACTCGAACCTCCTCAGTTTTTCCATCCACCACGGGAAGATATCTGTGGATAGCTCTTGTAGTTTCTCGATCTGGGGTTCGATGAATTCGGCACACCATTCGTGAGTGTTGTTCATCTTGGAGCCGTCCTCGGACAGTAAAAACACATAGCTCCGGTCAACTCCCGCTAACTTGCCCACGAGATTCAATGCAAGCTCGATTTTCTCGTCCATTTGGTTCAAGGTCGTTCTCATGAGGCCGGCCGAAAGTTCGGTAAGAATCGTCTCGAATTCGGCTCGATACTCCAGGGCTTCCCCGGCCTCCTTCCGCTCGATGGCCTCGCTCAGGCTCCGGGCTATACCGCCGATGAGGCTCCGCTCTTCCCCAAGGAAGGGGCCTTCGTCAAGCTCGGGTCGTTCCTCCACGTAATATACTTCGATCTTTCCCCGGGTCTCTCCGTTCACCACTATATCGCTGCAGAGTTTCCATTCGCTCTCCTCAAAGGGCTCCGACTTGTATTCCCTTCCGTCGAAAACGACCCTGGCCCGGGTAATTTCGGGATAATGCCACCCCGGAGGTATCAGTCTCACCACCTTCCGGAAAATTTCCTCCAATCCTTCCTTTTCCTTGATGGATTCGGAAACGTCGTACAAACATCTAAGTTCCTTTACCCTCTCCTCCAGCTCGTGGACCAAAGTCTCACGCTCCTCCTCCGCTTTTATCTTCTCCCCGGCGAACGCCAGGTCGTTGGCCACCTCGATCAACAGCCCCTTCCCTTCCCGGTCGATCTCCCTGTCGCTTTGCATACCCACCTGCAGCAATCCCGCTACCCGATCATGGCTCAACATGGGAACAAGGACGCATTTGCGGTTATTTTCATTCTTTCCGTAATCACATGCGCCGCAATCCCTTGTATCCACGACTTGGATATCCTTGGACGCTACCGCTTTCCTGACACAATCCGGCGCCTTTCCCTCACCGTCCGGAGTCAGGGACCAGTCACCTGCTAATCCATGATCACCATTTCCCCGACGGGGGGTGATATTTCCGTCCTCGCCTAAAAGCGCGATGCTCAGTCCCAGGAAATCCCTGTTTTCCAACAGGGCCTCGCATGCTCCGGCCATCACATCCTCCATCCCCTCTCCCTGGACTATTATCTGGTTCACGTTTCTGATCGACAATAGAAGTGAATTGAGTTGATCGATACGTTCCTTCGCCTCCTTGATGTCCGTGACGTCCCGTATCGTCCCTTGATATCTCACCTGGTCTCCGGCTTTCACCATTACGGACGTGATCCGGCTATTGATAACCCTTCCGTCCTTTTTTCTAAGGTCCACCGGATAATCCCTGACGAATCCGCGTTCTTTTATCTTCTTCAGGTGCTCTTTCCGAGCCCGGGGATCGGCATATAGCTCGGGGATTTTGATCCTTTTCAGCTCTTCGTTACTTTCAAATCCGAAGAACTCGCAGGCATCGTCGCTCATGTCCAGCCAATACCCGTCCTCGGTGGTTATAAATGCGCAATCCTTCGAGGTCTTGAAGAAGTTCCGATATCTATCCTCGCTCTCGCGCAGCGCCTTCTCGGCCCGCTTCCGGTCTGTGATGTCGCGGCAGCTGCCGTAAACCAAGCCGTTGGGCAACAATACGGCGTTAAGATCCGTCGGAATGAGACTGCCGTCCTTCCTCACGAGCTCCAGTTCGACAAATAACTCACCGCAGCTCAGTAACTCCCTGAAGGCCTCCTTGTTCTTCTCAAGGTCCTCTTTCTTGGAGATGTCTGTGATGTTCATATCATATAATTCCTTTCGGGTATAGCCGAGCATGTCGGAGGCGGTTTGGTTAGTGTAGACGTAGTTGCCTTTCCGGTCCGTTATGAAGATCGCGTCCGCTGAGTTCTCGGTGATGGTCCTGAACTTCTCCTTGCTCTCCACCAACGCCTCCTCCGCCCGCCGTCTCTGTCCCAGCTCATGATTTAATTCCCTGATAGTTCCTTCAAGCTCCCGGTTCCTGAAACCTATCTCGTCGATCATCATGTTGATGCCCATGGCAAGGGCGTCCAGCTTGTCTCTCTCACCCGAGAGCCCGACCTGGACCGAGGTGTCACCCCCGGCCACCCTCATCACAGTCCCGATCATCTCCTCGATCCGATGGTCATTCTTCATCGTCCTCTCCTCTCAGCCACCTGAACGCCTCTTCCCTGGTGTCGAAGATCCGCATGTCCTTTTTCCCGCACATACCGATAACGAAATTAGAGATCACCTTGGCCACCGGATTAGCGCCGAACACAGCGATCTTACCCACGGAATCGTTCTCCACCATCCGTCGAATCTCCGTTCTGGCGTTAGTTAACGGTTTTCCTGACCTGCTGTTGTCCACGAAGATGTCCATCGGTCCCTCCTCCCCCCTTTGGAATCGTTGAAACGCTTTTCCCATTTCCAGGGCGGTCTTCTTATCAATTTCACCAACTATGGTGACCCGTAGGATGTTGTCCTTTCCAAGGAAGAACCTTTGTTTCCCCGCCCTTATCTCCCGATCGTTCATTACTTCCCCTCCCTAAGCCATTTCATGGCCTTTTCCTCCGTCCTGAAGAAGCGTACCCTGTCATGTGGCATGGCCCTTATTACGAACTGGGCGGTGACCCTTGCCACGGGATGCATGCCGAACACAGCGATCCGGCCTATCTTTTCATGGGCGGCCAGCTTCTTGTATATCTTTCTTGCCGTCGGTGAGTTCTTGTCCCCCTTGTTGTTGTCGGCGATTATGTCCACTGGCCTCCCCGCATGATCTAGTAACTCGGTCATCGCCCCCTGGATATTCCTTGCCGTGTCGTCGTCATGCTCGCCTTTGATTGTTATATGCAAGATGTTTTCCTCGTCAAGGTGGAAACTGTTCTCACCGACCATAAATTCCTTGCGGACCCTGGTCAAAATCTTTCACCCGCCTGAATCGTGTCTTTGGTTCTTCCTCCCCTCATCACATTCGCTGCGGTTCCTCCCCCGGCATACGGGTGCATCCGGGACGATATGACTTCCGGACCATAGTGCCAAGGAAGCGACCGATTCCTTCCGCTCTTTTGCTCCGTATTCGGATTCACGTTAAATATAACGCCGGGCTTGCTATAAAAACCTGTTTTCACGGATATCATACATAAAAATCAGGGATGTGAAGAGAGTGACCGACTCGCCGAGCCTGGGCCGGGAATTGCCGTCACGTCTTGCTCCCTATCTCCGAGAGTATCTCAAGCCACTTTCTCCTCTTTGCCTCGAGCTTTGCCCTGTCGAAATCCTCCTCCCGGGCCCGCCGTGTGGCGGTCCCAATGACCTCTTGAAGACCGGCGGGCGTAGGGTCGTCCTTGTCGAAATCGCCGAGGTTGAAACATTCGTCTATTATTTCCTCGGCGGTTTCCGTCGGACCCAGCCCGGGGAGCTCCGCCATGATCAGATCGGCCAGGGAGAGAAGCGTATCCCGCTCTGTTCCCCACATTACGTCCTCGGCTCCAAGCTCTTCCAAACCGTCCAGTACCCAACCGCTGACGTCGGTGGTCTTCCAATGGGCCCGGTATGTGATCAGCCCCATCTCATAGAAGAGCTGATCGACGTTCTCCCCGGTCTTGGCGCTTGTAGGGCGCCAATGGATAGAGCCGGGCGGCATGTCGCCTGTTGCCTCACTGACATCATCCGAAGAAAGGAACCTGTCAAGAACCTCCCTTTCTTCCGGCCTGTCCTCCTTTGCCAACAGATCGGATTTGTTGCCTGCGAGCATGATCACGGGTATGAGCCCGTGGGTGGTCTTGCACAGCAAGGGAAACCAGTAGTTGACCAGGGATCCGAAGGTCTCGGGCCGGCCCAGGTCGTAGACCAGCAGGGCGCAGTCCGCCCCGGCCATATACCTGGCCTGGGTGGATTGATATCCCCGGGAGCCGATAATGTCCCAAAGCATCAGTTTCATCTCCACCGGATCCTGATCTATATAGAAATGAAGCGGTTTCTTGGATACCTTGGCTCCAACCGTGCTCTTGTACCTGTCGTCGTACCGGTCCTCCACGTACCTGCGGACCATGCTGGTCTTTCCAACAGCCGAGTCGCCGAGGAGGATCACCTTCTTCTTGAGCCTTCTGGCTGTTTGAACTCTCATGTTCTTATCGGATAAATTTAGCGCCAGGAACGTATTTATAACTTGTTTGACGATTATTAGCCTTGATAAGCAGGGTTTCGGCACGCCTGCTATCTGTCGGTGATATCCCGGGAACACATGATTATGCCCTTGAACTCGCCGTTTTCGGTTATGGCTCTGGCGGTGCTCTCCACCAGACACCAGCCCCCCTCCCTGTGCTTCTGCCTGTAGCTGACTGTAATGGTCTTGTCGGGTACGGCGAGCACCTCCTTGAAAAGCCCGGCAACCCGCTCGCGGTCATCCGGGTGCACCAGGTCGAAGATGTTCTCGCCTGTGAGTTCCCTGGCCTCGTATTTGAGGATATTCTTCACCGACTGGGTGACGTAGCGGATAACCCCCTCGCCGTCCAGGATGGAGTTGATGTCCGGAGACCGCTCCACGATGGTCCGATACCGGCTTTCCTTCTCCCTCAATATATCCTCCGACAGCTTGTCCTCGGTAACGTCCCTGAACACGATCACCAGGCCGGTCACATCTCCTCGATCATCGGTAACGGGAGCTATGCTTGCGTCTATGTTTGCCTCCTCTCCCCCCTTGGAGAGAAGAAGGCACTCGTCCGGTAGAATGGTAACCGTTCCGCTTTCGTAACTCCTTTCCACGGGGCGGCGATAGGGCTCCCGGGTCAGGGTGTGAATGACGTTGAACACCTGACCCAATGGTTTTCCAACCGCCTCTTCCTCCTTCCATTCCGTCAACCCTTCCGCAACCCGGTTCATGAACAGAACGTTTCCCTTTTCGTCGGCAACGATGACCCCGTCGCCTATGCCCTTCAGGACGGCGGAGAGCCATCTTTCGTTCTCCCTCAATCTTCTCTCCGTCCGGAACTTGTACAGGGCCATCTCTATATTGGAATGCAGTTCCCTCTCACTAAAGGGTTTGATGATATATGCGAAGGGCTCGGTGACCTTTGCCCTGGCCAGGGTCTTTTCATCCGAATACGCGGTCACGTAGAGCACGGGGACGTCGATGAGCTCGTGTATCTTCTCCGCGGTCTCTATACCGTCCATCTCGCCCTGGAGGCGAATATCCATGAGTACCAGGTCCGGCTTCGTTTCGCGTACTGCTTCCAGGGCCTCTTTGCCGGAATGCACTATCTCGATCCTGTCGTATCCCAGGTCCTCGAGCCTCATCTTCAGGTCGTCCGCCACTATACCCTCGTCCTCGACCACCAGTAACCTAAGTTTGTTCATATTGTATTACCTCCTCGTTTTTCGATTTATTCTCTTCTTTCGAGTGTGACCGGAAGCTGATACGGAACTCGGTGCCCTTGTCACGCCTTAATTCCATCTTGCCTTTGATCTGATTGACCAGGGTGTTCACTAACTTCAGGCCGAGAGAGTCCGTGTTTCCCGGGTCCGTATCATCGGGCATTCCCACCCCGTCATCACCAACGATCAGGAAATGTTCGTCCCCGGCCCTGGCCTCGAAATCTATGTATATCTCACCTTCCCTATGTCCGGGGAAGGCGTGCTTCAGGCTGTTGGAAACCAGCTCGTTTATTATGAGGCCGCAGGGAATGGCCGCGGTCACGTCAAGGGACGCGTTCTCCACTCGGATCCGTAGCCTGACCCTGGGCAAAACATCGCCGTAGGATTGGAACAGGTTGTTGACCAGAGCGTTGGCGTATTCCCTCATGTCTATCTTTGAGAGGTCCTTCGACCGGTAGAGCCTCTCGTGCAGGAAGGCCATGCTCCTTATCCGGTTCTGGCTGTCCCTCAACACATCCCCGGCAGCCGGGTCCTTGAGATATCTCTTCTGAAGGTTCAACATGCTGGAGATGATCTGTAGGTTGTTCTTGACCCGGTGGTGGATCTCCTGCATCATGACCTCCTTCTCCCCGAGGGAGTTTTTCAATGCCTCCTCCGCCCTCTTCCGATCGGTGATGTCGGTGACACCGGCCAGTGCACCGAGGTAGTTGCCCGCCTCGTCATAAACCGGAGAGGTGCTGACCAGGGCATGTAAGGGCTCCCCGCTCTTCTTTCTGAACGCGAACTCGTGGCACTCCGTAATCCCTTGGCTGCGTTGTCTTATTCTTTCCTTAGCCTCTTTCACACCTTCCTCGTCCATAAATTCGAAGAGATGCTCTCCCTCCATCTCTTCCATAGCATAACCAAGCATCTCGGCCATCTTGGGGTTGACGAAAGTGGTGTAACCCTCGATATCGATCTCCCAAATACCTTCGTTTAATGTATCAACCAATCGACGGTATCTCTCCTCGCTCTCCTGCAGTTCCTCATCGGCCAGGAACTTCTCCCTGGCAAAACCAAGGTCGGCGGCCACCTCCTTGAGCAGGTCGAGCTCGTCGTTGGCAAGAGGGAAATCCTTGTCCCTGACAACGTGGAGGAGCCCCGTGTTTCTACCCTTGGACCGGATAGGAACAACCGCAACGTAACATCCCTTCTTTTCGCACTTGTAAATGCAGCTGCCGCAGCGGGACGTGTCAGTTATGACATTCAACCGCCCCGAGCTCAGGGCTTTCTTAATACAATCAGGCGCATTACCCCCGCCGTCAGGGCTCACGG
>CAZUZU010000059.1:0-3702 GCA_964624865.1 uncultured archaeon
TTTGTCTTCTCCGTTATCTACTCCTTCTGCCCCCTCTTCTTTCCCCTTTGTACCAACCCCTATCTTCCCCTCCGGGAGCTTTGGCTCCGAGTTCAGCCAGGCGTCTATCCCCCCGTCGGAGGATATGCCAAGCATCCGATAGCCCAGCCCCTTGATGTGATTCTCATGGTCGGACTTGCTGCTTTCCCCCCTTTCCACGCCCCTGGTCCCGTTGAGTATTTCAAGGGCAAGGGCCAATCCTCTCTCCCCGGAGAGTATCTTCAGGGGCTTGAAGTTCGAGATGGATTTGGACATGATGTCCCGCTCTATCTGTTCCTGGGCCATGCCCTCGTACCGCGACTCGTAAACGGATTCCTGTCCCACCCTTCCCTTGACCGTGTTGTGGATCCAGACCACCCTGGCCCCCGCTCTGAGCATTCTTTCCCGATATTTGGAGATCTTAAGCTTCCCGGCAGGGGCGTCGGTGAGCTTGCCGGACAGCTTGATCAAAATGGTATCGCCCTCCTCTGTGGATATGCCGCTCATTGATTCCTCCATCCTCTCGCTCAGCTCTTTAATCGGCCCTTCCCCCAGATCGAATTCCTGTTTTACCAGGGGGTGGATATCGCAGGGAACGAACCTCGTCTCGGGGTCTCCCTCCATCTCCACCAAGTAAAATCCTTTCGGTTCGGGCTCCATGAGCTCCTCTATGGAGTCGCCGAACGTTGGTCCCGGGTACACAACGGGACCCAGCCCCTCGGATAAATGGTGTATGTTCTCGTGAATGTGGCCTCCGGCGTAATATTTGAAGCCCTTTGGGAGAAGGGAAAGGGGTACGGACTGCTCCCCAACGAACTCTCTTATTCCCTCTGGCAGAAGCTCCTTTATTCCTATGTGGAAGGCGAATATGGTCTTCTCCACCCCCTCAACCTGCTGGGCGAGCCATTCCCTGTCCAGCAGCTCGTAATAGCCCTTGTCCAGGCTGAGCGTGCGTCCCGATATGCCGTAGATCACCGCCCCGGTCTTTTCGTCCTTGACGGGAGACAATCGTAGCCTTTCTTCCTCCCGATGGTACCTGGCTATGAACGTGAACAGGCCGGCGGATTCGAGAACGTGGAGCATGGACGTGGAGGTCGGGTCATAATCGTGGGAGCCGAGCAGCACGTAGATCCTGACACCCCTGTCCCTGACCCGGGCCATTTTCGCCACCGCCCTCTTCACAACGTCCAGGTTGGGGTGGGTCGATGCAAACAGGTCGCCTGCTATCAGAACGAAGTCCACCTCTTCCTCCAGGCATTTATCCATGGCGTATTCGAAGCATTCCAGGTTCATGAGCATGACCTCTGACCTGGTGGAAAATGCACCGAGGTGGGCATCGGCAATATGTGCGAACTTCATATCGATCGCCTTGAACGTGAGGGGATAATCGTTTGTATAATAAAATATGTTCTCATGGGGGTGGGCGGATGTATTAGCATCTCCAAAACCTATGCCCGCGAGTTCAGAGAGTTGTCCACGGGGGTCAAAGGCTCCAGTTTTTGGACACTCTAGTCCACCACGATCTCGTACTCATAGTCGTTGCCGTCGTCCACCAGGGCAAGGGCCCCGATGCCTGCCCTTGCATAGTAGTTTCCCGCCTCCTCCATGGTAATGGTCACCGTGGCGTTGATCACGGGCTCCCCGTCTTCCTGCGGGACCTCAAGTTCCGCGGATGCGGAGCCTTCCCCGCCCTCGGGGTTTGTGCCCTGGCCCATGCTGCTCTCCCCTCCAGCGGTCACTTTCACAGAGAAGGTGTCGGGGCTGTTCTCGTACAATCTAACCCGCCTGATATCGTCCTCGTCCTGCCAGGTCACCGTAACCCGGATAGAATTGATGCTTACCCCCTCACGGTCTATGCTGATGGTCTCCGACTCACCTTCCGCCAGGAAGCCTTGCCCTGAGAGAGGTGCGCTTTCCTCCGGTTCGTATGAGTAGTCCCCGCTTCTGTCGAGCGTGAGATCAGGAAACGCGTAGAGCTTCATTATGTCCGTTTCCCCCACCGAGTATGTGGCGGCCATTATCATGCCGCAGACCACTACGCAGAACACCACAAGGCCCATGGACGTGGAGCGAAGGGGTTTCTTCCTGAAATCGTGCTCGTATATCTTATTTTGGAGCTTGGAAAAAGCGCCGTTGAAGGCCAGCTCCCCCCTCCTGTGGGGCTGCCAGTAATATTTATGCACGAGGTAGAATATGCCAATCATCAATGAGTTTACGATCAGGGAACTCACCGTTCCCACTGTCACCTCGGTCAGGGAGTCCATGCCGCCTAGTATCTGGGCGCTTGAGAACATGTAGACCGAGAGCTGCCAGTTTCCCATGCCGTGCATGACTATGCATGCCCAGATGTTACGGGACCACGTGTACAGGGCGCCGAACACGAAACCTGCCGAGATCCAGCCCACCAGGGCAACTGCAAACGTCGCGGGCGGGAACTGGTAAACGAAGAGCGCGATGGGGATGTGGCTGCACCCGAACAAAACGGAGGAAAGGGTCAGGGCCTGCCAGTTGGGAATGGCCCGGGCACCCTGGTCTTGAACAAACCCGCGGAACTCCAGCTCCTCCACCGGGCCAACGATGAAGAAGTGGGTAAAGGTCATCAGCGCGAACAGGCCGGCGGTGGTGTAATCCAGCCAGTTGAAGAACATCAGGGTGTCGGGGGCGTACCCGCCCGCCATGACAGCCAGCGCGTCGTAGGTGAGCATCTCCATGACCCGCCATATTATTGCGCCGACCAGCCCGACCATCACCCCGCTCATCAATAATTTGCGGGTGAACTTGAACGGAACCCCCGGTTCCTTGCGCACGTATTTCCAGTAGGCTATGATGGGGAGCAGGTGTATGGTGGGCGCGGCCACTATGTGCACGGCGTAGAACTGGAAGGTGCCGAACGAGCCCAACAGGGGGGCGCTGAAGTAACGATACGCTGCCCACAGAGCGAACTCCAACATAATAACAGCGAAGATCTCACCCACGTATCGCCATTTTCCGGGGATGGGCCTTTCCCCCTTTGGTGGAACACCGAACCACTTGTTGTCCAGCTCGCGTCGGGACCAGTTCACACCGTCCCTGCCCTCGGCACCGATACTGTCGGCATCCCCGCCGATCCCGCCGTCTCCGCTGACAACAGTAGCATCACCGATATCACTGGTCCCGCCAGCTCCGCCGCCGATATAGGTGCTGTCGGCCCCTGTAATATCACTATTATCACCCCTCCCGCCCCCACCGCCAACGGCAGCGCCACTTGCCCCGCTTTCCTTATCATCCGACGATTTCATGGCAACGTCACCTGGAAAGGACAATACGGAGGACCATAAATAGTTTATTCCGTGTGGAAGGGGAGGTTGGTATAAGGGTAAGGAAAGGAAATGGTTGTACGGGGGGGATGAAAGCCAACATTTAGCAATCTATATATGGGATTTTCTCTTTGTCTCTTCCTCTTTCCGCTCTCCAGAACCGAAAATGGTGGAAAATATATATATAGGATAGAGTGTATCTCTCAAAACCCTCTATCAAGATAAGCATGTGTAATATGGAGATGATGTAACGTGGCAAAGAAGAAAGAAGCCGATAAAGAAGCCGATAAAGAAGCCGAGGAAAAGGCCGAGCAGGAAGGCGAGAAAAAGGCCGAGAAAAAGGCCGAGGAAAGCGAGGACTTCCAGTATATCGTGCGGGTGGCAAATA
>CAZUZU010000059.1:3712-15253 GCA_964624865.1 uncultured archaeon
TAGCCCTGAGCAGCGTCAAGGGCATTGGAACCAGGGTGGCCACCATAATCACCGACAAGCTGGGAGTGGACCGCAGGACCCGCATCGGTGACCTGGAGGAAGGGCAGATCGAGAAGATCGAGGAGATCATCGGAAGTATCGAGGAGCAGGTCCCGCCTTGGCTGCTTAATCGAAGAAGGGAGATGTACACCGGCAAGAACATGCATATTTACAGTAACAGGCTTCCCATGAGGATTAGGGAGGATGTCAATTTCCTGAAGAAGATAAGATGCTACAGGGGTATCAGGCATGAAAGGGGACACAAGGTCCGCGGTCAAAAGACCAGGAGCAACGGCAGGAGCGGGCTGACCCTGGGCGTACAGAAGAGGAGACAGAAGGTGGTTTGATCATGGGCGACCCAAAGAGACAACTGAGAAGGTATCAGTCCCCGGTGCATCCCTGGATAAAGACCAGGATAGACGAGGAGAGCAAGCTGGTCAGCCGCTACGGCCTCAAGAACAAGAGGGAGGTGTGGAAGAGTAGATCTGTACTCCGGGGCTACAGGCATCAGGCCAGGAAGCTCCTGGCCAGATTGCGTACCGGTGAAGAGCAGGCCGTAAAGGAGAAGGAACAGCTCCTTGCCCATCTGCATAGAATGGGCCTGGTAAAGAAAGATGCCGAAATAGCTGACGTCCTTGCCCTGAACGTAGAGGATATCCTGTCCAGGAGATTGCAGACCCAGGTTTACATGAGGGGTCTTGCCAATACCAACAAGCAGGCGAGACAGTTCATTGTTCACGGTCATATAGCCATCGGCGGCTCGGTAATGAACGTCCCCGGTTACATGGTGGACAAGGAAGAGGAGAACACTATCGGCTATTCATCCAAATCGCCAATTGACGAGGAAGGCCATCCCGTAAGACCGTCTCCCTTAAGACGCGCCGGCGAGCAGCAGGTGGAGAAGCAGATCAAAATGGAGGACATAGGGGAAAAGGAAGGAGGTGAAGCCAATGCCTAGGCCTAGATCGTTCAGGGGCGGTGGCAGTGGTCCCGTAAGCTCCTTAAAAAACGATGAGAACACCAAGTGGGGCGTTGTCCATATATATTCCTCTTACAACAATATCATCATCACCATTACGGACCTTACCGGGGCGGAGACCATTGCCAGATTCACCGGCGGCATGGCAGTCAAGACCGGCAAGGACGAGAGCTCTCCATATGCGGCGATGGTGGCAGCGGGGAAGGCCGTGGAGAGTGCCAAGGAAAAGGGAATTACCCATGTACACATCCTTATCCGGGCGCCTGGTGGAAACAAGAGCACCAATCCCGGGTCCGGGGCTCAGGCAGCGATCAGGGCCCTGACCAGGGGCGGGCTTAAACCCGGCCGCATCGAGGACGTTACCCCCATCCCCCACGACGGAACCAAGAAAGCGGGGGGAAAGAGAGGAAGGAGGGTATGATATATGCCCGATATCCAGATACTCGAACTGGAGCATGATTTTGTCAAGATACTTGTTTCCGGTGTGACCCCTGAGTTCATGAACGGGCTGAGGAGGACAATAATGGCCGACGTGCCGAAGATGGCCATTCACGACGTGGAGTTCCAGCTGGGTTCGGTGAGGGACAAGGACAAGGCCTACGAGAGCAAAACACCTCTTTTCGACGAGGTGCTGGCCCATCGTTTGGCAATGCTCCCAATTCCCACCGACCTGGAGAGCTTCAATTTTCGAGAAGAGTGCAGCTGCCGGAAGAGCCAGGAAGACATTGATGATGACCTGCCTTTAACCGAATACGGCTGCCCCAACTGCACCATCACCTATGCAGTTAACAAGAAGGGCCCCTGTATAGTTTACAGCGGCGACCTGGAGCCCATCGGAAGCAACGAGTTCAGAATAAAGCCGGACCTGATCCCCCTGGTGGAGCTAAACGAAGGACAGGCCTTGCTGGTCTATGCCAATGCAATACTCGGTAGGGGCAAGGACCACGCCAAGTGGCAGGCGGGTTATGCCGTGGGTTATAAGTACTATCCCGTTATCGATTACGATCCCAAAAAGTGCAAGAAATGCGGCAAGTGCTACGAGCTCTGCCCTAAGAACATCTTCGAGAAAGGAAAGAAGGATAAGGCGGCATTGATCCAGGACCGGATGGAGGAGTGCATTCTGTGCATGAGCTGCGTCGAGTCCTGCGAGGAGGCCGAAGCCGATGCGATCAATGTGAAGGGCGACGATACGAAGTTCATATTCCATTTCGAGACTGACGGCGCGATATCGGCGAAGGACGTTCTGTTAAAGACCTTGAACATCCTTCAGGAAAAATACAGTAACATGAGGACCGGTATCTCGGAGGCTTTGTGAGGGTATAGAAGGTGAAATTTTGACAAAAAAGATAGATAGTAAAAGGACCAAGAAGATGCAAAAGAAATCCAAAGGTCCTTACGTGGAGGATTATGTGCGGGGGAAAGGCGATGATTCAGAAGGTTACCGAATAAGGGTCCGCTTGCCTAATAAGAAGAAGGGTGAGATGTTCGGTATTGCGGATCAGCTACTGGGCGGCGCAAGGATAAAGGTAATGTGCGCTGACGGTAACTACCGTATGGGCCGGATACCCGGTAAATACCGGAAAAGGATGTGGGTGCGGAGCGGAGACCTGGTGATAGTTCAGCCCTGGTCCTTTCAGGACGAGAAGGCGGAGATCATCTGGAGATACACCTCGACCCAGGCAAGATATCTGAGACGTAAGAAACTGTTACCTGCCATATTTAGCGATATTCTCTGAGAATAATATCCCCTGTTCCCCCTGTTCCCGCGGGGCCGGAGGATATCTTCTGAGGATACCTCACTGTTTGTTCTGGGATTCGAACTTGTTGATCGCTTTCTTGAAATCCCTTTTTAATTTATTTGCGTCTTCCTCGCTCTTGAAGTCGGTAAGTACATTGACCAAGTTGTCGGAGATCTTTTTGATCTTATCCAGTTCCGGGGTTCTGAAATCCATTCCCTCCCTTTTGAACTGCTGCCTTATTATGGGCATGGCGAAGTCCTGTCCCCCCATGGCATTGCAGAATCTGGCAATAATATAGTCCTCCACGTCGGTGAGCGAGGATATCTTGTCCAGTTCCCCCGATCCTTCCGCAGGTACGTCCTCCTTCTCCTCGGATGGCTTGTGGGCCTTCTTAATTCCAAGGGCCACCTTTGCCATTTCATGACCTATACCGCTGAACGCCTGGTCAACGTGGTCCCCGGTCTTTGCGGAAGTGAAGTAGCTCGGTGCCTTGTATTTCCTGGCCACCGCCTCCAGGTCTTCCTCGGTAAAGGTGTGCTTGTTCTTCAGATCGCATTTGTTTGCCAGGATCACCAGGGGTAAAGGACCGGAGGTCTCGAACAGCTCTTTGATCCATTTGTCCATATGTTCCAGGGTCTCCTTTCTTGTCACGTCGCAAACGACCATGGCTCCCTTTGCACCCTGATAGGCGCTCAACAGAACGTTTTTGAACTGGCTCTGTCCCAGCACGTCCCATATCATCAGGGTCATGTTTATTTCATTGTCGGCCAGGGAGAAGGAGAAGCTCTTCTTCGTTACCTTGGTGCCCAGGGTCGATATGTATTTGTCGTCGAATTTGTCCAAAACGAATTTTTTTATCAAGGAAGTTTTTCCTACAGCCGGGTCTCCCAAAAGACAAACCTTCATCTTCAATTCTCGCTCGGCCATATTTATCATTCAACCTCATGTATTTCTGACATAAATAGTTTTACACATATACGTTTGGGTGGGGAAAATGTTGCGAATTGAATAAATTAGGTAAATTTGATTAACTATTATTCCTTAAGCTCGATGTAAGTGAGGTGATGAAATGAAGGCAGTAGTGATGGCTGGTGGAAAGGGCACGAGATTAAGACCCCTGACCTACCTCATGGCAAAACCCACGGTGCCGGTGGTGGGGAAACCCTGTATCTATTTCGTTCTGAAATCTTTGGTCAACGCAGGGATAAAGGATATTATCATAACCTCCGGTTACAGGGTTGAGGACGTGATGTACTCGGTTGGTGAGTACGCCGAGGAACTGGATGCGAACATAATATATTCTTATGAGTACCAGGCCAGGGGCACTGCCGGCGGCGTCAAGAAGGTGGAGAGCTTTCTGGACGAGACATTCATCGTGACCAGCGGAGACGTGCTCTGCGACATAGATTTCAAGGACGTGGTGGATTACCATGTCCAAAAGAAGGCCTTTGCCACCATGACGCTTACCGAGGTGGAGAACGTGAGCGAGTACGGCGTGGTCCAGCTGGACGAGGGGGGTAAGATAATGAGATTCCAGGAGAAGCCCAGCCCGGAAGAGGCATTTTCCAACCTTATCAACGCAGGTATATATGTCTTGGAGCCTGATGCCCTTGACTATGTACCCAAGGACACCAAGTTCGATTTCTCCAAGCACACATTTCCCAAGATACTTGAGGATGACAGGGGATTGTACGGCAGGCCCTTGTCCGGGCTTTGGAAGGACATAGGGCGGCCAAGCGATATAATAGACGCCAATCTTCACATGAGCAAGAGACTGGGCGGGGAGGAGGGTCATTCCACCTTGTTGGACGAGGGGAGCAAGTCCCGCGAGAAGGCCGAGCTTAGAGGGGTTGTATATCTCGGCCCCGGTTCCGTGATGGGGGACTCAAGGCTAATGAACTCCTACATCTATCAAGGTTCCTCTGTTGGCGAGGGGTGCAATATAGAGGACTCGCTGATCCTAAATGACTGCGAGATAGGCGATAATGTCCTGATAAAGAACTCCATTGTTGGCCCCGGGACCAAGATAAGGGACGGGGTAAAGCTGGACAGCTGCGTCATATCTACGGATACGGAAATAGACAAGGGCAGCGACCTGGAGGGGGTAAGGATGTGGGACGGCGGTATCAAGCGTATCTAGACCTCTTCCAATTCCGGGTCCCGACTACCGGTCATGCCTATGGCAAGCGCCTCGTCGATCTGTATCCAGGGGTCTATACCCGAGGATTCTTTAAATATGTTACCTGCCCTGCTTAGAACCGCGGCATCGGCGCTCACCGGGGAAACGGCTCCGAACATCCCGATATTGTCCGAAACCCTTTTGCCGGGTGTGGCTATGCAGTCGCAGAATTGGCTGATGTCTATTGCAAAATTTATGAAGGCCAGCTTATCCGGCTCAAAGGTGGATGTAACTGCCTTGGCTGCCGAGGCCAGCCCCTTCGATACGTTCTCCCAGCCAGAGAAGGAAACAGCGTCCTCCGGACATCGGCTGCCGCAGATACCGCATCTCATGCACCCTTTGTCATAGTCCGGGAAGCCGTTCTTGCCCATGAATATGGCATCCACGGGACAGACCTCGATACAACTGCCGCATTTCTGGCATTTCTCCTCGTCCAGGTGCATTTCCACTGTTCGGTGTATCTTCAACTTGGTGCGCTTGGAAACGCAACCCATGCCCAGGTTCTTGATCCCCCCGCCAAAGCTGGCCACGCCGTGGCCCTTGACATGGCTTAAGGTGATCATGGCGTCCGCCTGATGTATCGCACCGGCCATCTCGGCCTGATCAATAGTGCCCTTGGTCTGAACGTCGATGGCGTTTTCCCCCTTCAGACCGTCAGCTATGATGTATGGGATGTCGGTCCAGATAAAGCCGTGTTTGCCTGCCGTGACCAAGGCGTCCGCACCGTTGTGTCTCCGATTCCGATAGTAGGTGGTGGTGTCCGTAATGAATGGTTTACCTCCTTTCTTCCTCACCTCTTCGGCGATATGCCTCACGTACATCGGTCTAAGGTAGTTGGGATTGCCCGCCTCCCCCGGGTGTATCTTTATGGCCACCAGCTCCCCGTTTTCTATGTTGTCCAGTATCCCCAAATTATCAATGATAATATCAAGTTTCTTCAACATGCTCTTGCTCGGATCCCAGGGACTGTGATATGCGTCTACCATTTTATCAGCCACATAACGGGCAAGAGCAATGCGTTATTTATCTTTTTTTCTCCGGCCTTTCTTGTTTTTCTTATCCTTTCCGGACGAAGGCTTGGACCTGCGGGAGTCCTTGCCGCCTTTCCCGGATTTCTTGTTCTTTTTTCTTCCCTTTTTCCCGGACGTCCTAGTCTTTCCCCTTGTTCTTTTCCCTCTTCCCTCCCCACTCTTTTCTCTCCTCTTCCCATCTCTTGTCCCCGCCCTCTCTTTCCCGGAACCCCTTCCCCCTTTCTTTGCTTTTTCTCTTTTTCCTGCTCTCTGTTCTTTCCTTCCTTTCTTTACCCCCCTTTTTTTATTCTCTGTCCCTGCCTCCGCTTTTCTTTTCTTTTTCCCCACCTTCTTCCCTTTATCTCTTCCTTTCTTTGCCCTTTTTCGCTTGTATTTCCTTATTCTCCGGTCCCTTTCCTGCTTCCATTTCCTGTAGGCCTCGGATTTCATGGGGTCTCTTTTGCTCTCTCCGGTTTCCTTCCCCTTTTCGCTCTCGTTCTCTATTTCTTCTTCAAGGGGAGAGATTTCCCACGATATATCTTCCTCCGTGTCCTCTCGCTCTTCCCCTTCTTTCTTCTTTTTTCCCTCTTTCCGATCCCCGGTTTTCTTCCGGCCTTTCCCACCTTCCGTCTCCTTCCCCTCTTCTTCACCCCGGTCCCCCTTCTCCCTTTCCTCTCTCCCCTTCATGGAGGGGGGTTCTTTCCCGGGTCTTCTTCCACCTTGCTGCGCCTCATCGAGGTCCGCCCTCTTCCTTTTTTTCCCCTTGATCAACCACGCCGCCACGTTGTACTTGACGTTGAACCTTGCACCGCATTGCCCGCAGTACTGCTCGTCGGGCGGTATCATTGCACCGCATTCGTAGCACCTGAACACCTTGGTCTTTCCGGGCCTGTCTTTCTTTTCATAGATTACGTCTTCCCCCTCGGCCCTCTCTTCCCCCTCCTTGTAGACGATATCTTCGTCCCAACTCTCTATTTCCTCCTCGTCCTTTTCATAGACGACCTTTTCTCCACCTTCCTTTCCCTCTTCCTTTCCCTCTTCCTCGCCCTCCCCCTCGATCACCATTATCTCCCGGCCTTCCTCCAGCTCGTCTTCCTCCCCTTTCTTGTATATGTCCGTCTTGTAATCTACGTGATGCTCATAAGTGATCTCCAGCTCGCCCTCTATATCATCTACGAGTTCCTCGAACTCCTCCACCTTCCTTCCCCTTTTCTCAATTTTCTTTTGCTTTATTTCCTTTTTTAAATCGGAGGGTAATTCGGACATTCCCTTGGATATCTTGGGCATGAACTCGGGAATTTCTTCTTCCTTTTCCTTCTCTTCCTCCTTCTCGCTCATCTTTTTTCTATCCCCGGTTATGAATACTCATCGATATATTTAATTATTTTCAGGTGTCGGCTGCCCCGAATGCCCCGAATGCCCCGACTGCCGGGCTTTGACCCCGCCCTCCTCTCTCGTTACCGTTATTCTTTTCTTCCTCTTCCAGAATAACCCCACAAGGAGAAGGGACAATATTACAACCAGGTATTCGCTGAGCTCGGGGATGACGGCCGTATCAACAGCCTGGTCCGATATCATGCTATCCGAGGACGCCGTAGCTTCGACTGTGACATTATCAACCACGTAACCAGTGACAGTGCCGGGGACCTCCAACTCTACCACGATCTGGTAGCTCTGGCCGGGAGAAAGGTACCCTGTATCCGGTATCCCATCGGAATCCGAATCGGACAGAGGTGTGGTACCGTCGCTTTCATACAGGGTCACGTTCCAACCGTGCTGGCTGACGGCCGTCACCTCGAATACGTCGCCCCCGCCCCCGGTATTGTTGACATAGTGTGTGAACTGGATCACGTCGCCGGGCAGGGCGGATACCGTATGGTTAGGTTCCACGGTGACCTCTACGGGCAGGACGAAGGTGCAGGTGCCCAGGTCGGTGACGCCGTTGCTCTCGATACCCGTGACGTTGGCGAGATAGGTGCCACCTTCGGCGTTGGTCCCGAGGGTGAAGGAGTGTTCGTAGACCCTCCAGAGAGGGGTTCCCGACGGGTCTTCGGAATAAAGGCTCATCGACGCGCTATTGACCACGTCCCCCTCCGTTCCCTCAGGAGATGTCACGTTGAGCGTCGCACCCGAGATATCGTAGGCACCCAATGGGTCGCTGATGTTGGCCCGGACCGTTACGGTATCGCCCGCAGCGAACTCCGACGTCGGGTTGCCGGTGGAATCATAGGTGCTTACATCGTCCACGTGGATGTATGTATTGGTGGGAAGCTCGATGCGGGAATCATAGGATGCGGAGTCGTAGAATACCTCGACATTGCCTGGATCGCCACCCAATCCCTGACCTGCGCTTGTCACATCGACGGTGCAAGTGATAGCCTCTCCGGCGGGAATGGACGCAACGGGTGTCACGGTAAACTGGTACCACCCCTCTGTAGTGACGTCCGAAAGAGTATCATAGCCAATGACATTACCGCCGTAGGAAAGTGTGACGGTGACATCGGGCCAGCCCTGATTGAACCAACCCGTGGCGGCGGTGGGTGACAGGTAGAGGTGCACGGGGATGTAATCTAGGATGGTGAATTCGGCGGCCATGGGGGGATTTTGGATCCACGGGTGGGAGCCGTCGTTGGAGATGATCACAGATGAAGTGGAGGTCCCCTGGGCGGTGTCCATCTCGTCGTTGGCCCCCGACTCGTGCAGATGGAGCGTTTTGATCCGGGCGGAGGACGGGACGTTTGTGGTCGCTTTCCCTGCATCCGAACAGTTGGAGGAGTTCTGTGACGTGGCCATGAGATAGGTGTCGTCGGTGTCACCTTCGGTCCCGGCCGGCACGGTCTTTCTCAATGTAATGGTTTGGCTCGATAAGCTGCTCAAGTTGATGTCGGGATCTCCGTTTCCATCGGAATCGTAGCTGGCATCGATCCAATCCCAGGCCCCGTTGCCGTTTGTATCCTCCGCAACGAGGGTGCCGCCGATCCACAGCTCGGAAGCCCATCCCGCGGTGGATGCCGAAACGGAGAGGTCGTAGGTATCAGGATTGGTCCCGATGTTCCTCACGGTGAAGTCGAACGCGACCGTTGTATCGGGGGATGTATCGACGTTCTGGTCGGGGAATACGGATACGCCGTATGGGGGAGGCACGATGAAGCCGATCGACGATGCATCGGATACGCCGTTGCTCTCAAACGCCTCTGCGTCCACGTCATACTGACCTTCGGCCGCCGTGCCGGATAACGTGTATTGGTATTCGTAAACCCGCCACGCTCCGTTGGGGTCCGTCTGGTACGTGCTCATGGAACCGTCGTCGACAAGATCGCCCTGACTCCCTCCCGGCGAGGTGATATCCACGAGTACGCTGGCGATGTCGTAGACGCCCAACGGATCGGTTACGTTGGCCCTTACATACACCGTGTCTCCTGCATTAAATACATCCGTCTGGCTTCCGGATGCGTTGTAGGTCCGTGTCCATTCGATGTCAATGTAAGTGTCCGTCGGCAGGGTGACGTTGGAGGGATAGGTTGGTGAGTCCAAGTAGACGTCGGCCCAGCCGTCGCGCCCGACCCAACCACCCCCTGCACTGGTCACGGAAACGGTGAGCGTGAGGGCGTTGCCCTCGGGTATGGCAGCCGTACCCGGATCGATGATGAATGTATAGAGCTGTAGGTCCGAGTCCAAGTCGGTCAGAGTTGCGGATCCCAGTGAGATACCGTCATAGGAAAGCTCCACGGTGATGTCGGGATTTCCTTGGCTGAACCAGCCAGTTGCGGCCTCGGGATCTATCCACAGATAAACCGGAACCGACCCCGTGATGTTGAAGTCCATGGCGAAGACGGGCGTCTGAGTGGCCGAGGCGGACTGGCCGTGGCCTATGCGGACATACGTCGTATCCGGCTGGGTGCCGACCTGTGTGTCCATGGTCCCGTCGGAATGGAGGTAGAGAGTTTTAAGCTCGGACCCCGGCCCCCTTGTGCCGCTTACTTCATGGCTGTTGTGGGGCATGACGTCATTCCTTCGACGTTGAGAAAAGAGTTGCTCGTCTCCCCTGTCCCTGCTGCTGTTGCCCCAGTCGTGAAGGACCACTGTATAACTAGCACCCGGGGCTGTTTCGAGGCTGCCGGCCGCCATCTCCAGCTCGCTGCCCCACGCCGCAGCTTCTATCTCCTCCCTTGGAGTCCAGTTCCAGCCCGTCCCCCTGATATTACGATACTCCCACAGGGTAGAGCTCTCTATTCTACCTCCCTTTCCCTTGACCTCCAGCATGTGGTTCGCCCCGTAGGGAAGATAGCCCGTGGTTGAGACGTTGTCGGTGTCTATGAACACCGCAAGGGTGTCCTTTCCCATGAATTCCAATGTTCTTTTCCCCGGCGGCCGGTGAAGACCGATGTTCGGGTTCCGGGGCTCAAGGTCCTCTTCGTTGGGCACCCCGTCGCCGTCGATGTCGGGGTCGTCCCTATCTTTGACCCCGTCGTTGTTAAAGTCCTCGGGCCACTGGTCGTACTTGTCGTCTATACCGTCCCCGTCGCTGTCCTTTACCGGCTCCCTTGCCACGTCCCTGATATTGGGCACGTATCTCCCCTCCATTATGGTGGTGCCGTTGACAGTGGCCACGTAGACGGCGGTGGCGTTCCCGTCGGACCAGAGGCCGTATCTCGCTATGTCCACGTCAGGATTATCGAGGCCGTTCACGTCGCCCTGGGTGTCGTTGGCCATTACAACTCCCGTATTCTCCGTCCAATCAGCGAACAGCCCGTCTATTTCTATCTTCTCAGGGACCTCTCCCGCGTATCCGATCATGATGTCCCTGTCCAGGTCGCCGTACCTGTTAACCCCGGGTTTCGTTTCCAGGGATGTTATGGAAAGCCCCACGGTGCCGCAGGTGGAGTTGTCTATGTTCCCGGCCAGGAAAAGTGTTGCCGCACTCAACTCTCCCTCCTGGTTCACCTCGCTCCCTTGTATTTCTGAATTCGCGGTAAATTCGTATCCCCCCGTGTATTCGGCCACGGCCAGCTCCTCGTCCCATGCATTGTATTCCCCGTCCCCGTTGTCCAGGTAAAGGCCCAAGGGGCCGAGGTCGGTCAAGGTTCCCACCGATTCCAGTCTCAGCCCTTCCAAGGATATCTTTCTTGAGGGGTAAAGGTCCAATGCCATAAGCGCCGCGTCCCCTACCAGAGTATTATCCGCTCTGTTGGGCAGGGCGGAAACGTACAAGTCTCCTTTCCTTGAATAGGGCAGGAGTCCGAAGTCCTCCCTGGCGTCGCTGTACTGGTATCTCACATATATGTCCGTTTTTCCCGTCCCCCCAGCGGATCCGTAATCGACCAGATCGGGTTGCCAGACCTGGCATTCCACCGCCCTGGTGCTCGCGGAGGCCTCTATTCCCTTGACCCGGGTCCAGTTCCAGCCCCCGTTCCCCCGGTAGCGTAGGAGATTGGCGTCGTAGACGCTTCCGTTGCAGCCGCCGATCTCCACCATGTGGTCCGCCTCTATTCCCCCTATTGGGTAGCCCCCCTCCCCGGTGGATATGAATATTTGCACTTTGTCCTCCAGGCCCACTATGCCCCTTGCCCTGTCTTGGATCAGGGTCCCGTTGAA
>CAZUZU010000060.1:0-10778 GCA_964624865.1 uncultured archaeon
GGGGACCAGGATAAGCCAGAAAAATACGTACAGGGGCCAAGAGCCCTGGAACGAGATGTTCTCCGCAAAGGGAACGATCACCATCGGGTCCACCGGCCTCGACACCGCCATGGGCAGGCCGGCGATGAACACCGCCACGGCCTTCATCCTGCGGCTCACCACCGCCATGTCGTCCAGAAGACCGACGTAGGAGGCGATGAACATCACGCTCAGCAGGACGTAGATGGTGTTGACGTTGTCGTAAACGTCGAAGAACACGATCAAACCCCCGATCAGGGTCACCGACACGCCGATGCCTATCAGGCCGGCTATACCCGCCATTTCCGGGATCTCGGTCTTCTCCTTCTTGTTAACGTCGTTGCCCACGTAGCCCGCCTCCCTCATCCTCCCCACCACCTTGGGCACCGTAAGGTAGGTGATCAAGCCGGCAAGCAGCATGCTGAGTACGCTCACCAGGTACGGGTTAGACAGGACCGGGCTGACGGTTTCGTGCCACATATCTTTGCTTTCACCCCTTGTAGGTTATTATCTCTCCGTTCATCTCGAACATCAGTGTCAAATAGTGATATATGACGTTAACGGATTTAAATACTTTCTATTTAAAAAACTTGTATGTATATATAAAACATGCTTGTGTTGGGACATCTGGGTGATCACTTGGCCGGGATATGTAAGCACGGGGGTTGGATTATCAAGGTTGCGGAAGGAGGGCGGGTTGCGGAAGGAGGGCGGTGGCCGAACGGGATGTTGCGGGTGCCGTCCTTTCGTAAAGGGACAGAATAAGGCCAAACTGTCTGTTCACGGAAAGATACCTTTAAATAGTAACAGCACCATATTGACATTCATGCAAGATATACTATACCGATACAACCCCTGGTGGACGGAAGAATACGGTGCCTCCGGAATGGAAAGGAAAAAATATTTGGACCCGCTGTTCGGCATGAGGAATAAAAGGGACGTGGTCCTGATAACGGGACTCAGAAGGGTGGGAAAGACCTACCTTATGTTCCAGCTGGTCGAAAAATTGCTCGGGGAGGTTGAAAAGGAAAGGATATTCTACGTTTCCCTGGACAATATAGCATTGAGGAACGAAAACATACTGGATATAGTAGAAGAATACAGAAGAATACATTCCCTGAGGCATAGGGACTTCGTCTATCTCTTTCTTGACGAGGTGCATACGAAAGAGGATTACGAGCTCCAGCTCAAGAACATATACGACATGGGGAACGCAAAGATATACGCATCGGGCTCGGCAAGTTTGGACATAATAATGAAAAGCCCGCATCTTACCGGAAGACAAAGATTGATAAGGGTCTCTCCCCTCGATTTCAACGAGTATATCGAATTCACGGGAAAAAAGCTCACCCCCGAGGATGCGCATTTGTATCCTAGTTTAGCCGAAGAATACACGCTCACAGGCGGAATACCGGAGTATGTGGAAACGGGGGACTTGAACTACCTGCAGTCCCTTCTCGACACGGTGATCTACAGAGACATCGGGGGCCGGCACAATATAAGAAACACGGACAAACTCGTGGACATAATCTCTTTCCTGGCACAGAGCGTGGGCACACCCTTGAGTCTTAGGAAGATATCCAGAATGACAGGGATCTCAAAGGACGGGGTGAACGAGGTTCTTTCTTTGTTCACGGAGGCGAATTTCATTCATCCGGTTGAGAGAGAGGGAAAATTATCCGAAAGAAAAACAGCGCCAAGGAAGTTCTATCTGGAAGATACCGGATTCTTTTCAGTACTTACGGAAAATATTAACTTGGGTCCGATGATCGAGAATTCCGTGTACCTCAAGTTGCTGGAACAGGGCGACGTCAGATACTATCGATCTTCAGGCAAAGAGGTGGACTTCGTGAGAAAGGGGAAGGCCTGGGAATCAAAATACAAGGACAATATAGAAGACAAGGACATTGAGAGCTTGAGAGGACTAAAAAGATACGATAAGAAATTAATAACAAAAACGAAAAAAGAAAAAATCCATGGAATAACCTCTCTCCCGTTGTGGGAATTCTTGATGCACCATAGTTGAGGGCTTGCCTTCGGCCGGGTCGATCCCCGCCCGCTCGACAGCGGAGAACCGAATACTGAGGATGCAACAACATTTATATATCCATAAAACGTTCACTAAATAGTGAACATTTCACAAAAAGGTGAACATATGAAACACATTCAACCAAAGACCATGCACGTCATAGTGGAAGTATTGTCCACCGGAGCCTTTACCCAGAGGATGATATGGAGAAGATGCAACAGAAACGAGAAGATATCCATAGGCCAGGTGAACAAGGTGGTCAACGACCTCAAGCGAAAGGGATTCGTAGAGGAGTTATACAGGAGGAAGAGGCTGATTGAGTTCAAAAACCTACCCGTTGTTGAGAACGCGATGGAAGAACTTGACAAAAAGAAAGCGACCTACAGACTTTCCGATCCAATAGCTCTACTGGAATTTATCTCTCTCTTCCGCTTCATGCACGAGCTTAAAGAGTTCACCCTGAAGGTGGCCGCCTCGGAGGAAGAAGTGGTGGAAGAGCTTTCCCGTAAGAACATGGTGTTCTGCCTCGGTACAGCCCAAAAGTACTACACTCCCTATTTCAGGCCGGAAGAGATATCGTTCTACTCGGATAACACGGAGGAGATATACGATTATCTAGCCACAGCTAGGAGGGGAAATACTACAGTCAGCTGCTATCGGATCGATTTCATAAGTAAGGAAGAACACGATGATGTTAGGATCACGTCCAGGGTCCAGACAGTTATCGACATGTTCTGTGACAAGAAGAGTGCCTATACCAAGCCTCTTTTGAAGCGGTTGTGGGGTGTGGAGATATGATCCGGGGTTGGGAAAGGTAGGACTCAAGATGGACGGAACTATCACTGAAGGAGCTAAAGAACTTTACAAGGTGGATGAATAGGATACAGGGGTATCATCCAACCATTATCGGTGGATGGGCCGTATATTTCTACAATCCGGGTATGGGCTCGGTGGACATCGATGTCGTTCTGCCCGGCTGGGAGATAAGGGACAAGGTGATAAATCCCTATCTGGCAACAAACGGATACGAGAAAAAAGGCGTTCGGAGAGGCGGAATGGGTAAAGTATCTTGAACCGGGCAATCCAGAGTCGGAAACGTACCTAGATGTATGCACTCTTCAGGACAAGAATCTCGTCCACGGTAGAAATATCGAGGTACCGTGGTCTACAGCGGTAAAGAACCAAAGAAGTGTCCAACTTGAGGATGGAGAGATCTTCATTCCGGACCCCGAAGCACTTCTCGTATTGAAGGCAAAGGCGGCATGGGACAGGAACTATGACGTGAAAACGGGCGTCGGTGATATCTTCAAGAAAGACAAGGTAAGAAAAGATCGATTTGATATCATCTCCATTATTTCCTCTTGCGAGATCAGACCGGATCTGCTCCTTGGTATCGTGAAGGAACACGGGTTCGGGGAATGCTTCAAGCACGCTTTGGAGAGAGCGATATCGGATCCGAATGCCATAGATAGGCATGGTTTCAACGAGGAGAACCAGTCAGACCTGGAAGAGAAGGTGAACGACATCATTACCGATATATAGCCCGCCGGGCAGGGATTTGGGGCACATGGTAATCACGGGACGGCATAGTAGACCAATGGTTATTTAGGGCGGGCGATGACATCTGTCACCCGTGTTGGATGACAACTGCCATATTGGGGTCCGGGATGGCTCTGTAGTGAATGCTCAAGCTTCCCGCCGTGCGGGCGCCAACAGCGCCGTCTCGCACGTTCGTTTCGAAAATGAAACGAATAAGACGCATATTCGTTTCGAAATCGGAACGAATAATTTATATATTCGTTCCGCATATTATTGCATTATGGAGATAAGAGAGCTGCTGCCTCTGCTTAACGATTGGTGGCTGGAAGGTTCGGTCAGCCCGGAAAAGTCCAAGCCTTACAAGAGGACCTACTTCGACGCCCTGGAGGAACTCCTCCCTCAAAGGCAGGCGGTGTTGATAACCGGATTGAGACGGGTGGGAAAGACCACCATGATGTATCAGTCCATTGAAAGATTGATAAGCCACGGAACGAACCCGAAGAACATACTCTATTTAACGTTCGATGAGAGGGTGGACGAGTTGCTCGATGTCTTCAGGGAGTATCGTAAACTCACCGATATCAACTGGAAGACGGAAAAGATATACGTCTATCTCGACGAGATACAAAAGCTGCCGGGCTGGTCCTCGAAGATCAAGATATTCTACGACAGCCATCCCAATATCAAGTTCGTAATAAGCGGTTCGGCAAGCTTGAGAATGGAGAAAGATGCGGTAAGGAACCTGGCAGGCAGGTACTTCTTTATCGACATGCTGCCTCTGAGCCTAAGGGAATACGCGGAAATGTACCTGGAAAAGGAGATCGGGAACCTTGACCTGTACCGGGACGAGATAGATTATTTATTCCCCAGGTTCGTCAACCACCCGTTCCCCGAGATCATCAAGTTCGAGGACGAGGCAAGGACCTTGGAATACATAAACAGCATAGTGATCGAAAAGATCGTTTACGCGGACCTGCCCCAGATCGAGAGAAATTTCCGGCCGGAACTGGCCCGGAGCATGCTGAACATATTCATGCACGAGGTGGGAATGACATTGAACTTGGACAGCCTCTCCCGGGACATGCACGTCTCTAAAAAAGCTATCTCGGACCACCTCCATTACCTGGAGTTCGCACGCCTGATAAAGTTGGTAAGGAACTTCAGGCCTTCGATAATGGCGGAATCCAGGAAACTCAAACGGGTCTATCCCTACCATATCGCACTTGCAGCCCCCTACAAACACGATATAGACAAAGGAAAGGTGTACGAATGCCTTGTAAGGACCTACTTCGGGCTGGAACATTACTGGCGCAAGAAGGGCAGGGAGGTCGATTTTCTAAAGATCGAAGGGAAGACCGTGATTCCCATCGAGGTGAAATCCGGCAAGAAGGTAAGGTCCGGGACTTACAGGACACTGGCCCGGTTCATGGAGAAATACGATGTCGGCCAGGGGATATTGATCTACGGCGGAAGAAAGGATTACGTGAAAAAAGAGCCCAATATCTCGGTAACACCGATCATCGACGCGTTGTGGCACGGGAACTTATGATTCATCCCGGGGATTGGCAAGAAATATCGGACCAAACCTGCTTACTCTACGGATTACAAGCCCCCCGGGAATCTACGCATCTCCACAAAAACCTTGGCTTGTACCCTTTTTCTCTTCTCTTCATCATTTGGCTCCATAAACAAGGCTGCCCAGGTGGGACCTCTGGGTCCTGAATTTTTCTTTAATGTAATCTATCCCTCTTTTCATCAGTTCCTCGCCAAGAAACCCATTTACCTGCCCGGCGACCTCGGCACCGCCCCCCAGACACTGTGTTGCCGCCGAATAGATATCATACGCATCTTTTTCTTTGTATCGCTCACCCAAGGTAATACCTTTCATACCCGGGCAACCGGGGATATCGAGAATACTGACCCCCGTGCAACACACCTTCGATTCTAATCTCAATATTGTGTTCAAAAGCGATCTCACATCCTTCCGCAACCCTTGCAGGCAAATCGCCCTCCCCCGCTCTCCCCGGGCGGTTAGAAAATCCACCCATATCTTGTATGGTCGTCCATCCTCCGTGGAGATTAGCTCCTTGCTGAAGCTGAAAAGAATCGGATCTCCGTTCTTATCAAGCCGGGGTTTGTAGTCCCTTTCCCTGATTAGTTCCACTATCGTGGCATATTTCTCCGCATCTATTCCTTTCGGGTCCACTGCGAGATCGATGTCTATCGATCCGACATGAGCGAAATCGCCCCTGCCATATTTTTCTATTAGAAGGTAAGGAACCCATCCGCCCACCAGGACTATCGAATCTCTGTAGGAGCGCAATGTCCTACATATTTCTATCAAAGCTGAGAACGAGGCGGCAGCAAGTCCTATTCCGTAGTGCTTCGCTGATCTTTCGATCATATGTCCATCTCCTCCTCTCTTAGAAATTCCGCCTGCTCTCTGCCCCGCTGAGGATAGTCATAGAGGTCCAGGTAGAGCTGTATATTCGAAACAACCGTCAGATCCCTTACCCTTTGGGTATCAAGAAAAACCCCGTGGTCCGAGGGAGTAACGATGTGAACGTTCCCTCCGAACTCCACCGGACCAAGGCTCAAGGCATCCTCCGCCCCACCGGGGGTCATATTAACGTACGGATGCGTGTCCGTAGATCGGACGAAGGGTGCTATCAGTGATGCTCCGGCCCCCAAGGTCAGAGCATAGGGGTCCGAGGGGAGTTTGGCCAGTCTTTTGAAAACCTGTTCCCGGGTTTCATCCGGGCTGTAGTATCCCACCGTCTCCTCCTCCCGGAATCTATACGCCTCGCACCATGCATCGAGCAGTTCGCCGGGTTTAAGCAGCGAAATAGCACCCCGAGACTTCTCTATATATCCCTCCGCTTCCAAACGTTCGGTGACCTTGTAAACCATGCCTAGACTTACGGTAGCAGCGCTGGCCAACTCTTGGGTCTTCCAGCTTCGATCACGATCTACAAGCATCTTTCGGATGATCCATGTTGATTTTCTGGAAAAGAGTTTCTTTTGTATCCTCTTCTCCTTTTTTTTGTTCCTGGGGCCGTACCGCTCTACCAGAACTCCCCCGAACTTCACATATGCATTCCCTTCAAGATCCACAAAACCGATATCCATCTCCTTGACCAGGTCGCAGCCCCTCTCGCTAACAAAAGGTGCGACCAGGATCAGTTGGGTGTCGGAATATTTGTCCCTGATGGACGGACCATAGGCTGCAAATTGGGCGACTCGGTTCACCCGAGTTCTTTACCTCGATGAGCAATCGCTGTGTCTTGCCCTCCGCCTCCAGGTCGGGGAGGTAGCGGATGTGCTCCAACCTTCTGGACGAGGGTTTTTTCCACTGTATGTCAAGCGTCTCGCCCAACGTGCTGCGGATAGCGTCCTTTGCCCGGCTCAATAAATCCAAACCGCCCCAACTCCCCACCAAACCATATACATCCTGAAAGATACAAACATATAAATATCAATAAAGGGATAATTATGATCGATTTGGATGAACTACGGAAAGATCACCGATATACCCGGGAGATATCGTCGTGCCGTCGATCTGTTCAAGGAGGAGGCCCTGGCCAAGTACGGGAACAAGATAGAGGACGTGATTCTCTTCGGCTCCGTGGCAAGAGACCAGGCCAACGAGGATTCCGACATAGACATATTGGTGGTGTGGAAGGGAAAGAGATTGGACGGGTGGCACTCTCTGGAGGAGATCGCCTTCAGGGTACTGCTGCAAACGGAATCGTATATTTCCCTCAAAATATTCACCCCGGAACAGGTTGGGGAATTGAAAAGGAAGGGAGACCCCTTTCTAAGGAATGTCGGGGAAGAGGGGATAGATATTGCTTATTGACGAGTTATTGGAGAAGGCAAGGAGCAAGCTGGAGTCTGCGGAATATCTGTTCAGGGGAGGTTTTTTCGAGGACGCCTCGGGCAGAGCATATTATTCCATGTATTTTGCGGCACGCGCTCTTCTGTCCACCCAAGAGATATATCCCAAGACCCACAGCGGGCTCATAACGAGATTCGGGCTGGAATTCGTAAAAGAGGGTTACGTGGAGGAGATCTACGGGAGGTCGATCTCGCAGGCAAGGAACATTCGCGAGAGCGCGGACTACGGCATCGATGTCTCCGTATCCAAGGAAGAGGCCGCTGACGTGATAAAGAGCGCAAGGAAATTCTTACACAAGATAGAAGAGGTCATTGAAGAGTTAGGTGAGAAGACCAAAGAAAAGAAGAAATAAAAAAACAGTTGGAGGAACACGGCCCCAACCCGCCGGGCAGGGATTTAGGGCCCGGGGTGAATCCCGGCGCGGGCACTAAATAGAAACACACCCACTCCCCGCCCGGCTCAATAAATCCAAACCGCCCCAACTCCCCACCAAACCATATACATCCTGAAAGATATGGGCGAGTGCGCCGCCCCTTCACTTTTTCTTCTTCACAGCGGTGGGAACGATCTTTTTCAGCTCACCGTGCTCCGCCATGTCGTCCAGCCGCTCCTTGAGCTTGAACTTCTGCACCTTGCCCCTGCCGGTTATGGGCAGTTCCTCCACCACCGCGACGTACCTGGGAACCGCGGCGGAGGCCATCTCATCGTAGCAGAAATCCACTATCTCCAGCGGCTCGACGTCCTCGCCGTCCCCGGGAACAACGGCAACGCCGACCACTTCCCCGAGGTCCTCGTCCTTGACGGCGGTAGCGGCCACCTCCTTGACCTTCGGATGGGTGATTATGTGCTCCTCTATTATCCTGGGGAACACGTTGAAGCCGCCCACTATGACCATATCCTTTGCCCGGCCCGTGATCTTGAAGTAACCGAACTCGTCCACCTCGGCCAGGTCCCCCGTGTGCAGCCAGCCGTCGATAATGACGCCCGAGGTCAGGTCGGGCTGCTTGAAGTAACCGCCCTTCATCACGTTGTAGCCCTTCGCGCACAGCTCGCCCTGCTCGCCAAGGGGCAGTTCCCTCCCCGTTTCCGGGTCAACGATCTTGACGTCCATGCCAGGGAGCATCTTTCCAACTGTGGAGGCCATTATCTCCGGCGTGTCCCAGAAAGAGGTCATGGTGATCACCGGGGAGGCTTCTGTCTGACCGTATGCTATCAGCACCTTGCACTTCATCTCGTCCAGCACCGCCTTCACCGTCTCGTAGGGACAGGGCGCCCCCGCCATTATACCCGTTCTCAAGGTTTTCAGCGAATAATCGCCGTCCCTGAAGGCGTGGAGCTCCCTGATGAACATGGTGGGCACCCCGTGATGCATGGTGCACCCGTATTGATCTATCATCTGAAGGGCTCTTTCCGGGCTGTATTCCAGCATGGGAGTCTGGGCCGCCCCCCTCAAAACGGCCATGGTGAGGGCAAGGGTGTTGCCAAAGCAGTGGGAGTAAGGCACGGGCACGAGGACGTTGTCCTCCTCTACGGTCCTGAGCTTTGCACCCACGTCCCAGGCGTTCCTGAGCACGTTGTAGTGGCTCAGGCAGGCGCCCTTTGGCTTGCCGGTGGTCCCGGAGGTGTAGAGGATGAAATCAGTGTCGTTCTCGTCGATCTCCTTGGTATGAACTTCCATCTCTTCCCTGGTCAGGTGGCTTCCGGATTCTATGAGCTCCTCCCACTCGGTCATCCACCCCTCCGTCTTTTCCCCCTTTATTATGGTCAGGTAGAGGCCGGGCAGATTGCGCCTGATGTCCGATATCATGCCGGGAAAGTCGACGCCGAGCATCGATCCCGATATCACCAGGCCGCGGGCGCCGCTGTGGTGAAGTATGTATTCCGCCTCCTTTGGCTTGTACCAGTAGTCCAACGGGACCACCACGGCGCCGATCTTCGATATGCCGAACCAGGCCACCACCCACTCCGGATGGTTGTGCATCCACAGGCCTATCCGGTCCCCCTGTTGTATACCCCTGGCGTGCAGCCCCTTGGCAAAATCGCAGGACATCTTGTCCAGCTGGGCGAAGGTGATCTTTTGGTCCTTCCAATGAATTGCAACGTTGTCCTTCCATTTCTTTGCGGCATAGTTGATCATGCCGCCCATTATCTCCTGTTCCTGATCATAGTACATGTACATGATACCACATGTTTCCTGATTTGTTAATAGGATATATATTTTATGTTAAATGCACCGTCTCGGATTCGTAGGAATGTAAGCATATAAGGGCCGAGCCGTAACGGAGCAACAGCATATGCATACATGATCCCGACAACTACTGTCAGGACCGTTACTGGCAAGCAAATCCCCGCTGAAATAGGTTGTGGACCCAAGAGTAAATTTAATAAGTAAAATATATATGTATAATACCCAGAGATAGGTGATGGCGTATGCAGTCCAGGCAGAACATTAGATATACGATACCCGTGTTATTGATCGTTTGCATTATCATGCTCATACCGGTTACCCTGACGGATTCCTTGGAATCGGAGTCCGCCGTATCCAGGGACAAGGCCCCGTATCCGGTACATAAAAAATGCAGGGCCACCATGGACGTGTGGTTCGACGATTTCGAGTCGGGAGACGCCGACTGGGGCTACACCAACTGGGACGGGCTTACAACCTCCAAATCGAACTCCCCCGGCAACTCAAACACGGACAGCAGCGGCAATTACGCGGACAACGACGAGTCCATCCTGCGCATGGCCACGGGGGTGGACCTGAGCGGGTACAGCGAGGCCTACATGGCGTTCTACCATTACATGGACGTGGAATCCTATTCCGGTTACGACGGGGGAATAGTGGAGTACTCCACCGACGGGGGCGGCAGCTGGAGCCAGCTCGATTCGCAGAACAACCAGGGCAACTACGACGGGACCATTTCAAGCACCTACAACAACTACCTGGGGGGCAAGTACGGATTCGAGAGGGATCACACCTCTTGGAGCGAGGTCACCTTCGACGTGTCCTCCCTGGGAGGAAACTCGGACGTGAGGTTCGGTTTCCATTTCGCGTCGGATGACTACCCCAATTCCAACGCGGACGGCTGGTACATAGACGACGTCAGGGTGTTCGTTCCCAACACACCGCCCCAGGTCACCAACCTGACCGTAACCCCGATGACGGCGCTGCTTGGCACCACTTTCACCTTCTCCGGCACCGGGTCGGACCCCGACGGCACCGTTACCGAATATCAGTGGGACTTCGACGGGGACGGGAACATGGAGGCGGAGGATTACACAAGCACCGACAAC
>CAZUZU010000060.1:10788-15147 GCA_964624865.1 uncultured archaeon
GGGGACGCCGCCTACCAGTATCCCGAGATCGGCGAGTATTATCCGCAGTTCAGGATGAAGGACGATTACGGCAGCTACTGCCCCTGGGTATCCCCAGGTCAGCCGGTGGTCGTTCACCTACGGCCCGTGGCCCAGATAGACGACATAAAGCCCTCGCCCGCACTATCCGGGGCCCAGGTAACGCTTAACGCCAGCGGTCACGACGACGACGGGGACACCATCCTGCAGTACAACTGGACCTCCGACATAGACGGCCAGTTGTACGTGGGTTCCAATCCCCAGCTAAAAACATCCGGCCTGAGCATAGGCACTCACACCATATCCCTCACCGTGGAGGACGAGCACAACGTTTGGAGCCTTGAGGACACCGCCCAGCTGATCGTTCAGTCCGCGCCGGAGGCGAGGATAGACAACATAGACCCGCTGACGGTTACCCAGGGAGAGAGCGTGCATTTCCAGGGACACGGCCACGACAGGGAGGGGGACAACATAACAGCCCACGAGTGGTACGCCCTGTGCTCCGGCATACCGGAGCTCATCAACACCTCGGCGGACTTCATCTACAACGGGCTGAAGACGGGAGAGAACGTCATATTGTTCCGGGTGAGGGAGGACGGTGGCAATTTCTGGTCGCCGTTCAACCAGACCTCCGTAACGGTGAACCCGAACGCAAGCGCTCCGAGCGCCACCATAACCAAGCCCGCCGGCGACATGGTCCTGGAGTTCGGCAGCGACCTTGACCTTGAGGGGGAGGCCTCGGGAGGCTCGGGCACCATAGCTGAATTCAGATGGGGCCACGCGAACCAGGACAATCCAACCGACTTCGGGCTTCTTGGTACCGGGGCGGCCGTAACCTACCCCGGACTGGGGGTGGGCATTCACACGGTCTATTTCCAGGCCATGGACGACGAGGACCACTGGTCCGTGCCCGCCACCGTGATTGTTGACGTGGACAGGGCGCCGATAATCACATATCACCGGCCGGAGAGCCCCACGGACATGCAGGAGGGCAGCAGAAAGGACTTCAATATAACCGCCAGGGACCCGGACTACGACACCCTGCGCTACAGCTGGTACGTGAACGGGAACCGGCAGCCCTCCAACTCGCCCAGCTTTACCTTCGACACCACAGGGGACTGGGAGAGCCAGGGCAACTACAATATAATGGTGATGGTGGACGACGGCACCGGAAGGCTGAGCACGGACTTCACCTGGAGCCTGAACGTGGAGAACGTGAACCAACCCCCGCGGATAGACGATTCCAACCCGAGCAGCGAGGAGGTCACCGTGAAGGAGGGAAACAGCAAGGATTTCTCCGTCAACGCCTCCGACGTGGACGTCGGGGTGGTGGCGGGAGAGGAAATATCCTACCAGTGGTACCTGGACGGGGAGCCCGTCTCAGGGGAGACGGGCACCGAATTTACCTTTTCCCCGGGCTACGAGGACGAGGGCAGGTACGAGCTCAGGATAAACGTGAGCTCCGGACCGCACGAGATCTTCCGGGCCTGGGTGGTCAGGGTCCTGAACACGAACCGACCGCCTGAGATCACCTCTTATTCTCCCCTTTCCACGGACCTCACGTTGAACCAGGACAGCGTCCAGGAATTCAATATCAACGTGGTGGAAGAGGACCATGCCGATCAGGCCAAGCTGTTCTACGTTTGGTACTGGGACGACGAATCCATTGACGGGGCGGGAGGGGACACCTACACCCTCTACTGCAACGGAACCCTGGTCGGGTCACATACCCTGGAGGTGCTGGTAAGGGACTCCAGCGACGCCATGGACTCGGTGGAATGGGAAATAACCGTAATGTCCGTGAACCACGAGCCCACCATTTTATCAAAGACGCCCAGCCCGGACGATGAGCACGAGATAGACGAGGAGGGTAGCCTGGAGTTCACGGTGGCCGCCTACGACGAGGACGACGACCTCAATTACAACGGCCAGATAGACGACGGGTGGCCAGAGGGAGAGGAGGACATGGGCGAAAGGAACAACCTCACGTTCATCTGGAAGGTGAACGGGGACATAATGGAGGTAAAGATGGGCAACGAAGGCGGTTTCTACACCTTCGAACCAAGCCACACCGGCGACCTCTCCTCCGATAACTCGCCCTTTACAATCTCCGTCCAGGTCTCGGACGGGGAGAACAAGATCGGCATAGAGTGGACAGTGGTGGTGGAGAACGTCAACCGCGCGCCCGTGATAGTGATCACCGCGCCAACGGAGGAGGAGAGGGAGATGGAGGCGGGTGACATCCTGCACCTGGACGGGTCGGACTCCACGGATCCGGACAATGAGACCCTTAGCTACGCCTGGTACCTGGACGGCAAGAAGATAAGCTCCGGCGCCAAATACGAAAAGAGCGGCCTGGGCCCCGGGGACCACACCGTAAAGCTCGAGGTGAGCGACGGCTCATTGACCAGCGAGGAAACATTCACTGTCAGGGTCACGGGCACAACATCGGCAGGCATCAACGTGATACCGATCAGTATATCACCCCCCAAACCCAAACCGGGAGAGAAGATCAAGTTCGGGGTGAAGGTGGAGAACAACGGGGACCTCACTGTCACAGCGCTGAAGGTCAGCCTGTTCCAGGACGGCGAAGAGGTGGACCGGGCCACCATTCCCAGCTTGGGACCCGGAGCCGCCACCAATGTTTACTTCAACGCCACCGCCAAGGAGGGAAGCGACTACTCCGTGAAGGTGGAGGATTCCTCCGGCTCGGAGGTTGATTCGTTCTCACTGCCGCCCATCAACGTGGCCTCGGGCAACGGGGAGGAGAACGGGGAGGCGATGAGCGTCAATTCCCTCATCCTCATACTTGCCCTGGCCGTGCTGGGAATCACCTTTGCGGCAACGTTCGGCATAATCAAGTACAGCGAGATCAAGATGGAGAGGGACGAGGAGAAGAGAAGGATGCAGGAGAGGATGAGGCTGGGCTCGGTAAGCGAGGAGCAGGCCCAGGCCGTTCTCGACGCGGAAGCGGCAAAGGCGGCCATGACGGCCGGGGGCGGGGAGATGTCCCAGGATCAGGTCATGGAGGACCAGTACATGTTCAGCGAGGAGACCTACTCGGTGGACGAATCGACAGGGCTATACGACCCCACCGGCCAGCTGCAAGGACCACAGCAGGAAGAGCTGGGAGGAGGACCGGAGGAGCAACAGGAGAGCCTGCCCCCCATGACCGAGGGCGAAGGCGCGGAATACACTGGCGAGGAGGGCGAGGATGATATATTCGAGCTGGACGAAGGGCCGGGCGAAGAGGAGGATAAGGACGAGCTGGACGAGCTCTTCAAGTAAAAGGTGAGCGTCTTGGGCAAAAGGATCCTTGTGGCAGGGGGCGCCGGCTTCATAGGCAGCCATCTGGTCTCGAAGCTGGTAGAGGAAGGGAACCGCGTGGTGGTGTTGGATAACCTGGGCACCGGCAGATTGGATAATATAAGGGAGCACATGGACGGCCCCGGTTTCGAGTTTCTGGAAAACGATATAACCCTGCCCGTTGAAGTGAAGGGCGGGATAGACGAGATATATCACCTGGCCTCAAGGGCGAGCCCCCGTGACTTCGTGAAGTATCCCGTGGAGACCGCTCTGGCCAATTCCCTTGGCACCAGGAACCTGCTGGACCTGGCTCGAAAAAAGGACTCGAAGATGCTCTTTACCTCCACCTCCGAGGCATACGGAGAGCCGCTGGAACATCCCCAGCGCGAGGAGTACAGGGGCAACGTTTCACCCACGGGGGTAAGGTCGTGCTACAATGAGAGCAAGAGGTTCGGAGAGGCCCTGATGATGGCATATCACCGCCAGTTCGGAACGAAGACGAAGATAGTAAGAATATTCAACACCTACGGCCCGGGAATGAGGGTAATGGACGGAAGGGTCATTCCCACCTTCATATCCCAGGCCCTGAAGAACGAGGACATATCCATATTCGGGGACGGGACCCAGACAAGGAGCTTTTGCTACGTGTCGGACACGGTTGACGGCCTTACAAAGCTCATGGCGTCGCCTCACGTGGAGCCCAAGAACATAGGCAACCCCAATGAGATAACCATCCTCGAGCTGGCCAACATGATAAAGGATATGGTGGGGTCCGAATCAGAGCTGAAGTTCTATCCCCTGCCCCCTGACGATCCCACCAAGAGGAGGCCGGACATATCCAAGGCCAGGAAGATGCTTGGATGGGGACCCGAAGTCGACCTGGAGACCGGTCTCGGAAAAACGGTTGGCTGGATAAAAAAAGAGATGGCCGGGGATTAGAAATCCATCCAATCGTCCTCTTCATCTTCTTCTTCCGATTCCACTATCCACTCCGAGCCCGTGTCTTTATCGGATGAGCTTTTAGAGCGGGGGCGA
>CAZUZU010000061.1:0-4579 GCA_964624865.1 uncultured archaeon
TCACAACAGTACCGGAGTTAACCATCTGATCGGGGCCGGCATTGGCTTTGGGCGGGGTGACATCGTTCACAGTGATTATGCAGGAATCGTTGCCGTAATTGCCCCCTGGGTCGGAAACCTCCAAGGTCACCTCGTAGCTTCCCGGGTCCGCAAAGGTGTACTTTACCTCCTCACCATAGTAATGGCCCCCTTCAATCGTCCAGGTGTAATTATCTATACCCACATTGTCATGGGACCCGGAGGCGTTCAATATCACCGGGGCGTCCTCGTCCACGCTTTGATCCGGGCCGGCGTCCGCAATCGGGGCCTCCAGGTCGTCGGTGGGGATGTCCGTCTGGCCTGTCTGTGCCCAGTTGTCCGAGGTGTCGTTGGCGGATATGTTGTAATAGAGCAGCGTTGCTCCGCCCGGTATTAGTATGTCCCACTCGTAGTAGCCGTTGCCCGTGTCCATCATCGTGTTATTGGCGGCAGTGCTCACGTCGGTCCAGTAGTACACGTATACCATATCGACCTCGGTATTGTCCGTTACCGTGGCATTGAAAATATAGCTCTGACCAGCCGTTGCAATCACAGGGCTGTTGTCGAATATCGAGGGGCAGGTGTCGTCTCCCACGTAGAAGTTGTGGCCGCCGGAGCTGTTCCATATACCTAGCTCGTTCATTGCCGATATATGGAAATCGTAGGTCCCGATATCCGAGTAGCTGGCAGCGTAATAATAATTATCTGCAACACCCTCCGACATTGTGGTGTTTACCGGTGTGAAGCCGCCCGGCCCCGTGATATTGATCCTAACATCAGTTACGTTCACTGTGTCATATATATCCGCCGAGATATTGAGAACCGAGCCCTGGGGAATGGTCTGGGAGGGCAGGTAGTTGATATTTGTTATCTCTGGCCTGCCGCTGCTGTAAGTAAACATGTTACCGGGGCCCGGGAACTCCTGGTTCACCGCAATGTCGGTGGCCCTGGACCTTATCAGGTAAGAGGTTCCTTCCTGCCACAAAGGCAACTGGGTATAGTTCCAGGTCCCGCCGAGATAATCGGTGGTGAGCCAGGCCGATATGGCCACCCAATCGAAACCGTCCCAGTAGTCGGACGTGGTCTGGTTCCGGATGGTTATATCCACCCTTTCCACCCCACTGAAGCTGTCGGACGCTGTTCCGCTGATCTCCGGTAGGGAGGAGAGGGTCTCGCCGTCCATTGGGGTCGTAATGGATGAGCCGGGCGGGGAGATGTCGTAGCCGAACAACACGTTGTCCTTGCTCTGGTGGCCCTCGCTGTCCATGATCTTGGCAGTGACATTGTAGTATATTCCGTCATCCCACCCGGGAACTGACATGTATTCCCAGACCGTATCATTGGTGGGAGATAGGAAATTCCACCACTCGCCGAGCTGCCAGCCGGTGCCGTTCCACCATTCACCGCTCGAATGGTTCCTTATTGCCAGCTTGATATTATCAAGTGTCATGGGCGGGGTAACGTTGTATTTACCGTTTACGTCCGTTACTTCGCTGTGATATCCGCCGTCAACAGGGAACATTATCTTGATACTCGGGTAATAGGTTGGATTAACCAGCGGGAAGTTGTCCTGGGCACCGGCGGTTCCTTCTAATACATAGGGGGTGTCCCAAACATGGCCGTCGTTGTTAGCGGCCGGGTATTGCGTTTCGTAGTCTGACCAGTAATTACCCTCGCCAGCCGTGTCGTTCCATGCATTCCCTCCGTCGTCATATGCCTGGCTCGTTCCCCCCATGTTCTCTACGAAGTTGTTGTGATGGACCGCGATATCATGGGAGAGGTCGTCGAGATAAAGCCCGTATCCGCTTGCGTTTGTAAACCTGTTACCGACAATTTCCGCGTAGGAGGAGTTGTACACGAACATCCCGTCCATACCGCTGTCCCTGCAGTCATTGAACTTGATTACGCTGTCATTAACAAGACCCAGGTATATGCCAGCGTCCATGTCAGAGCCCACGCAGGTATTGTTGATTACGTCGACGCCGTCGGCCTCCATGAAATAGATGTTGGAGTAATAGCTCTCCGAGCAGTTGTTGTCCGTTACACCGACGTTCACCACGAGCTCCGCATAAACATTGTAGTCCGCATTGTATACTATCCTGTTTTTGACCACCGCGCCATTGCTCGAGTTATACATGGCTAGGCCCGCGTTCCAATAATACATGCCGGGATGGCCGTTCGCATCGTGCAGATCGCAGTTGCGTATTTCGAAATGGGCCGTGGTGTTACCTATGTATATTGCCGAGCCGGCGCCGGACCCGTCGATGTCCCAGCCCTCGATAATGTAGGGGTCGCCCTCCGATCCTGTTCCGGCCACCACACCGTTGCCGGCGGTGAAATCGGCGTCGCCGTCTATACGGATGGGCACATGGCTCTCCAAATCCGGGCCTCCTGATGAGCCGTAGGGGTTCACCAGCGGGAAGTTGTCCTGGGCACCGGCCCCACCGTCGAGTGCGTAAGCCGTGTCCCATACATGGCCGTCGTTGTTAGCGGCCGTATATCTCTCCTCGTAATCGTCCCAGTAGTTCCCCTCCATATCGTAGTCCCAGTAATTGTTCGAGCCGTCGTCGTAGGCCTGTACCCCGCCCCCGTTGTTTTTGATGAAATCATTATGATATATCTCGTTGAAGTCCCCGGAGCCCAGATACACGCCTCTCCCCCCGTTCTTCTCGAATTCGTTCTCGGTTATGTTGTTTGTATTGGCCTGCCAAATATAGACACCGTGCACGTCATTGGAATGGAAAGTGTTGTTGAATATCTCGTTCTCTTCCGACACGGAGCCCATATAGATGCCAAATATGCTGCCGGAACAATTGGTGTTCTCTATCCTTCCGAAAGACACATTATAAAGTGCAATGCTGGAGTTCCAATTGTAAGAGCCGAACCCGCCGGTGGCATTGTGCAGGAAGCAGTCCTTTACGATAAAGTAGTCGGTGGTGTTGCCTATGTACAGGCAGTAACCGCTCCCTGTTCCGTCAATATCCCATCCTCCGACTATATACGGGTCTGATTTTACGCCGCTGCCCTCGCGCACACCGTTCTCCGGGATGAAATCAGCGTTCCCGTTGATACGTATCGGGGCATGGGTCTCCATGGGCGGTTTTCCGCCCACGGGGCCAACCAGGGGGAAGCTGTCGTTGACATCCATACCCCCGTCTACCATGTAGGGGGTGTCCCATACCATGCCGTCATTATCGGCGGAGGGATAACTTTCCTCGTAGTCGCTCCAGTAATTTCCCTGGGTGGAGAAGTTAAAGTAATTGCCCCCGTCCATTGAATAGGCCTGGAGTGTGCCCATGTTATTGTTAAAGAAATTATTCAGACCGGCGTAAACACCGGAGCCCATTGCGATGTCCACCCCGTACATTCCGCAGTCCCTGATCTCGTTATGTGATATGTTGGTCTTTGTATCCGACATGGATATAATGTATATCCCGTTCTGACTGCAGTTGTCCATATAGCTACGGTTCACGGTAACGTTAAAGGATTCTTCAATGTAGACGCCGTATTCCTTGTTAATAATATCACACTCGGTTACCAATGCATTGGAGACGTTATAAAGCAGGATGCCGTCCATGGTATCGTCCCCCTCGACGGTGCAGTTTATTATCTCGAAACTAGCGGTGGTGTTCTTGACGACTATTCCGTGTGCCTCCACGTCACCGATGTATCGGTCCTTGAGGAGATAGGGGTCGTCCCAGGTTCCGGAACCCCCGACCACCCCGTTCTCCGAGGTAAAGTTGGAATCGCCCTCGATGTATACCGGGCCCCCGCCTGCCTTTGGTTCCCATGGATCCACCAGAGGCAACCCGTCGGCCCCTCCTCCTGAGCCGTTCATGGTATAGGCCGTGTCCCACACATGCCCGTCGTTTCCCGCAGCGGGATAACGTATTTGGTAGTTGTCCCAGTAATTGCCGTCCTGGGAGTCGTTCCATGAATTTATGCCGTTATCATCAACATAGTAACTGGACCCCCCTCCGTTTATATTATAGAAATTATTTCTGGCGAACTCGTTGTTAGTGCTGTCAATATCGCATGTGATAGCATAGGAGGGGCAGTTGCTTATCTCCGATTCGTTCAAGGTGCAGAAATCAGAGTTCACAAGATCCATTCCCGTTGAATCCGTACCGGTTATGTTGATATGCTGGAAGTGTGCATATTGTGTTCCGGTGAGATAGATGCCTGCGTTATAGCCGTCAATGGTTTCGTCGTGGAAATGATTGTTCGAACCGCCGTCCACGTAAATGGCATCAGTTGTGCCAACCTCGTCGTAATAGTAGTTGTGATGCGAATCCAAATCGCTGAAGTTAAACATGTAGAGGCCGTAGGAGATATTACTTATGTCGTTCCCAGCGATCTCGAACCAGCTGGAATCATGAATGCAAATACCGCTGTCCCCTGCCGAGGCCTTTCCAACTGTGTTGTTGAATATGTTCACGTCCATGCTTCCCGACGTGAACCTGAGATTGTCCAGGTCAGAATTGTTCATGGTACAGTCTTCAACGTAGACATTGGTAACGTTCCATCCGTACAAATTGAACGAGTTATTTGTGAGGCCGCA
>CAZUZU010000061.1:4589-14795 GCA_964624865.1 uncultured archaeon
CCCCCGCCGTTTTTCAGGTTCGCCAGGTATATACCGTAATAGCTCGCGCCCCCGTTGCTAATATTACAGTCCCTTATCTCGAAGTGAGCCAGTGTGTCCCTTATCTCTATCCCGTTCTGGGACGTGGCCTCGATGTCCCACCCCTCGATGACGTAAGGGTCGATCTCCGTGCCACCTGCGCCCGGATTGATCACGCCGTTTCCACTTGTGAAATCGCTGTCACTTGTTATCAGTATTGGACCTCGCGAGGTCCCCCTTGTGGTCAACCCCCCGCTCGATACTACGTAATTCCCCGTCTTTTTTTGTTCCTTTTCGGGTAAAATCTTCTCGTTCTCTCCTCCAATGATGAATAGAGATGTAAAACACATCATGGCCACTATCAACAAACAAAGAATCCTCTTCCTTTCTGTACTCATATTCATATTTTCACCTTCCCTATTTCCGACCTAAAGGTACATATAACATAATAAGGTAATATATACTATTGAGGGGTTTTAACCTTTTCGGGACTTAACAGACCGTGATACTTGCCTTTGACCGCTTTGAGTTATTTGGGGGGCCAGAATATTCTGATTTGGGCATGAATACAAATGGGGTAAAAGTAATATATCCGATACCGCATATATACTTGAGCAGGATGCGTTAGTATATGGCTCGGAAAGAAGATAAGCGTTCTGATGAGAAAGTAGACGAAAATCCGCCTTCAGAAGAGCCAGAGGTAGCACCGAACGGGGGAGAGGTGGAGGTGAAAGAGAACGTTGTTCAAGAGATATCACAATACATAGAGGACGCCGAGGGATTGGAGGACGTTGCGGTCAAGCTCGAATCCGCACTGGAGGGTAAGATGTCCGAGCTGGAATCGGCGTTGAATAAGGGGGGAAGGAAGGACGACGACATCCAAGAGGAGTACGAGGACCTTATTATAAAAACGGCGACCGAGTACCTGGCCCTTGAACTAAGGGAAGAGTCCATGCGCGAGAAGCTTATGAAGAAGGAGGAGAGCATCAGAAGGAAGTTGGAGGACCTGAGGAGGAGGGAGGACAAGATCAAGGAATTGGAATCAATACTCCGGGAGAAGAAGGATATCATCCACAAGGTAAGCTCCGGGTCTAATATGCCGGAAGGCGCTCCCAAGGAATACGAGGCCGCCATAAATGAAAAGGACAAGCAGATCGCCGACCTGAAGGATAAGCTGCGCATAATGGAGGGAAGATACAGGGAGGCCGAGGCAAAGATCGAGACCATGGCGGATCTCACCGATGCCAAGTCGGGCACCGACAAGGAGGTCAAGCTGATAGAAGCGCTCCAGCAGAAGGAAAAAGAGATCAGGGATGTAAAGAAAGAGGCAAAGAAAAAGGAAAGGGAGGTCCTTGAGAACAAGCAAAAACTCGACGAGCTGGAGGGGCTGTTAAAGGACCGGGAGGAGGACCTCAAGCAAAGGGAGGAAGAGGTCATGAAGATGGAGGAGAACCTCGACACCAAGATGGCCTCGGCAACCAGCGACCTCTCCGACGTTGACCTCAAGCTGCAGATGGAGCACGAGGTCAAGAAAAGGGAGATGGAGCTAAAGCGCAAGTACGAGATGGAGATGAAGAAGAAAAAGGAAGAATTCATGAGGCGCATCGAGAAACTAAAGAGAAGGAACGAGGACCTCGAAGCGGCCGCCGATATCATAGAGGAGAACGAGATCAAGATCAGTGCCCTGGAGAAGACGCTCAGGGAAAGACAGGATGAGCTCTCCTATCTGGAAGAGAAACTCAAGCGCAAGGAGGAGAGGCTGGTGGAGGAGAGGCGCCGGTTCGAGCAGGAAAGAAAGAAGATAGCCCAGAAGCTCAAGGGGGTGAGCGGAGGGGAGATCGGCAGGATCAAAGCGGTCATCCAGCAAAAGAACAAGGAGATGGAGGACCTCGAGGCCAGGTTAAGGCAGAGGGAGGAGTTCATCAGGAAGAAGGAGAGGGAGATCAGAAAGAAGCAGAAGGGTATCATGGAGGAAGAGATCGCCATCGAGGAGAGCAAGGAGGCCCAGGTGATCGCGGACAACATCTCCACGGGCATAGGCCGTTTGGACGACCTGTTCTACGACGGGGTCCCCCGCAATACCTCCGTCCTATTGACCGGCAACAAATACACAGGCGAGGAAAAATACCTTAGATTGTTCCTCGTGGACGGGCTTAGGAAACAGATGCCCTGCATATACTTCTCCACGGACGACGAGACCCAATCGGTGAGGGACAGGATGAAGGTCATAGTCCCCAACATCCAGGGCTACGAGAACAACGGGCTCCTCAAGTACATAGACGCGTTCTCTGTAAAGAACAACCTGCCAGCCGAAGACGATAACACCTTCTACGTAAAGGACAGGACCAACACCAATGAGATACTCGATGTGCTGGAGAAGGCCATTGAGGAAATAAGTTCCCAGTACGACGAACCCCCGGCAATGAAGATGGCGTTCCACAGCCTGACCTCCGTGCTCATGGGAAAGGAGGTGCAGGAGATCTACGAGTTCATGCAGTCCCTCAACCTCAAGTGCCACAAGATAAAGGGGAACGACGTCACGGCAATGTTCGCCATCCAGAGCGGCCCTCTGAAGGAGGAGTTGATCGAGACCATAAAATCCCAGATGACCGCCACAATAATCTTGAGAAAGGACCCGGACGCCTACAAGCTACAGGTGGTCACCGATATCCCGGTGAGAAGCACCGACGCGATAACCTACGAGCTGCACCGCAGGGACATCAAGATAACCGGCGCTTTGAAGACACACAAGATAAGGTGATGACATGGGCAAGACCGTGGGCATAGTGGACACTGCTTTTGCCAGGGTGGATATGGGCGCGGTTGCCGAGAAGGAACTTAAAAATAACGCCAGTGTGAAGATAATCCGCCGCACCGTGCCTGGTGTCAAGGACCTGCCGGTTGAGGCCAAGATACTGCTGGAGCAGGGGTGCGACATGGTCATGGTGCTGGGCATGCCAGGGCCCGAGGACATAGACAAGCAGTGCGCTCACGAGGCGTCACAGGGCATAATCATGGCCCAATTATTATCCAGCAAGCACATCATCGAGGTTTTCGTTCACACGGACGAGGCCAAGAACGAGAAGGAGCTGAAGTGGCTGGCCGAGAGAAGGACCAGGGAGCACGCCCTAAACGTTATAGATATGCTCTTCCATCCCGATAAATTAAGAAAAATGGCTGGAACCGGACAGAGGCAGGGCTTCGATGACGAGGGGCCGGTGGATTAGAGTTTAATGTCTATCTTGGATGATCTCTTTATAACTCAATACCTACAAAAAATGATAAATCAACCCTAGAACATACAAAGGGAGAGGAAGGTGACTCAGTTGCAACAGGATTTGGATCCCAGGCTACCCCTGCTTCAGCACGCCGACGTGGAGGACAAGGTGGTGCTCATCAGGGTGGACCACAACGTGGTTAAGAACGGGGAGGTGCAGGACCCTTTTCGGATAGACAGGACCATCGGCACCATATACAATATAGTTGAGAGGGGTGGAAGACCGATATTGATGACCCACGTGGGCAGGCCGAGGGACAAGGACACGGGCAAGATAGAGATAGACGAGGGTACATCGGTAAAACCGATCGTGGAATACCTGGAGAACAAGTTGTACACGGAGATCTTTACCCCGGAGTTCAACACCGACGACTACGGCGTGGTGAGCATAGACACCTCGGTCAACCTTGCCATAAAGAGACTGAGGAATAAGGAATTGGGGGCCATCTACCTTCCCAACACCAGGTGGTTCAGGGGCGAGGAATCCTCCGATGACGCGGAGAGGGAAGACCTCGCACTCCAGCTGGCAGGCCTGGCGGACGTTTTCGTTAACGACGCGTTCGGCTCCTGGCGTCCCCATGTGTCCACCTACGACGTGAGCAGGCACCTGCCCTCGTTCGCGGGATACCTGATGCAGCAGGAGATGCTCAACCTGTACAAGGTGCTGGAGCCCCAAAGACCCTTCGTGGCAGTGGTTGCAGGGGCCAAGTACAACACCAAGATAGACCCGCTGTACGAGATATACGGGAAGGTGGACAACCTGATCCTCGGCGGGCTGATATACAACACCTACCTGTGCGCAAAGTACGGCGTAAAGATCAAGGGCGTTGATACGAGAGAGGTGGAAACGGCTAAGAAACTGGTGGAGATGGATAAGGGGAAGGAGAAGATTCTGGAGCCACCGTATATCTACGAATCTGATACAATGGAGGGGAAGATTGACGGGAAATATAGAAAGAGGAAAGTATCGGATTTCGAAGAAGGCACTGAGATCAATTATATACTGGACATCACCAGGGAATCCCTAGAGGAGGAAAAGATATCCAAGGCTTTAAAGGAAGCGAAGACCATCTTCGTGAATGCCGTGATGGGCTACACACCACATTTCATCGAGGGGTCCGTGGCCCTGGATCGGAAGATAGACAGGAACAGGGAGGCGAACAAGCTCTACGGAGGTGGGGATACCCTCAAGGAGTTCAAGGACCTGTGCCCCGGCTTATATCTGTCGGTAAAGGATAATTCAAAGTATTACTTCTTCACGGGAGGCGGCGCCGTGCTCAAGGCAATAGAGACCGGCACGCCTTACGGCCTCGAGCCTGTCAAGGCCCTTATGGACAACGGCGGGCAGGTTCAAAAGGATTGATTCCTCATTATCTTCATCCAGCCGTTGTTGTCGTAGACTGCGAGCCCCCTTGATCTAATTAGCTCCTGAAACTCGCACCAGCTTATCGGCGTAACCCTTTTGTTCCTTCCGGTGGTGAACTGGACACCGTCTAGGCCCCTTATCTTGCCGGGTCTAAGCCCCATCTTGGCAGCCATCTTCTTTGCCTGACAGATCGATATCTTCCTCAGTCCCATCATCGTATCACTGAATATGGGTAGGGGTTTGGTCCATATATATTGAGATTTCAAAGTTTGTTATAGATTGTTTGCAGAAGATATGCAAATCTCGATACAGCCCTATCTTTGGTTCGATCCTGACCCGGAACCGTTTAAAGTAGGCCGGCCAGGAACAATCCCAGCACTATGGCAATGAACATTAGGGGACCAAAGTGACACGGCCGGACCACCGGTGGACCGTGTTTACTTTTTCCATCAGCTCCCTGTCCCTTACCTTGAGCCGGTATAGACCGAGGCTCAAGGTGGCCAGGATAATGCCCGTGCTCACGACCCCGACATAGGAATGCAGATAGCGGAAATTGGTGCCCGTAGAACCGGACACCATGTAGAATGCAAGGACAAACCCCGCCAATGAAAGCATCGAGCCGGTTATGCCCGCCCACTTGTGCCCGTTGAACCAGTATTTGCCGGGTTTGTACCTGGACAGGTAGGCACCCGCCGACATGATAATGAAGCCGGTCACCATCAACGCTGCGTGGTAGGGCCAGAGAAGACTGATCATATCAGTGGAATGCTCACCGGTGGAGAAATCCATATTGGCGTAACCGGCCTTTGAATGAATGCCCGAGCCGTCCTCCTCTCCGATCGCCTATATGACCTTCATCTCCCCTTCCAGTGATATATCCTTGTCGTACTCGTCCCCCGTCTCCAGCGGCCTTTTGAATTCCACCACGGTCCATCCCTCGATCTGGTATCCCCCCGTGGCGGTAATGTCATCGCCCCCTCCGAGTTCCGGGTCGTTCGGGTGAGGGGCCGTTTCCCCTGTTGAGTAGCGGTCGTGGACAATCACCTCGCCCCGGGGGTCCACCCATCCGAATATCATGTCCGCGTCCTTCATTATCGCCCCTGGCTCGAACCCGATGGAGAGCCATCCCTCGGTCCTCCCCCTCATGGCCATTATTATCTCGTCCCCCGTTACGCTCCAGTAGAGTTGAAAGTCCTGATCGAGCTCCGCTTTGTGGTCATATCGGCCTTCGAGGTCCGCCGTGTCGTCTCCGTCGGAGGCGAGGGCGTTTTCCGGCGGATACATCGGAATTAGTAAAAAAGAGGCGACCACAAATCCTAAGAATGCCAAGAGCCGTATTGATTTTATCATTTTGCTCAACCCGACCGCCGTCTTTTAATTCTTGATAAGATCAAAGCAATCGCCATAACAATTACAATAGCTAGACTCGCTCTAAATCCCGGGCTGGAAACCTTTTCCTCGTCTCCCGTGTCATTGCCTTCCTCCGGCGGCTGGTAGGTGACCGTCACTGAGTCGAGGGCTTCATTGCCCGAGGTGTCTATAGCACGGGCTTCGATCAAGTTCTCGCCTTCCTCCAGCTCAACCTGTGTGCTCCAAGCTGCCGATGCATCCACTTCCCTCCAGTTCCCGTCATTCACCCTTACTTCCACACTGCCAAGCTCTACATTGTCGGATGCGGTGCCCTCGACCGTTATCTCCTCCGTGGTGACAAACTCCCCTATTTCCGGATCGTTGATCTCGACGAGCGGGTTCATGGTGTCCTCCTCTTTGGACGGTTCGACCACAGTGATTTCTCCGGAGACGCTTCCGTCAATGCTGCATTGGGCCAATACGGAAAGAACGTCGCCGTTCACGGCGGGAACCGGGTATTCGTAGGTAAAGGTCGAGGTAGTGGGCTGGCCGGTGTAATTGTAGGTGTCGTAAGGAGCGCCGTTCTTGCTTATCTCCACGTATTCAACGTAATGGGTGTCAGGTGCCACCACGATATGCGTTACCGTCACCGAGAGAACCTGGGATTCGTAGTCGTATTCCAGCTCGATCTCAGTGGGGTCGTGGGCCTTGCTCGGCAGGGACATATTGATTATTGAAATCAAAATAATGAATAAGAACACAAGCGTTTGCAAGACCGTTCCATGTTTCGGATTTTTCCTCGATTCTCCGTTTTCTCTTCTCATTTTATCACGTCTTTATTCCTCTTTTCGGTTCACAGTTAAGATCGATACAACTAACTTTCATGCTCCCTCCGTCTCTCCATGATCTTCAGGACCTCCCGGTCCGAAACGTCGTACCAGTTGCGGTAGACCTGGGCCACCGCCCTGAAGAAGTGAGGTGTCTCCAGCACAATAATATCGTGGACCAGGCGTCCGACATCCGCCTTCCTGTCGGTTCCGGTGACAGGTACGGCCACGATTATCTTCTCCGCACCTTGGTTCCTGCACATTGCAATGGACGCCTTCATCGTGGAGCCCATGGCTATTCCGTCGTCCACAAGGATCACCGTCCTTCCCCTTATGTCCGGCAGCGGCTCCCCGTTTCTCAACACGTCGATCCTTCTCTTTATCTCTTCGACCTGCTCGTGCTTAATCTCCTTCGCCTTCTCGTCGCTCACCCATCTCGTTGCTCTCGGATAGATATAGGTGCTCCCGTCCTCGGCCACGGCGCCGAAACCCGCCTCCGGGTTGTCGGGCAGCGGAAGCTTCCTGGTAACGATCAGCGATAAATCGGCGTCAAGATGCCTGGCCACCTGGTACCCTACCTCAACGCCGCCCCTTGGTATTGCCAGGACAATGGGGCCCTTGACCCTATATTTTTCCAGTTCCACGGCAAGCTTTTTACCGGCGTCCCTCCGGTCCAAGAACTTGTCGTCATAGGCCAGCACCGTTTTACCACACCCCTGCAAGCGGCGTATTGCAGTCCGGACACCGGTCCCCGTGAATATTGTTTTCCCCCGACCCGAAGTAAGACCGGGCCAGAAGCAGTTTTCCACAGTGACCGCAGTAGGTGTTCATCCCCTCCGCGACGTTACCCAGATAGATATTGGCAAGGCCGCGCTTCTTCCCAATGGCTATTGCCCTTCGAAGCGTTTCCACCGGGGTGGCCTTTTCATCGGTATAGCGGTAATCCGGGTGGAACCTGCTGATGTGCCAGGGCATCCTTGGGTCCACATCGGCAATGAACTCAGCGATATCGTTCAATTCCTCTTCCGAATCGTTCAGGCCTGGTAACACCATTGTGGTGACCTCCACCCATATGTTCCGGGCCTTCATCATCTTTATACTGTCCAGGACAGGCTGGAGCCGGGCCTTGCAGGTCTTGACGTAGAACTCGTCCCTGAAACTCTTCAGGTCCACGTTGGCGGCGTCGAGATATGGGCCGATGGTATCTATGGCCTCCGGGGTCATGTAGCCGTTGGTCACGAATATGTTGCTGAGCCCCTTCTTCGAGGCCAGGACTGCGATGTCGTAAGCAAATTCGAAGAATATCGTTGGCTCGGTATAGGTGTAGGCGATGCTCTCGCACCCGTGCTCCTCGGCCAGTTCGACCACCTCCTTGGGACTCATCTCCGGGTCGTTCATCACCGATGCGTCTCCGTTGGTCACCTGTGATATCTGCCAGTTCTGGCAGAACCCGCATCGGAAATTGCAGCCCACAGTGGCAATGGAAAAGGCCTTGGACCCGGGCAGGAAATGAAAAAGCGGCTTCTTCTCTATGGGATCGATGTTCTGTGATGCCACTTCGCCGTATACAAGGGAGTTGAGGGTCCCGTCAATGTTCTTCCTTACCCTGCAGAATCCGAGCTCCCCTTCGGGAATCACGCATCGATGCCCGCATAGATTGCAGCGGACCGCTTGGTCCTTCTTCTTTTCATATAACATTGCTTTTCTTTTCATATATTATCATATCCCGTTGGTACGTAGCTTTAACATGACCGTCATAAGGCCAACCGTGAGATTCGAGGTCGAAATAAAATAAAAAATAGAGAAGACCAGGGCCCTGATTTTCCATTACCGGGAAAGTAAGGAGCAGCCATAAATATTTAGCCCTTGGTCTTCTCGTCGTACTGTCTCCACTGATTGGAGATGGACGGTTCTATCTCGTCGAGCTTGTTCAGTATTGTTTCTCTAATGGTGGTTGTCTTGACCTCATCCCTGTTCTTTCCCATGTTGATCGCCATGTTGGAGACCTGTTCAACCACTTCCCTTGCCTTTTCCATGGCAACGGCGGCTTCGTTCGCCGCGGATTCTATGGATTTTCTAATCTTTTCCTCGCTGAAATCCTCTTTGCTGTTGTCCTTTTTTATTACTTCGGTCATGTTTTCACCTTTTTTCGCACGCTTCCGATAAAGCGAATGAAGAATACTTATAAAGGAATATTTCAAGATGTGTTGAAGACTAGTTGTATTAGTGTTGTAAGTTACTAACAAATCGTATACAAATCTCTCCTCGTATATTCGAACAATAGGCCTGACCGACTTCATAAAATGGGTCAGAGATTATAAATTTTATGAGATTGATTGCGAATGCAAGATGGGTTGTGCGAGTGGAGGGGATCATATCTTGCAAACCCTTCTCTTCTTGCCCAATCCGGCAGGCACCAGTAGTAAACAATCGTCTTAAATTAGTTCCTCTCGTATAAACCGTGAAGAAAGAGTCGGGGAGGTCTATGCCTCCTCGAACCTGTCCTTCAGGGTCTCCATCACGTGCGGGAGGGTAGTGTATTCCATGTCGGCCAGCGGAAGGCGATGGGGCTCGAAGGGGCCGTGGCGTCTCATGTACTCCATGGCATACTGTGCCTTCTTCCGGGTATAATCGAAGGCCGGGTTGTCGAACAGGTCCACGGGCCCCACCAGGTTCCCGTTGGCTATCTGGAAACCCAGGGCGGAGACCCTTGGCGGCCCGTCGAACCTGGTGCATCTCGCGTTCTTGGATGACACGGGCATCATAGGTCCGTTGTGGCTGCCTCTCATCCATCCGCTTACCAAATGGGGGAACCCCCAGGGCTCCAGCACCTCGCCCAGGGCGGGGAGCCCGCTCTGTGCCCTCACAAGGGCAACGGGGTCGTCCTTGCCCACGTACTTGCCCGCGGTCTGGAACAGCTTCTCCGTGCTTACAGCGGCCACGGGCTCATCACCCGGGACCTTGCTGTTCTCTTCCTTCGGGAATATCCTCTTTATGACGTACCTTTCCTTGGCTCCGATAAGAGCCAGTAGGTCGTAGGTCTCTTCCGGTGTCTTCATGAAGACCTTCTTGTGCTCCTGTATGTCCCATACCTCGAAGTTGAACCCGTCGTGCATGCTGGGGTCGATGACCAGGCCCGCTGTGTTGAAGGGGTCCGCGAACATACGGTATACGGGGAGGTTGAACGCGCCCGGCTCCGTTTTATCCATCATGAAGGCGATCAGTGGCTCGCCCTTCCTCTCAGTGAACTCCAGCTCGGCAACGCCGGGGCCCATGCCCTTGATGTTGCCGCTGAAAGCGTCGCTCAGCAGGTCTTGCCCTGCGCCGTACAACTTGAGGTCCTTGGCCACCTCGGTTGCGGCCTCGAA
>CAZUZU010000062.1:0-2209 GCA_964624865.1 uncultured archaeon
TGGAAAAAATGTCTAGAAATTCACGCCGTTTTGACTGGAGCTAAACAAATACAAGAAAATGAATCTATTAATGACAACCCTTGCGGAAATACTCAGATAAAAAGAGCACAAGCAGGCCAGCAGTTACACAATACCGGGGCATACACAGGTTAACTCTTCAGCAGTTCCTACCCCGGCCCCTCCCGCGACACTAGTTCCTTGTCTTCGGGCTCGGCACTTCCGACTTCTTTTTGTGACGTCACACCCTACTCCATTTCTTTATCCTCAGGCTCAGCACCCTCGGCTTCCTCTACCATTTCTTCTTCGGGCAAAGACTCTTCTTCCATTTCCTCCTCAGGTATGAGTTCTTCTTCCATCCCCTCTTCGGGAAGTACTTCTCCCTCCGCCTCTTCCTCAGGCAGCATTTCCTCCATCTCTTCCTCGGGTATTTCCTCACCCTCGATCTCTTCTTCCGGCATGAGTTCCTCTTCCTCCGGCACTACCTCCTCTTCCATTTCCTCTTCAGGCAGCATCTCCTCTTCCCCCTCTTCACCGGGCAGGATATCCTCATCCGTCTCCTCTTCGAACTCGGGCTCTTCCTCCACTTCCTCTTCAAGGAGCTCTTCTTCCGCAAGCATCTCTTCCTCTTCCATTTCCTCCTCCTCGAGTTCCTCTTCTTCAAACCCTTCTTCCTCTTCCAGTACTTCTTTCTCCGGCTCCCCTTCTTCCGTCTCACCCTCTGCAAGCTCTACCTCCTCAGGCTCAACGACTTCCGCCTCGGCCTCCTTGCCCCTGCCCGCCATTGCCGCGGCCAGGATGATCGCGATCAATGCAATGATGCCGAGGATGTATATCCAGGTGAGGTCCTCTTCCAAGGCTTCCTCCTCCTTTTCCTCCTCGATCTTCTTCATGCCCTCGGCGGGCTCGTTGTCCTCCGGGTTAAGCGTGGCAGAGTAGTCCAGGTCTTCGTAACCGTCCTTCGAGATGGAGACCGATATGCTCTGGCCCACCGTATCGCTCGGTACTTCTATCTCTGCCATACCGTTGCCGTCAGTTGTGCCGTTGTAGTAATTTCCGTTATACTCTATGGTCACCTTTGCCCCTGTGATCGGATTCCCGTCGCTGTCCTCCACAGGTCCGATCTGGACCGAGGTCTGCCCTACAGGTTTGGGGATGCTGGGCAGCTGGTAGGTGTAGGTCCCGTCCGGTTCAACCACTATGTCGAACTGGTAGGTCTCCCCGTCAACTGTAACAGTGGCGGTGTATTCTCCGGGAGGTACACCGGACAGGGTGGTTTTACCCTGGCTCACAGTGAGCTGTTCGAAGTAATCCGCGCCCTCGACGTTGACCATGACCCCGTCTATCGGGCTCCCGTCGCCGTAGGTGATGTTGAGAGGAATGTCGTATTCGGTTGGATATACGGTCACGATTAACTCGTCTGAGGCGGTCAGTCCTGCTATGTCCGTTACTGTAAGTGTAACGGTGTAGATGCCCGCGGCATCGAACACGTATTCGGCCACGGCTCCGGTCAGCTCTACCGTGGAGCCGTTGTAGTCGAAGGACCACTGGAACGATACGATGTCATAGTTATCCGTGCTCCCGCTTCCGTCGAATTCCACCGCTTGCCCCGCCACTCCCGTGATGTCCGGCCCGGCGTCAGCCAACGGCTCTTGGCTGTCTTCCACCACCGTTATAACAACGGTGTCGTTGGCCTTGTTGCCTGCCGCGTCTACAACCTTTAGGGTCACGATGTATTCTCCGGCGATGTCGAAGGTGTGGTTAGTCACTTTTCCGGATAAACTCACCCTGGTGCCGTAGTCAAAGGTCCAGATATAGGATATGATCTTGTTGTTGTCAGTGCTTGCGCTCGCGTCCAAGGTCACTATGTTACCGACCATGACCTGCTGGTCTTCGCCCGCGTCGGCCACCGGCGGCTCGGTGTCAACCACGCCCTTTTCGGTAACGAAGATCATGACAGTGTCTGTATCGGAGTTGCCTCCCTCGTCGGTGACCCTTAAGGTCACCTCGTATGCACCTGGGATGTCGAAGGTAAATACCGGGCTGTCGCCGTAGAGGATCACCGTGTTGTTGTCGTATTCGAAGGTCCAGGTGTAGGAGATAACGCCGACATTGTCGGTGCTGAAACCGCCCCAGAAGCTTACCTCGGTGCCTTCTTCCACTGTCTGGTCCTCCCCGGCGTTTGCCACCGGCGCCTCGGCATCCCCGGTAT
>CAZUZU010000062.1:2219-14739 GCA_964624865.1 uncultured archaeon
ATAGACGGTCACCCACATGGTATCCGTGTCGAAATTGCCGCCGATATCCATGACCGTGAGACTCACCACGTATGACCCCGCTTTATCAAAGGTGAAGCTCACCTCCTTTCCGTCCAGCACCACGAGGGAGCCGTTGTAATCGAACTCCCAGGTGAACTCTATTATCCCCGTGTCGTCGGTGCTGTTGCTGCCGTTGAAGACCACTTCCGTTCCCACCTCCACTGTTTTGTCCGGGCCAGCGTCAGCCACCGGCTGTTCGGTGTCACCGGCGCCGCCGTCCTTAACAAGCACCGTCACGTGATCCGTGGCGGTGTTACCTGCCAGGTCCCTAACCTCAAGGGTAACTATATACTTGCCCACGGAGGTGAAGGTATATTCTGGATCGATACCGTATAATGTAATCGGTCCGTCATCATCGAAGTCCCATCTGTATTCAACGATGCCGCTGCTGGGAGCGGGGTCTATCGAACCTGAGGCATCGAATGTAACGGGAGTGTCGATCTCCGTCTCGATATCCTCGCCGGCATCAGCCACCGGAGCGGTGTTGTCAACGTGCACGGTTATGCTTGTCACGTTTTCCCTGCCGATGTTATCAATGGCCGTGAGTATTAGCTCGTAGTCGCCGTCGCCTTCCGCCATGAGGGTGTCCCAGGAGACAAACTGCTCCGGACTCCCGCTGTAGATATAGTGGTCCATGTCGGAGTAGTTGTACACGAGTTCGAGGCGGTATACGCCGCTGCCGGTGTCTGTCGCGTTCATCCCGATCTCCACCTCGCCGGAGACCCAGGCCCCGTCGGCCGGGGATATTATCCGGACCTCGGGATCGTATAGATCTATATTGAACTCCAACATCTCAGAATCGGTCTGACCCACCTGATCGTAGGCTACGGTTTTTATAAACCAGTGGCTTTCTTTAAGTGGTTGTAGATCCTTGAGGATAACCTCAAAGGTCCAGTTGTCAGTGCCGTTGGTATCGGTATAGAGAAGTTCCCAGTAGATCGGATCTCGGGTAACATAGAGTTCAACTCTGTCCATATTCGCCTCATCAATATCCACTTCGACCGTGAAGTCCTCGCCGTACCAGCGCTCTCCACTGGGGTCCGTAGCAGTGATGTTCGGTTCCATATTGTCCAAAATGAAACTCGTTGTGGTTATGTTTGTGTTATTGGCGTCATCACCCATCACCGCCTTAAGGTACATCTGCCCGTCCTCGGATTGGGGGGTGGAATAGCCTATCAACCACCCGTCTTCTCCGTAAGTATCGTTATCCACTAGGGTCCAGTCGCTGCCGTCGGAGCTATTGTATAGGGCATACCACTGGGCATCGGTATCAGTGGTGTTCACCCCGAATTCCATGTAGCCACTTCCGAACCCGTTGATCAGCGTGTAATTGAAGGCCATGTGGGGGGCTGTGTTATCAACAACGAGGTAGAAGGGTTCCGAGGCGTTCAGGTTGCCCCAGGTATCGTTGAACACCACCCTTATGTATGCCTCCCGGTCCGGGTCCAGGGTGGAATCGAAGCTATATGTCCATCCGTCGGCCCCGTTATCATCGAAGCCCGAGTAGTGCCATGTCACCCCGTCTTCCGACCAGAAGAAGGCCGCGTCCCTTGCATCGGGGCTGGTGGTGGCGGCCTCCAGGGTCACCACACCGGAGGTCTTGTTCGTGCCGTACAGCGGTGTGACCGTTAACACCAGGTAATCCGGCCCCGAGTGGTCCACGGTTACGGGGGTCATGTTAAAGCCTATGTTCATGCCTCTGTCAAAGGCGGCGGCGACTACCATATAGTCCCCGCTGGGCACCCTTTCTTCTATGTCGAACCACAGTTCATTGACGTTGTAGTCGGACCCGTACGGTATTTCAGGACCGGGACCTGGGCCACCCATGGGTTCGCCTGTGGCCTTGTCGATGGCCATTAATTCGATCCTTGCCCGGACCGTTGCGGTGGACTCGAAATTACCCGGGTCTATCCACTCACCCAAAGAAGGTATCCAGAGGCCGTGAACCTGCCCAGTGGTGGCGTTGAACTTCAACTCGGCCTCCCCGGTGAAGGTGCTGTTGGTGAAATATACGTCAATGGAGATGCGGTTCTTGTTGTCCCCTGTGTCGAAATTATAAAACGGCCGGAGATAGGTAGAATCCATGCCGTCTGTAAGGTAGCCGCCGATTCCGTCGTATAACACTGCTGGCGACGTGCCGTTCCATTGCCCGTCCATCTCCGATATGTTGTCATCCCCTGTAGGCGTGAGGGTTGGCATTATCTGATATATCTGGGTATAGTTGTCCTGCGTAGCGTTTCCTCCGATGTACATCAATATCGGGATAACGGCAATCAACGGATTGCTCTCATTCATCAGGGCGTGTATGTCGCAGGTGTTGTTCACGTTAACGTCAACATCGGGCACGGCGGTGAGGTCGTATATATCGGGTGCAGTGGTATCCACCAGATCAACATTGATTATCGGATTCTTGTCCGTGGCGTTTGTATTATTAGCGGCAGCGAAATCGTAACCTATTTTGTAGGCCCATACCGTGTGGTTCTGCATGGTGTAATTATAATTGCCGTCATAGCTGTATGCCGTAAGAGGTATCCAGGAAGCGTAACCCGAGCTATCTGTGTATCCATCGTACACCACGTCGCTGGTACCGTTCTCTATCCATACGTGGGCGTCGGCCACCCCTCCGGGTGGCGGAACTGGCCCGTTTCCGCCCATCAAGGTGGCGGGGTCCCTTACGTACACGTGGTGGTAGTACATAACGGTGATGACCGCACCGTTGGAGGCCAGGAGCCCGCTCTTTTTATGTGTGGTGTTTAGAAGTACCACGTCCATTGCCCGAGTTTCCACATCCTCACCGCTTACGGTATCCGAGATCGTGGAGTTTACCAGGATGACCTTCTCGGAGCCGCCGATGACGTAGATGGCCTGACGTGTGAGAGTGTGGTTTATGGTGCAGTTTTCGAGCACTATACCCCCCGAGTTGTCTATTAAAAGGCCCCTATCGCCGCTCCGGTCTATCGAAGTGTTCACTATGAACAGGTTATCTGTGGAGGTTCCTCCGGTACGAACACCTATTTCGTCATTGTGGCTGAGATTGCCGTTCTCAAAGATAATATTGTTGGTGCTTTCGCCTGATGAGGAGGAAATATCGAGGCCGTATGTGTTGTGCTGCGACGAGCAGTTGTAGAACCAGAGATCGTGCGAATTGTCAACTGAGATTCCCCCGTAAATGCCTCCCTGTGAGTTGTCGTCTACGATATTGTGGAAGAAGTAAGAATCTTTCGTCCTTATTATCCGCATTCCCCACTGATCGTTGAACGAGATGTTGTTGTTGAATACGTAGTTGTCGAAGATGGAACCTGTGAGCCCGGACATGTAAAAACCCACATCGTTTGACAGGATGTCGTTCTCATAGAACAAGTTGCCGCTCGAGTTGGTTCCAATGGACGCGCCGTAGTCGTTGTCTATTATGTCGTTGAAGAACACATTGTTATCGTCTGAATAGTATAATCTTATCCCGGTGTGGGACGAATTGGTGATAGTATTGTAGAACATGTCCGTCTCGTAGGTATTGTCTGCATATATGCCGTGCTCCAGGCTGTCGTTTATCTCGTTGCCGTTGACCTCTCCGAGCCTGAACTCGTAGAGATAGATACCAGAGCTGTTGTCCATAATATTGCCGTTAACCGTGGTGTCGTCAAGGTATTTTCCTGTAATGGAATACGCATCCGTCATGACTATCCCGGATACATCCAGGTTGTCGCCCCACGCGATTAAAACCTGTGCCGGGTCCGGAGGCGACAAGGTCTCCCCGTGTCGGTCGAAGTAATAGTATATCATCTTGCCGTTGGCGGTGTTGGTTGTGTCAATGGTATGATTGTACATATACTTCTCGTCCCCCTCCACCACAATGGGATCTTCGGTTGTGTTGTCGATCTCGTTGCCTGAAACGATCATGTTTTTACATTCATGAAGGCGGATGCCGTGTTGGGGCGTGTTGTTTATTCTGTTGTTGATTATGCTGCCGGTGTTGGCACTAGAGGGAGCGCTGTCAAAATTGATCGCCTGCGTTCCGGAAAGGATGTTGTTAATCTCGTTGTTCTTGATCACGATGTCTTTACAGTGGCCGGCGGGCCGGATGGCTTCCTGCGATTTCTCGAAGCGGCAGTGGTCCACTGTGAGGTTGTTTGTGCTCTCCATGACTATACCAATGGCTGTACCAGGGAGATCGATGAAGGTGCAGTTGTCAATTGCTGAGTGATCTACATGTTCTGTCTGTATCGCCCTCTGGGGAGAATAAATATCTGATCGCGACACCCTCAGGTCCGAGCCGTGGTCAAGATAGACAGCATACCAGGCGTTATTGTAGACGTAAACGCTCACGTTGTTTATGTTCACGTGATCACAGTGGTCTACCCATATGCCGCGGTCGAAGGCCTGGTCTCCCTGATGGGTGACGTTCATCTCCGACAGCTCCACATCGTCCGCAGTTACCAGAAACACTGGTTCGCCAGGAGTGGACCCGTTCACCGTAACTCCTTCGCTACAGTTCCCGATAATTTCCATTTGCTTGTCCACCACCACGGTGTCGTTGTAGGTGCCGTTCCACACGTATATGACGCTTCCCGCGGTAGCGTTTTCCACTGCCTGTGAAATATTTTGATAGGGGTTGGTCTTGGTGCCGTCCCAGGGTCCCGCAATGTTGTCGTCGTCGACGTATAATATGGATGCGAGAGGGTAATCGTCGCTTTCTCCACCAGCGCCGTCGATCTGGTAGGGGGTGTCCCAGACACGGCCGTTCAGTTCCGCATCGGGATACCTGCCCCTGTAATCGCTCCAGAGATTGCCCTCCGCCCCGTCGTCCCAGGAGTTGCCCCCTGCGGAATCGTTAGCCTGGACGCCTGTGCCGTTGTTGTCGATAAAGGAATTGTGGTGGATGACATTACCGGAACAAGAAGGTCCGGTGAGGTGTACGGCATATACATCATTGTTCAAGTAGGTGTTGTACTTGACTATGTTGTTTGAGGTGGAGATATCTGACCCGCCGGAGTAGCAGTCGGCGATAGTATTGTTCTCGATTGTGTTCAAATCGCTCAAAGTCATTACCCTTATCCCGATATCGTGACCGGATAGAGAGTTGTTCGCAATGTAGTTATGAATGCTTGCCCCTTCCATATTTATCCCGGCGGAATCAGTGCTCAACCCCAGGAAGGTATTGTTCAGAACCTCGTTATGCTGGCATGAAGTATGCATCTGGACCCCGTATATGCTGTTCTTTTGGAATGTATTGTTGACTATCCTGTTGGAGTTGCCGTTTTCGTGCAGGCACACCCCCTCCCCGTTGTTTCTGAACGTATTGTTGAAGATCACGTGACCGGCCGAGTCGTGAACATAGAGGGCGTCCCAATTGTCATGGAAAACATTGTGTGCAAAGAAGGTGTTGTCCGTTTCTAGGTACAGGCCCCTGTTAGACCAGGAATAGCCGCACTCGGAGAGCTCGCTGCGTATCATCTCGAGGCTGGCCCCTGGCCGGACCCAGAACACGTACTCGTGGTCCGTATCATACGCGGTGATGTTAGACCCTTCGTAGATGTACATACCGCCGCCTCCCATAACCTCGATGTTATACTGACCGTCGGAGGTGTTGTTCATTATCAAGGTGACGTTGTCCAGGGTAAGGTTCTCGAACACCGTGAGGTCCCCCTCCATTATGATGGTGGCGTCCTTGTAAGAGGCGTTGAGCTCGATGTCCACGTTCTGTGGTACGGTGGCGGTGTTGACGTTCCTTGCACCGGGCGTGGCGTCCGTTCCTCCAAGAGCCACCCAGTCATACAGATTGTGCATGTCGATGTCTGGACACAGGCGTGCGACAACGGCTCCGGATCCAAGGCTTGCAACCCAATTAGAGTCCACGCAGTCCGTCTCCTGCGGACCCAGATCGGGGTCTATGATCTGCCACTGTCCCGTCTGGTTGAGTTCGTTGACATCGTCGTCTTCATCTCCCTCTCCACCCCATCCCCCGCCATTGGCCCAGCAGACCGCATCTACGTGACGGTCAGCAGGGGACGGGGATATCAGGACGAGCTGGTCGTCCGTGGCGGTGAGGTGGCTGTCCATTGTGAAAACGTCCCTAATATGGTCGTTACCATTGATACCGTCCGTTTCGTTGAGCTCCCCGGCCCCGTAGTCCGGTTCCCGCCAGTGAACTATCAAATAGCTGTCGTTGTAAGGGGTTCCGGGATCATCGTTTGGCGTCATGGTTATGGATGCCGTGTCGTTAAAGTTGCTGTCAGTTCCTGCAAGGTCCGTCAGCATGAAGCCGCTTACATTTATTCCGTTACCTCCGCTCCCGTCGTCAACGCAGTAGAGCTCGGCCCAATCATCATCTGTGCCCTCGAAATGAACCTCGGTGATGCGTATGTCAGCTATGGGAAAGTAAACAGGGTCCACGTAGTCGATCATTAAGTCTGCGGCATTGATCTCTAGATTTGTATGGGGCTGGTCGGTGATCGCGTCTAGGGTCTGATATACACCTGGTATCACCGCTCCTCCGGTACCGTCGTGCTGGCACGATATCACGGTTATATTGTGTACCTGGTTCAAAGGAAACATTATTGGGGCGGTCGCCTCCACAATATTTGTAGTAGTGTCTATTGTTGGAAGCACAGGGCCCACGGGATTCAATGTGGCGTCATATATTACAGGATTAAAATCATTGATCACGTATGCGTGTTCCCAGGGCATTGCAACCATGTCCGGTCCGGAGACACCCATGTTGTTGGGAACCTGAATCTGGCCACCTCCTGCTCCGTCGATGTCCACCATAATGGCAACGTAGATCAGGCTAGGATTGGTAATATTCCTGAATTCAATAAGGAAATTTATACTGGCCCCGTCTGTGCTCATTCGGAACTCGGTCATGTCCGCGTTCGTGTTTGGGTCCCCCAAATCTGGGTTCTCGTCTCCCACAAGGTCGTGCCAGATATACTGGCCCCGTATAATTGAGTCGCTGTTGTGAGCGATATGCCCCACCTCGTCCGCAGGCTCGGGAAGCCATTCCTGAGCCCAATCATCAGGATTGCCGTCAACTAATATCGTGTGGCCCTCTGCAAAAAGGCCAAGCCCCGCCATGGGGGAGAAAATCAAAATCAGTACGCTCATACAACCAATCATCTGTGTATACTTTTGTTTATACATCTAATCTCACCTCATCTCCGTGGGCGGAGGATATGAAACGATTTATTTATCCTTTTCCCATGGAACACAAAGAAAGTTGCGTTTTTCCCACTGGGTTGTATTTATTTAATTTGTCACCTATAAAATACGTTCTGGCCTTTATATAGTGGGGAACCAAATAAATAATACTCTAACGGTTCTGCACTATATGTGAAAAACCGCCTGTAAATAAGCCAGATCTTTAAGGTTTTTTGCCATAATTGCAAATATGGAAAATAATATCATGACGTATGTCATTAACGGGGACGGTGAGATCATGATAAAACACATGGAAGATATGACCTCGGAGGAGTTCGGTGAACATATAGAGAGGGGCGGGATAGTGATACTGCCCGTGGGCAGCGTGGAGGAGCACGGCCCCCATTTACCCCTGGCTACCGACTGCTACCAGCCTCTTTCCCTAGTGGATAAAATTGCGGATAGGCTGGACGCGGCCATCGCCCCCATTGTATATTACGGCAACTGCAACTCTACATCGGGATTCCCCGGCACGGTGTCAATAGAGCCGGAGACCCTGAGGGCCCTGATCAGGGATATACTTCTCTCCCTCTGTTCACAGGCTGTCAGAAGGATCGCCGTGATCAGCGGTCACGCCGGGCGAAATCACATGGCGAGCCTGAAGATGGCGGCAAGGGATGCGGTGAAACGAAATCAGGAGGCAAGGATAATGGTTTTCTCGGACTACGATTACGCCTACGGCATGGATAAGAAATGGGACATACCTGAATGGGACGGCCATGCCGGCACCATTGAGACGGCAAGGATAATGGCGCTGAGACCGGAGCTGGTACGGAAACCCCTGCCCCCGGGCCACAGAGCGGAATTTCCAAGGTTCGTCGTTGAGCACGATGTAAGGGATATAATCCCTCGGGGATACTGGGGCGATCCGTCCAGAGCCACGGAGAAAATGGGCAGGGAGATCAATGAATACCTATTGGAGAAAATAGTGAAAGATATGAAAAAGGGGCTTGATGTCTAAACCCCCACTCGTAATGATGATAATTGTTCTTTTGCCTTAAAGCTCCAGCAGTCCGGAGAAACGATTAGGTCAATGGAAATGATGGACCATAACGGCCTTGGCCTATAGTTCCAGCAGCCCGGATAACACCAGGAAAACGATCAGTCCGATCAATATGATGAACAGGATGGCCAGGAGCCTCTTACTGCTTGCCTCCGTCTTCATCCCCGGCCTCCAGTAATAGCCGAACAGGTGGACCTTTTGCCAGTAAGGCTCCACGAATACGGTGCCGGCCTTTAAAGCGGTCTGATGCTCCTTCAAGTATTTGGTGCCGAAGAAGTGCATGAAGGTAATGGCTGCCACGTACCATGCCAGGTAGGATGTGAACATGGTGATCCTGCCAGTGGTCATCGTTACGGCGACGGCTCCCTCGTTGAGCCCCACCAGTACCACGAAGAAAAGACCGACGATCGCAGAGAGGAAGGCGGTTTCGAGGGCAACCGGAAGCGCTACGAGATAATTGTAATCCAAAGTCTTTATCGCGTACATAAGGTAAGGTACGAGTATATAGGTAAGAAAAACGAAAAACCTGGCTGTGAACTGTACATTATCCCCCGGATTGTAGCCCAAGAGCACTATGTGGACCAGGGGATTAAGCGGAAAACCAATCCATCCGGTTATCAGGGTCTCGAACAAGGCAACTATCATTGAGACCTGTACCACGTGATGAATGAACTTGTCGGGAGGCCAGGCAAAATACCTCGTCTGGTTCAGGAACCAGAGCGCAAGCCCCAGGGCGGACACGAAGATGATGATGTTGATTGGCACCAATAGTACAAACATGCCGATAAGGTTGAAGATCATCTCGGGAAGGGCGGAAAATATGCTTAGAAAATCAAGATTGATAAAGTAGCTATGAGGCCTGGATTCCAGGTCCGCCCAGAATAAAAACGCCCAGGATAGAATAAGGAATGAATAAATGATAATATAGATATTTGATTTTTCCCTCTCGCTCTTTTTCATGAATTTTCGCTTATTCTTCATAAACCTGGACCCTTTTCTCATATCTAGTTATATGGTATTTTATCTTAAATACCTTTTGGTTATATGGGCTGCTATAGGGGCCGTAATAAAAACCTGAGCACCAGTAACGGATCGGCGTATCGATAAGGTTATATAATACCCGACAATTATTCTTTCTAGTATGATAGAGATATTTCGAGTGATATTTGCCATAGTCATGTTGTTCTTTCTTCCCGGTTTCTTATTGATCCAGGCGATGTTCCCCAAAAAGAACGAGCTGGACGAGAACGATGACATGCTCTATCGCATAGTATTGGGCATGGCCATGTCCATCGTAATATCCATCCTTATCGGCTTCTTCCTGGCATCCATATCCCCCCTGGAAGGAGGCAAGGGTTACTTCGATACACCGTACATCGTTGCCTCCCTGCTGATGGTTTCCGGCGTGTTCTTTGCAATCGGATGGTACCGCGGTGCCTACCCGTTCACCGGTAGGAGCACCGAGCCGGTGCCGAAACTCCCCATTCCGAGGAGGAATTTTGAGAGGATCCAGGAACTTCTGGAGGACTGGCAGGTTTACAAGAAAAAGATACTGGAATATGAAAGGGAGATAAAGAGGGAGGACGATGACAGAAAAAGGAACAAATATATCGACAAGAGGAAGCGCCTCCTTAACCGCCTCAAGGAAATTGAGTTGCGGATTAAGTTCCTCTCAGACGAAAAGACGAGGGACAAGGAGGGGGACGAGCTTTACGACCAGATTCAGGAGTTGATCTACCAGTGGAGGAAACTGAGGGTTAAACTCGAGGATCTTGAGCTCCAGCTCGTGTTGGCAAGGAAAAAGGGCCAGGAGTCCAAGGAATCAAAGCTGTTAAAGAAAAGAGAGCGGTTAAAAAAGAAGGTGGAGGAACTGGGCCGCGAGATAACCGATTTAAAGGATGAGGTTGACGAGGAGGGGGGAAGATGAATGGATGGAGATAGAATATGGGTTTCCGCTACAAACTTGCTATATTGATCCGAAAAGACCTCGATCTAAGCCCTGGAAAGGCCGTGGCCCAGGGTGCCCATGCCGCGGTGGGTTGTGTAATGTTGTTGAAGGGTAAGGACTCAAAGACTTACAGGAAATGGGACAGGGAGGGGGGAAAGAAGGTAGCCCTTGCGGTATCCGATGAAAGAGAGCTTCTCGAGATGGTTTCCGAGGCAAAGAAGGCCGGCCTGGTTACCTATAAGGTAAGTGACGCCGGTATGACCGAGGTCCCCCCCGGCACGTTGACCTGCGTGGGTATAGGTCCCGATACAGAGACTAAGGTTGACCAAATAACCGGCGCCCTCTCTTTGTACAGGTGAGACGATTGAAGCCCTCCATTAGAGTAATGGGTGTGGACGACGCCCCTTTTTCATTCCACGAGGATAAGGAGACACATGTGTTCGGCGTGGTCATGAGGGCCCCTCTTTATATCGAGGGCATAACCCATACCACGGTGTCCATAGATAAGAACGATTCCACCGATGCACTCCTGGACATGTTGAGGGATTCTAGGTACATATCCCAGGTAAAGGCCATGATATTGGACGGCATAGCTCTCGGCGGGTTCAACGTTGTGGATATAGACAGGCTAGGTAAGGAGCTTGGTCTTAACGTTATTGTATACACGAGAAAAAGGCCGGATATGGGGGCAATAGAGGCTGCTCTGAAGTCAAAGTTCGAGGATTGGACCCAGCGCCTTGAACTTATGACATGCCATGAGATAAAGCCCTTGAACCTCATGACCAAGAGGGGCGCCCATACAGCCTACGTTCAGCACACCCAAAATATAGAATTCAAAGATGTGAGGGACATTTTAAAATTGTTCATTCATCGCAGCACTATCCCCGAACCTGTCAGGGTGGCCCACCTTATAGGTGCGGGATTAGAACTGGGTGAATCAAAGGGCAAGGCCTGAAAACTATCTCTCTCATGTGTTTTTCTTATCTTCGGACCTAACGGCATGTATGGATACCACGGGCGCCTTCATCCTTTTCTTCAAAGCGTCTTCCAAGGACACCGTCATGAAGGATTGGAACGGCACGTCGCCCTTGGGCACCACCACGGTTGTATCGTTGAGCTTGTTAACAATGTTCTCTATACCGTCGAGCGGGTTCCCCTTTTCTATGGTCCCCGCAATGGACCAGCCCTTTCCTCTCATGTCGCGAAGAAGTGTGTTGAACTCCTTCTGCTCCCAAAAAAGGTCTTCCTCTCTGTGGAGGTAGACAAGGAACACCATGTCATTGTCCTGCTTGAATAGAGAAAGGGCCTTGTTGATATAGCTGTTATCAGCTATATCGGACACAACTATCAGGGCGTTCATTACAGTGGAAACAAAGGTTAATCTAATATATTAAATTTACTATTATGCGTGTTGTGAAACCATGGAGAGTTTGACCAGAGAAGAGGCGGAAAAAAGGATCCTAGCAATGCTCGAGGCCGAGGGCGAGCTCAGCACCCAGCAGATAGAAGAACGTAATAAGAAGGAGGGCAGTCAGTGTCCCGACGGAACAGTGAAAACATTGAGTCGAATGAGATACAAAGGTTTGGTAAAAGGACAATTCTCACCTGATAAGGGCGGATGGGTCTGGATGATCACTGACAAGGCGTGATTATGATATTTGAGAAGCATAAGAGACTGTTGATTGTCCTCATCGCTTTCATAGTGGGAATAGCGATCTTACTTGTTCCCCATGATCAAGGCGATTCGAAGGGCACCGTTCCAGATGAGAGGGCCTACTATAGCTGGGCCGAATATTACAGGGAAGGTAAGTTCATAATACCTGTCCAGGAGCTAGGCGGTTCCGCGGATTCGATCATTCATGTGGAACCCGGGACCCGGGGCCTGTATCTAAAGGCGGTTTGGACGGATGAGGACGGGGACGGAAAGGAGAACGACGTTTACCTGAGGGCCCAAACCCTTGAAGGAGCTCCTCTTACCCAAGGGCATGTATTCGCTGGTGCGAATAGCTATGGTCGGCTCGATGACCGGGGAAGTATCGTTATTACTAACCTGACGGCTCAGAGGATAAAGCTCTCTGTCAGCGGAGAATCCAACGGTACCAGATATTACGGCTCTACAATTGTGAGCAGGGCGAAGGCCGGGGTGATGAACTACGGCCTTTCCGTAGCATGCGAAACCAGCTTTATGGGCCAACAGTTCTTTGACACCGAATCGGAACACAGGTTCAGGGTCGGGCTCCAAGGGGGCAAGAAAGTAGATTTGAAGGGTTTGAGGGTGTTTGTTAACGATTCACAGGTTGCTACCGCGGATCTTA
>CAZUZU010000063.1:0-14728 GCA_964624865.1 uncultured archaeon
ACCGAATTCTCAGGCTCGTGGGTATAGAGCCCGTTCCAGGCCCTGTAGTACGACCCGCCGTCTTCATGGTTAAGGGGGATGTAGCCCTCCCCGCTGGATGTGACCTTATATGTAACCCTCCACGTCTCCCCAAGATCCAGGTTGGTCAGGCTCCATTCAAGCACCAGGTAATCATCCGAATAATAGTTGGTGAGATTGGTGGTGTTGGAGACTGAGTTGTTCACCAGATTGATCTCCGGGGGTATGAAATCCTTAACCGTTATATTGGTCCCTGCTGTAAAGTTATAGAACTGGTTTGAGATCTTCTTGTATATGTCTATCAGGGTGTATGCGCTGTCCGCGTAGTAGTACTCCCCGCCCGTCCTGTTGGCCATCCACTGCAATAGGTTCTCGTCAACCTTGTTTCCGAGCCCGATGGTGTATATCTTGATTCCATGGGTCACGCTTTCATTAATGGTTTGCAGGGTCACATTGGTCTCGGCAGGGTCCGGTTTGCCGTCGGTGAGAAGTATCTCTATCTTCAGTTTGTTCTCCTCCCCGTAATCGATAAGCTCCCGGTTGGCGGTTTGAATTGCGGCCTCCAGGTTGGTTTGGCCCACCGGGTTCACCAGGGTTTCCAGGTTCTCTTTTACCTTGTCGTAATCCGTGGTAAGGTGATCATTGTTAACCAGCCGGGCATTGTCGGAAAACGAGACCACAGCCGCCCTGTCCGGCGGGTACATTCGATCGACATATTGTTTCGTACCTATGATCCGGTAGATGTTGGGGTCGCTGAACTGCATTGAACCGGAATTGTCCATGACGAAAACTATGTCCTGGGGCAGGAAGTTCACTACGGGGTCCCCTTTGCCCTCCACCTCCAGTTCAACCAGTGAAACCCTTGGCTCGTTGCTGGAGTTCACGTTCCATATCTGGATCGGGTCCACTGACTTCGTGACCACCACGGAGGGCGGTACGTTGGTGGCTATTGCCCTGCCGTTTCCCGCTGTGGCTTTTCCCGGGACCGCGGAAAGGATGAAGAATATAACTAGTAAACCAAGGCTGGTCCGCAGTAGGGCACCTGTGTTCATCCTTTTCACTATGGGATTCATTCATGCACCTTGTAGCTGGTTTGTAGGTTTGGATTATTCGGATTGCTCTTGCTCGTTACTCCCCTGTTCCGTCTCGCTCATATCCGCATCTTCTTCAGGCCCGAACAATTCCTCATCGATGGCCTCGTCCTCGGACTCCTTTCGTCGAGCGGATTTTTTCTTCTTCCTGGCCCTCTTCTTTTTCTTCTTGGGCTTCGGTTCTTCTTCGACCTCCTCCTCCCCTTTCTCTTCGCCGTAATCCGCCTCTCCGAATTCCTCCTCGCTGTAATCCTCTTCCCAGGCGGGCTCTTCCTCGGATTCCAGTATGTCCCCCTCTTCTCTTTCCACCTCGCCCTGGTCGGTGCTGACGATCACAGTCGGAGGCTTCCTGCTGCTCTCTATCTTCTCGATCATATCCTCGAGATTCTTCCGGTAATATCCCTTCTTTATGATTATTACGATAACTATAATTATCACAAGGAAGAGGATGAACCATATGGTCGGAAGGGCCTCTTGGAATGATTTGAGGTAGTTAACCTCCTCTTTCTTCTCCTTGATACCTATGGAGTCGGACGTCATTGCCTCGTTCCCCAGGTCGTCAACCGCCCTTGCCTGGAAAACATGCTCCCCTGCCTCGCCCTCGCCCACGGACCAGATCAGGGTGTAGCTTGTATTATCCGTCTTTGATGGGGTCATCTCCCTCCAACCGGTACTGTCGATGTTGAGGTAGACGCCGTCGACCCCGCTGGGGTCCGTTGTGGTGACCGAGAACACCAGCGCCTTGGTATCTCCCTTACCCTCCCATACATAGGTCAGGTTCAGTTCAGGACCAGTGTTGTCAACATAGATGCTGGTGGTCCGGCTCACGTCGTTACCGGCCACGTCGTAGGCCGTCGTTTGTATGGTATGCGTACCGTCGGTCATCTTTTCCGTGTCCATGGTGTAGGTCCATATCTTGCCTGAGACGTCCTTGTTCATTATCTCTTCCTGGCTTCCGTCTATAGATACGGTCACCTTGTACAAGTTGAGGTCGTCAGCGCTGACCCTGAGGTCGTAAAGACCGTTGAGATGAGCATCGGAGATGGGTGTTATTATACCTAGTGTGGGTTGGGTGTTATCCACGATAACCGAGGTATCGACCTGCACGTAGTGACCGATCTCGTCATGCGCCCTTACCTTTATGGTATGGCTACCGTCATTGTAACCGGTTGTGTTCCACTCTTCCGATATATCCACCCAGCCCCCTTCGTCGATGCTGTACTGCACCTTGTCCAGGTAAAGGTCGTTGGCGTTAACGTCTATGGACACCGAATCGCCAACTATCGAACCGCTCTTCGGCCCGTCCATGGACAGGTCGGGGTATTCGTTGTCCACCTTGAACTTCACTTCCTTCAGGGAAACGGATTTGCCAGAGGTGTCGCTGACAATGGCGTTCAGGGTGTACTCTCCGTCCTCGTGTAGTTTTGTGTCGATCACCATCTCGTAATAGCCGCTGCCGCTGTTGTACCCGAGATGGTAGGTGTTATTGAACACGGTGGCCTCGACCCTGGCTATGTTTACCGCGTCCTCCGCGGACACCTTCACGGTGAACTCGTCCTGAAGATAGGAGCCGGTAACCGGTGCGATTATCGAGCCGGTGGGATAGTGGTTGTCCACTATCACGTTCACCGAGGTCTCTGTGACGTGACCCGCCCTGTCAGTTGACTTGAAGTAGATGACATGCTCGCCGTCAAGACTTTCATTGGTCAACCAGGTGGTTTCATGCAGTAATTCAAGACTTAGCTGCTTCCATCCGCTGCCATCGATATTATACATGAGGTCCGCGTCGAACGCATCATATATCTCCGCATCAAATACAACTTCCCCGGAAACAAAACTGCCCTTAACAGGATAATTGATCTTTATCTTTGGCGGTTGGTTGTCCACGTTGAATTCCACGGGGCCGAACTCCGCCGATTTTCCGGAGACATCCTCCACGTAGACCGAGGCGTTCCTAACCCCGTCCTCCGTCCAGATCACCGTATTGATGTTGTACTCGTAATACCCGGTCTGGGCGTTGTAGGGCACGTATACGCTCTGGCCGAACAGGGTTAGAATCACATTATCGATACCAACCGCGTCATAGGCTGTCATCCTGAAGGTATAGTCGCCCTCGATGAATTCATCGGTAACAGGTGCGGTTAACGAGCAAATGGGAGCGTTGTTGTCGATGAGGATGTCCACCTCCTGGGAGGTCTCGTGCCCCACCATGTCCGTGGCGCGGATCTTTATGGTGTGCGCCCCGTCGGAGAAATCGGTGGTGTTCAGCATCTGGTCTATGGGCCTCCAGCCGGTGTTGTCTATATTGTATTCCACGTTGTTCAGGAAAACATCGAATGAGCTCACGTTTAGAAATACCTGCCCCTCGAGAACATCGCCGTTGAGCGGCGATATCAGCTCAAGTGTGGGAAATGTGTTGTCTATATTGATGTTCAACCCGTTGCTGAATGTGGTGTTTCCGGAGGTGTCCGTGGCAGTGGCGAACATCAGGTACGTCCCGTCCTCGTAGAGCTTGGTGTTCAGCTGGTATTCATAGATGTTCTCGTCGCTGTTGTAGTTCATGGTGAACTCCTCTCCCGATATGTTAAGGATCACATTGTCGATCTCCACTTCGTCAACAGCGGTTGCCCTTACCCTGTAGGTGTCGTATATTATCTCGCCGTTCTGGGGGGATACGATAGTGCATACAGGGGGATGATTGTCTATGAATATGCCGAAAGAGGTGGAGGTGGTGTGGGAGGCGTTGTCCACCGCCCTTATGGTCATCGTGTGGGCCCCGTCAGTGAACTGTGTGGTGTCTATAAGGTAGTTCCACTCGGACGATGATCTGTTTAGCTTTACCCAGTTGGTGTAATCTATGCGATATTCCACCTTGTTCAGGAAGGTGTCCTCCGAGGTCACGCTCAGGTTGTAACCAGGACCGGAGAGTATGGTGCCGTCCTTTATGTTGTTGGGCAGCAGGCTAGGCGGGTTATTGTCGATATTGAAGGTCGTGTTCTCTGTTTGATAGGATTGGCCCACCTTGTCGTGAATTATAGCATTCAAAGTATATGTCCCGTCCTCCTTTGTGATGGAAGAGAAGGTGTACTCGTACGATGCTGTCAGCGGGTTGTAAGGTATGGTCACGGTGGAATTGAATATGTTCAGTTCCACGTGGTCGACAGCCACCGCGTCTATGGCCACGATGCGTACCGTGTAAGTGTCCTGGATGTACTCCTTGTCCAAGGGCGAGTTGATGATACCCGTTGGTGCGGTGTTGTCTATGTATATGGTAATGGTGGTGGTGCCCACGAGGCCAACGGCGTTCTTGGCCCATACGGTAAGGTCGTGAGCGCCGTCCGTTGAAAGGGTCGTGTCGTACTCCGTGCTCCACTGCGAGGTGGTGCCTATGAGCGGCTGGTAGGCGTTCGTATCTATCCGGTACATTGCAGAAACAACGTTAGAAGACGTATTCGCTATGATTTCTATCTTGTCGGTAACGTACTCCTTGTCAAAGGGCGTGAGGATCAACGGGCTGGGTGCGGTATTGGATATGGTAAAGGATATGGTATCGCTTTGAGATGAACTGCCGTACTTGTCGATTGCCGTAACGTTAATCGTTGCGGCACCGTCGCTGTAAGCGTTGGTATTGATGTCTCTCTCCCAGAAGCCAGTTGTCGGATTGTAGTATGCCTCCACCGTTCCCAGAGGTGCCATAACGCCTCCGAAATTGAAATAGACCTCGGAAACCTCGTTGGGCGGTGTGGCCGTGGCTTCCGTAGTAAATGTTACCGTACCAGAAAGCAGCTCTCCGTTGTATATATCGATTATATCAAGCTCTATCTTCGAGCCCACGTGCAGGGATATGTTCGCGCTGCGGACCAGTGAGCCGCCGCTGCCCGTGACCTGGACGGTATAATCTCCCTCGGGAGTGGTTCCGCCGTTGTTCGAGACAATTGTAAGCACCGATTGATAGCCCGTGGATTCGTTGATGGGATTGGGACTGATGTCGGACGTGTTCAGGTAATTTGGACTGGGGCCCGATGTTATCGTTGTGCCAAGGGTTATGTTTGAATCGAAGTCATTGATGGTATATATCAAAATATCGAAGTCCTCCTGGCTGCCCTGGGATATGGATTTGTCCACAGGGGACACGTCCATAAGGAAATCCGGGTCCGAGGATATTACCAGCTTGACGGTATAATACCGTTCCAGGTTAGCCTCCCCGCCGCCGGCAGCAGTGATATTAATATAGTATGTCCCGTCGGATACCGCGTTGTCGGTTTCAACCCTCATCGTCGTGGTAACGGTTTCGATCGTGGTGGGGGTTAACGTATCCTCGGTGAAATTGATGTCCGTTGTGCCGCCGGGGTTCGCCGAGGAATTCGGTGTTCCATCGGAATCCGCCCATTCGGCTGTAAGCGTTATGTCAGAGATCGCACCCAAAGACTCCACGGACACCGTGTAGTTCGCTGTTGAGCCAGGGCCTATCAGCCTTGAGTCGGGGCTGGCCTCCATGTTGAAGTCGCTCGTCACAAGGACGTCGTATGTGCCCTCCGCCCCATCGTGATCCACCACCAAAAAGCCATACCAACCACTGGAAGTGGGTGCATAATCGAAGGTGAAACCTCCCCCGCCCAAACCGGATGCCAGGTAATCTGTGCTCCCACCGCTCCCCAGGTAGAGGTAACCGCCAAGGGAATCCCCGCCCAACCCGCCGGTGTCCGAGACGGCGAATGTGTATTCGCCCCCGGCGTAGAGATACACGTCGTACATCGAAATAAGGGGTCGACCACCGGCCACGAGATGAGCACCGTCGGCTAGGTCTCCCACTTCAAACTCGTCTTCCCTGGATGTGCCCACCTCCAGAATCCCGGGGGCCGTTGGATCCGGTGTCTGGGCAAGAGCTGCGGCGTGACAATCACTCTCTATGGAGAATTTATGGTGATCGCCTCCGCTCCATCGTGAGACTATGGCGTATTTATACCCCCCCGGATTTGTATGGCCGTTCACAACCACGAAATCCACTTCGTCCGAGGGCAATGTGGAATCGGCGATCTTGTCCTCTAATTCGTAATCATTGAAGATGAACAGGTCGTAATCATCTCCCGCCTCCGTGTTCTTCAATGCCAATGCCGTGTAATAGCCGTCATAAGTGGGGACCTTGAATTTTGGGTCCGCGCTCACATCAACCCAAACACTGCCTTCATTAATTCTGCCCGGGTTGTCATTTTCCAGGGTGCCGCCGACGGCAACTTCCCTGTCCCACCATGCACTGTTGGTTTGCACGGGCATTGCGGAGAAGACCATCATTATTCCTATTATTACACCGATAAACACACCAATAAAATTCTTATTCATTTTTGTTTCACCTCTGTGTTCTTATTTTATATTAATTCACCTATATATATAAGTTTTTGTAACGTATTAATACAAACGACGGGCTGTTAACCCCGCCCCATAATATATAAATAATCTGTCCGCAATATCCTGAATCGATGAGAATAAGCTTTCTGATAAAGAAGATATGGAAGTTCATAGCTATATTCATGACTGTCTTTATCGTGAGTTCTCTCTTGTTCTATCACTTCGAATACGTGCCAGAGGAGGAAAGGGACGATTCGTATGCTGGTCCGGACGATTTTGTCGATTCCTTCTGGTTCGGGCTGGTTACCATGTCCACTGTGGGTTACGGTGACCGATATCCGGCCACCCCGGAGGGCAAGGCCGCGGCCCTGGCATTGGTAATATTCACTTTTACTTTCTTAGGAGCGATGATCGGTATGGTAAGCGACGCTGTTCTAGAGGCCAGGAGACGGGAAGAACTTGGCATGGACAAGACCAAGTTCAGAAAGCATATTGTGATCTGCGGATGGACCGGTATAAGCAAGGTAAGCCTGGAGGAGCTCATGGCAATCGGGGAAAAGGTGGTCGTGATCACCAACAACCAGGACGATATCCCCCAGATACGCGATCTCGGTGACAAGAAGCACCTGTATATCGTGTTCGGGGAGTACGATAACGCCAAGGTTTTGGAACGGGCCGCGGTTGCGAAGGCAAAGACCGTGATAATAGTCACGGGAAGTGATACGGAATCACTGGTGGCCTCGTTGACCATCAAGAGCCTGGCCCCTGACGTGCGTCTCGTGGTCTCCATCATGAAAGAGGAGCTGAGAAAGACGCTCTACACTGCGGGAGTGACGTACGTGTCCACCCCCTCCGAGATGACGGGCAGGCTTGCGGCCAGCGCTTCCTTCGAGCCTGAAGTCGCGCATTTCGTAGAGGACATCACGTCCGCCACGTTTGGCTACGATCTCCAGCAGTACACCGTGAACGAGGAGTGCTTTGCCAAGGGCATGACAGTATCCCAGTTCCAGGACAGGATGAAGAAGTCCGGCGGCCCTCTGCTCGTAGGGCTTGGCAAGTACAATCCCAGGAAGGCTTCGAAGGACGACAGCCGCGGTGATTATGACATAATACCAAACCCGCCTCAAAACACTAAGATAAATAAGAACGATATCCTGATAGTCCTTGGCAACGACGACGAGAACGACAAACTTGCTCAGACCTTGAACGTACCGCAGGGAAGATAGGCTGTTATTACCTCGGTTCCTATTTTTTTCTTACCTGTTTTGACTCCACTTATACTTATTTGAAAAGGCCCTCTAATTCATCGTGTCTCGCTTCCTCCCCTTCTTCTAGGCCTTCATAGCTCCCCTCTCCTGCCACTTCCTCGTCAAACGGTTCCTTTCCCTCCTCCCCGATTGTTACCTCCTTCCGTTCCTCCTCGGGCAGCATTTCCTCCTCCACCTCTTCCTCCGGCAGGATGTCCTCTTCTACACCTTCCTCCCTCCTTTCATCCTCTAATAGGCCTTCCTCCTCAACTGGCAGCTCCTCTTGCCCTTCCGTATCCTCCACGGCCCCTTCATCTAAATCCTCGCTTGGTAGTATTTCTTCCACTCCCTCCCCCTCCGGCAAAGGTCCCTCTCCCATCTCCTCCTCCGTGGGCAGTATCTCTTCCCCTCCCTCCCCCTCTGGCAATGCCTCCTCCCCCATCTCCTCCTCCGTGGGCAGTATCTCTTCCCCTCCCTTACCTACGGGCAACGGCTCTTCCGATTTTTCCTTTCCTCCCTTCCTCCGGGAAATTAGGACAAGACCTATTATCACCGCGATTACTATCACTGCCAGGACGAGATAGGGCATCGCGTCCCCCTGCTCTTTTTCCTTGTCCTCCTTTTCTTCCATGGGAGACGGACCTTCATCCGGAGACCCGTCATTATTCAAGGTGGTGGTGTAGCTCGAGTCCTCGTAGCCGTCCTTTGACACGATTACGGTTATATCCTTGCCCACCGCATCGGCCGGAACGTCCTCTATAATCGCCATTCCGTACTCGTCCGTGGTCCCCTCGTAGGTCCCCCCATCGAACTCAATAGTGACCTTTGCCCCGTGTATTGGCTGCCCGTCCTTGTCCTTGATGGGGCCGAGAGTGACCTCTACTGTTTCCCCGTCATCGGGCACAGGTATGTCCGGCAGGTCATAGTCCACGGACCCGTCGGGGTTCACAGTCACGTCAAAGGTGTAGGTCTCCCCGTCCACCTCGACGCTCACTGTTACAACTCCCGCGCTTACGTTTTCCAAGGATATCATACCCTGGTAATCCGTTTGTGTATCCATCTCCATGCCCTCCCCCTCCGCGTGAACCGGGGCTCCGCTGATCACTCCACCACCGCTGTAGGTAACGGGTCCGATCTCGATGTCGAAGCCCCCGTCCCCTGTTCCCGGCTCGACCACTGTTATGGTGATCTCGTCGGTATCGGTCCCCCCCGGCCCGGTAACGGTGAGGGTGGCGGTATACTCGCCCGGCTCCTCCAGGGTGGCGTATTTTATCATGCCCGGCAGATTGATTGTCTCATCACCGTAGTAGATAGTCCAGTTGTATTCGTATATCATACCCTCGCTGCCCGAGGCGTTCAGCTCAAAGGTCTCACCCGCCTCCACTTCCATATCCTCTCCAGCATGGGCAACCGGACCGGACTCCACCACGGTTACGTTCATTACATCGGTGTCGTCGTTGCCACTCACATCTGTCACGGTGAGTGTGACCCGGTACACCTCGGCCATATCAAAGGTGAAGGTCGGCATAGCTCCGGAAAGGGTTGCCATGGGGTCGATATCGTAGACTATGGACCACTCGTAGCCGACGATACCTATATTGTCCGTGCTGCCCGAGCCGTTGAATTGCACCTCCGTTCCCACCACCACTTCCCTGTCAGGTCCCGCATGGGCCACAGGGTCTTCCAAGTCAATGACGTTCAAATATCCGGAGGAGGTATTCGTATTTCCAGCTGTGTCCCTAATTGTCAATGTCAGGGTGTAATTGCCCAGGTCCTCAAAGGTATACTCCTGCGGGGCGCCGTAAAGGAACACCCCCAATTCCTCGATCTCCCAGGTATAGTTCACGATACCGATATTGTCGTAGGAACTGCCGGCGTAGAATCCGACACTCTTGCCGGCCTCGACATTCATATCGGCCGGATAGAAATCGATATGGGGCTCGTCGTTGTCCACGACCTGGACACTCCTGTTTTCCGTGGATACGTACATGGAGGTTTCAAAGAACTCGTCCCAATACCTCACTTTGATAGAGTAATTCAATAGGGTGGCATCGTTCCGGACATTTATACTCTTGCTCCAATTACCGCCCGACATCTTCATCTGCTTCGTGTTCTCGTCACCGGATCCATAGGACCAGCTGACGTATACTCGATTGATCGAAACCTCATCCGTTACATTGGCTGTAAACGTGAACGGGTCGCCGGTGCTCGGCGTTCCCGTGGTCAGGTCGGTGATCTCGGGAGTGGGAGCCGGCTGTGTTTTAAAGGAATAATAACTGCTGTCGTTGTTATCCCAGGCCATATCACCCACCGTGTTCACGGAGTACAGTTCAAAGTAATAGGTCGTGTCAGGGGTTAAACCCGTGATATTGACGATATGTTCGGTGACCAATGCCTCCTCGTAGGCGGATTCCCCCGTAGTCATATCCGGGTCCCCCGAATAGTTTACCCTGGAGTCGCAAAGATCGTCGGTTTGCCATCTGACAGAGGCCGAATCAGGAGTGATGTTGTTGACGGAAAGTGACGAGATCACCGGCGGGCTGTCGTCCATTGGCCAGGTCTGCATCAGCGGATAGTTGTCCTTGGCATAGAAACGGTAGGGTTCGTCCCCTATGCCGTCCCGGCCGGGGATGTCCTGGTCTGGCCCGGAGAACTCATCTACTCCCGTATAATCGTCCCAGTAGTTGCCGCCTGACGGATAACCGTCGTCCCAGCTTTCATCCGGGATGTCGGTGGTATGCTCAGTGTTGTTGATGAAATTATTGTGATAGACCTCACTGTGTCCGCCGCCCGTTATTCCGATCCCGCTGCTGTTTGCTATGGTGTTGTTCACTATCGTGCCGTCCTCGAATCTGTTAAAATAGATGCCGTATCCGTTGCCTTCCAGCATATTATCGGCAATGGTGCAGTTGTCCGAGAAAGCCCCGGAAACGGCCTTGTAAAGCCCGGAAAGCTCAAGGTTTTTCACATCGATACGGGAGCAGTTTACCAGAATGACCTGGCCGGCGCTTTCGGGCACGGCCGCGCCCACCGTATCCACCATGTATATCACCGGCCCGCCGCCCACGGTGTTCGTGGTATCGATGGAGTGGGTGTTCCACTGACTCAGAAAGCCCTCCATTTGGCCGGTTATTGAAAAACCCCCGCCGTCCATCTCGTTGCCGGAGGCCGTGACGTTCACTGATTGTTTTATCGAGACAGCGGCCTGGCCGCAGGATGAGAATTGATTGTCGGTGACAAGCGCGTCGCGGCAGCCTTCCAGCTCTATACCGTATTCCAGGTTGCCGTCCAAGGTGTTATATTCCAACGTAGTGTTGTCCGATAAACCGAGGTAGATGCCGTGCTTGCTATTCCAGCGCACAGTATTTCCCAGGAGGTTGTTACGTTGGGACGAGGAAAGACTTATACCGTATAGTGAATTCGAATCCGCCCGGTTATCGGATATGATATTATAGTCCGAGCCCTCAAGTTTTATGCCGTTTTCACTGTCCTCCACCACGTTGTCCTTGACCGTGTTGTTATGCCCCGCCTCAAGCCAGATGCCCTCTCGCTCGATGGAATGTACCGTGTTGTTGTGAGCCGTGGTGTTTTCGGTATGGTACAGCCTTATCCCATGATTATGGGAATATATCGTGTTATGGCCTATCTCGTTGCCCTCCTTTTTCACGAATATCCCGTGGGAATTGACCGTGCCCGAGATATCGTTGTGAACGATGGTATTCCGGCCGCTTTCAGCCCGGATACCATAATTTGCGGCGGAGGTGATGCTGCTGCCCGATATGAGGTTGTCACGGCTTTCCGAGTGGAGGTAGATGCCATAGCTGCATCCCGATACGATACTGTCCGCGACTGAGTTATTGCTGCTTTCCTCCAGCTCTATTGCCCACAGCACTACGTCGTCTATCTCGTTGGACGCAAGGGTGTTGTTATTACTACCGGGCCCCAGTTGAAAGCCGTAGCTGACAGTGGAAAGCGTGTTGCCCGTAATCGTATTATTGGGGCTGTTTTCGAGATACACCCCTTTGCAATCCGTCAGCGTATTGTCCTCTATAGTGCTCAGTCTACTGTCAGTAAGGCGGATGTTGTAATCTGTATCTGATTGTAAAAAGGTATTATCTCTGATGAACGCGTTAATTGCCCCGTTCAGATATATCTCCTTGCAGCTGTTGTTATAATACTCGTTGTTGGCAACAACGATATTCACGGAGGTATATGCTTTCAGCCCGTTCTGGCTGCTGTTCGCGATCCTGTTGTTCGATACGGATACGTTGTAAAGGGCGGGGTCTCCGAAACTTCCCACGAGTATCGCTGTTTGAAAGTTATCCATGGTAAAGTTATCTATGGCCACGTCGGATGCCGTTATGTAAAAGCAGTCCTGCGAGCCCGAGCCGAGAAGGTAGGTGTTATCAGGCCCGTCCAGCGCCTTAATGGTGACATTGTCGTCGTCCACATCCAAGGGATAGTTTTCGACCGCGGAATCGTAGGTGCCGGCCTTGACGTTTACCGTGCAGTTGTCCAGAACATAGTTGTCGATAACGTGTGACAGGTTGCCCGCTGGCTGGCCCTCTATCTTCCCTTCTCCGGCACCCGCCTCCTCTACCCAATAAATGTTATCTTCGTAGAGTTCGGCCAAGGGGTAATGGTCGACACTGGAGGCACCAGGGACGTTATAGGAATCTTCCCCTATCCCATCACCGTCGGTGTCGCTCCCTGTGTAATCGTCCCAATAGTTGCCGAATTGGGAGCCGTTGTAGAAATTCTCAGCGTCGTTGTCTCGAGCATTGTCGTCGGAGCTGTTGATGAAATTGTTAAGGTATATCAGGTTGTTCGGTGATTTATAAGCGTACAACCCGTAGCCGTTGTCCAGGAAATCATTCGCTCTTACGGTATTATTCTCGCTGGGCCCGTTAGAATCATCCCAGAATCTGATACCGTTGGAATTGTTTTGGAATGTATTTCCAGCCATGGTATTATTGGTGGAGCCGTCGAAATAGATGCCCCTGATGTTATCTTGGATATAATTGCTATCTATCCTGTCGTTCCAATGGGACCTTATTAGATAGATTCCTCTGCCGCTTGTATGGCCGTACACCCTATTGGCGGTTATTTCAGTCTCATTGGAGTCCACAAGGTATATTCCGTCGTTACCGTTGTTGTATATGTCGTTGTCGTGTATCGTGTTGAGCTTGCTTGCCTCGTGATAAATTCCGCTCTCTATGTTGTCATAAATTTTATTCCCGGTTATTGTGTTGTACTGGGGAAATCCGCTTGTCCCGTCTCTTATTACTATGCCCATCTCATTGTCGTGGATTTGATTTGCTTTCAGTAAGTTGTTTGCTGAAAGACCCCTGATATAGATGGCCCGATGGTTGGCCCCGTCGACGTTCCAAATCTCGTTTCCGGAGATCGTCGTATCGTTGGTTAGATAGAGCTGGATGCCGTGGACCGCGGTCCCGTTGATCTTGTTGTCAATGAGTTGGCAGCCGTCGGATTCCTGAAGATATATCCCGTAGGAACCGTTCACGATGGTGTTGTTCTCAATATGGTTGCCGCTGCTCGAGTCCCTCATCCAGATATTTTTATCCGAGTTATCGACGAATCGGTTGTCCTTTATCGTGTTATCACTGTAGTCATTCCAGAAATATATGCCGTTCTTATTATCGGAGAATATATTGTCTATTATGGAATTATTGATGGGGTCCATTCCACCACTGGGGCTACCGTATATCCCGTCATCGTTGTTGTCTATTGTGTTTTTATAGATGATATTATGTTTTGAACCTCTTATCCATATCCCGTCGTCGGTATTGTTTGTAATCGTATTATACTCGATTATATTGCCGTTCGAACCACTCAGCTGTATCCCGTCGTCTGAATTATTGTCGATGGTATTGTTATGCACGATGTTCGGATCACTCAGATACATGCCTATGGAATTATTATAGATATAATTCAGGCCGATCTCGTTATTCTTGCTATCGCCAATTATATTGATGCCGTTGTTCGAATTGTTACAGATGATGTTTTCGATAATTTGATTATTTTTGGAGCCAGTTTCCCCCGGGATGCCGGCGAACAACCCGTAGGACCCGTTCAAGAGACGATTGTCAATAATATCATTGTAATCGTTTCCCTTGCCGAGAAACATCCCGTGATTATTGCCGTAAAAATAGTTGTCATATACGGTGTTATGGTCCGAGAAGTCCATGTACATGCCCTGGGAATTGTTCGTGATGTTGTTACCTTCTATAAGGTTGTTATCCGATTCCTTGATCAAAATGCCGTGTTGAGAGTTATCCGTGATATTCGTGTATCGGATGGTGACATAGGAGGAATATTCGATATGCGTACCGTTCTTGGTCCCGTTCACACGACAGTTCTCGACCGTCCCGTTCTCAACGTTCGAGAAGCGTATCCCGTCGTAGCTGGTGGTCCCGTTGCCCTTGATCCAACTGTTGCGAATAATAAAATAAGACTGGGTATTCTCGATGTGAAACCCATGCCCGTCCGCCATGGTCATGTCGATGCATCGGTTCTCGAATATGAAGGGGTCGGCGGGGGTCCCGCTACCCGAATCGCTGTAGTTGCCTAGATCAGAATCAGATGTTATATGGATAGGTGATTGGTCCGGCCAGAGAATCCCAGGGTCACTCAGGTCACCACGGGCGAGGTCGGCCGTGGGTAGTAATCCCAGCCAAGAGACTAACAATATTAATACGCCCACAGCAAGGGCCCCGAATTTATTATTATCTATCATGAGAAGACACCCACCTAATTAATTATGGACCAAAAAGGTCATAGCAGTTTCCGTTTCCTTGTGGTTTACCTGGTCTGTATCAACCCTGCACTTTCTCTTATGTTTCATATCTATTGCACCTTCTTTTCTCAATATACGGTATTAATCAAATCCTACACCGATATAAAAATGTTCGGGAAATTGTAAGAATCCAGCTTCCGAACCGGATAAAGAAAATGTATTTGTTTAGCTCATCATAGGCATAACCTTTCCCGGAGTAGTTTCTCCAA
>CAZUZU010000064.1:0-14521 GCA_964624865.1 uncultured archaeon
TAATTCTCACCAAGCTGGACGGCACTGCAAAAGGTGGAGGCGCACTGAGCGCAGTGCAGGAGACAAGGGCACCCGTCGTCTTCGTTGGGGTGGGGGAAAGGGTCAACGACCTGGAGCATTTCAACCCGCCTCGTTTCATATCCCGAATCCTGGGCATGGGGGACATCCAGACCCTGCTGGAAAAGGCCGAGGAGGTCATGACCGAAGAGGACGCCGAGAAGATGGCCAAGAGGATCATGAGCGGCAAGTTCACCCTCAACGACATGTACCAGCAGATGGAGTCCCTGGGGAAGATGGGGCCCTTGAAGAAGATAGCCTCATACCTGCCCTTGATCGGGGACAAGGTTTCCGCCATGGACCTCGAGGGGTCCCAGGACAAGATGAGAAGGTTCAAGGTCATTATGGATTCCATGACCGATGACGAGAAGGACAATCCCAAGATCATAAAGGCGTCACGGATCAGGAGGATAGCCCGGGGAGCGGGCGCTGATGAAAGCGAGGTGAGGGACCTGCTTCGATATTATCAACAGAGCAGAAAGGCGATCAAGGGTTACATGGGCAACCGGCGTATGAGAAAGGCCCTGATGAAACAGCTTAAGTTCTCGGACGAGATGATGCCGGAGTAGGAGGGAATATCATAGACACGTCCACGAACAGGATCATCGGGCTGTGCACCGAGGATTTTTTTTTGTTCCATGAACTGATCAGGCTGTTGAAATACAGGGACATTCCCTTCTACAGTCTTGGTAAGAACGAGGAGCCGCCTGCATTCGTGGGAGTGCTCATCTGCTCGGGGGACATGATGCCGCTGGCCGACCTTCCGGTGGTGACCGCGGAGGAGCATGGATACACTCCCGGTACCGGGGAAGCCAGTCAAAGCGTGATGAACAGTATCATCGATCACGCTATAGTGAAGCTGCTGGGAAAGCATACGATAGATCACATAATTATAGGGGTGGATCCCGGAAAAAGACCGGGGTTGGCCCTGGTCACGGACAATGTTGTGTTGGAAACGGTCCACACCGTCAATCCGGACCACGCAATTGATCTGATCAGGGAGGTGAAGGGGACCTACGTTATTGGAAAGATACTGGTACGGGTGGGCAACGGATCCCCGAGGGAAAGGAATATCATTGTCAATTCTTTGCTCAAGGAGAATATCAATGTAGAGGTGGTGGATGAAACCTCCACCAGCATGGGCAACGAGGCCAGGGACATAAACGCCGCCATAGCAATTGCCCGAAAACAGGGCAAGCTGGTGAAGAGAAGGATGAAGTCCTCATATACCCGAAGACAGGTTAAGAACATTCAGGACAAGAGCAGGATAGAGACGGACGGGGAACTAACGATATCGTCCTCCCTGGCAGAAATGGTGGCCGAAGGTAAAATTACTTTGAAGGAAGCGATAAAGAGACAGAAGGGTAGCTGATCAATCCTCGATAATTACCTGTCCGTCCACCACGTCCACCCTGATCAGGGTATGGAGGGGAAGACCTATGATCTTCTCGATCTCATCCCTGTTACCTCCCTTTTCGAAAACTATGATTATGTCCTCGATGACAACGCCTATTTCCTTCAGTACCTTGGTAAGGGCCCTTATAGTGCCCCCGGTGCTTATCACGTCGTCAACTATTATGATCTTGTCTCCCGGGCTCAGGCCGTTCAGGTAAAGGTAGTTGTGGGAGTAACCGGTACGCTGGTCCACGGTGACCTCCCCGGGCAGACCGTAGGGTCTTTTTCGAAATATCATGAAGGGCTTTCTTGTTTTAAGGGAGAGTGCGGTGCCTATGGGCAGGGCCATTGCCTCCGCTCCCCCGATGTAGTCGTACTCCTTGTCCCCCACGATCTGCAGGATACCCCGGGTTATCTCATCCAGAATTTCCGGCTTTATGAAGGGCACCCCGTCCGTAATGGGATGCACGAAATACTGGTAACCGTCCCTGTCAACCACCGGACATTCGAGCAAGGATCTTTTCAGTGCCTCGAACATACCAACACCTAGTCCTCGAAAATGTCCTTTTCCTCCTCGTCTTCCTCCTCCCCTGTCTTTCCCTTCTTCCTCCCCTTGGCCTTCTTCCTCTCCCGCCTCTTCTTTATCCTTTCCTCTATCTTCTCGCGTTTCTTTTCTTCTTTCTCTTTCTTCTTCTTTTCAAGGTCCATTCGGGCCTTCTGTTTCCTCTTTATGGCCCCTCTCAATGCCCTGATATCGGTCTGATGCTTCATCTTTGCCCTGTGAAAGTCCGCCTTGGTGACCTCGCCCTCGTTTACTTTCCCCCTGGCAAGGTCGATCTTTGCCTCCAGTATGCTTATCTTCTTTTCCAGTTTTCCGATCTGTTTTGTGAGACGTTCTATTTTACCCATTTGACACACCTCTAGGGTCCCATTTCATGGAATGAGCAGTAGGGACATTCCTTGGAATAGTTCTTGTACATGCCGCATTGCGGGCAGAAGGCGCTGCCGTACCTGTATCTCCTCGGCTCGTCCTTCCCGGTGAACAGCTCCGCCTCCGCGGTTTTCAGAGAATTCTGGTGCTCTATCTTTGTCCTGATCTCCTTTACTTCCAGGGCCAAGGTCTTGATATCCATATCGAATCCCAGCTCCTTAAGGTACAACTGCAGGATCTTGATCCGTTTCTTGCTCTTTTCACTGCCCCCTGCATTCACATAGCTGACCAGGGTGCCGTACAGCGCCTTCTTGAGCTCGGCCTCTTCTTTCTTCATTTGCTTCCCTTCTTTATGTTCTTGCCGAACAGTTTCTCTTCGTAGTTGTTTATATCCCTGAGCGTTCGCCCCATCTTATGGGTCCCGGCACCCAGTTCCAAGCGCTTGGTCCTTTTCTCCACCTCGTTCATCTTGAAGAGGAGCTTCCTGGACAGGATGGAGTTGTCCCGGTTGATGGATTCCAATACGTCCCTTTCCTCGTCCTTCAACACCATGGTGGAGTTCTCCAGCTCCTCGATGGCAGCCTTCTTGGAGGCGATCTCCAGCTTCCTCTTGTCCAACTCGTACTGGGTGAGCGCCTCGTTGGTCTTTGCCTTGATCCTTGTGCTCAGGACCTTCATTACCACCACCACGATCACGAAGATGATGATGGTGAAGAAGAACAGTAAGAAGTTATCGGCGATTGTCTCAATTATGGAATCGATGGCCTCCATGGTCACACCTTGAGATTGTATTTCCTTTCCAGTCTCTCCACCCTGGTCCTGATCTCTTCAGTCTTTTCATTGGTGTCTCCCTTCCAGGTGTCCAGATCGTCCATCCTTTCCTCGAGACCGGAGAATATCTTCTCTATGGGCTGGAGTTCGTTCTTTCCAGCGATGTTGTTGCGGACCGCGTAATCTGGCAGCCTTTCGCTGAGAAAAACGTCGATGTCCTTTCCAACCGACGGGATCCGCTCGCGGATGTATGCCCTGATCCGCTCGCCTAACCCTACCTTTGACGCCATAACTCCAGCTCCGTTTTGCATTAATAAAGGCAAAAATGGTATATAATCTTTGTCCCTTATATGCCCTTATGAGCAAGGCCCGTAACCTGGACGTATTCTCCGTGTTGGACCCTAGGATAAAATCCCGGCTGAAGGATTTCGGATTGACCAAACCCACATTGGCCCAGCGCAGCTCCATAAGGCCGGTGATCGGGGGCAGGGACATCCTGTTGCTTGCACCCACGGGCACCGGTAAAACGGAGGCGGTGATGCTCCCACTGTTCCACCAGGTTTTGAAATGGCCGAAGATCAAAGGGATCTCGGTGATATATATCACCCCTTTGAGGGCCCTGAACAGGGACATGCTCTTCCGGCTGGGAGAATGGGCCGGCATACTTGACATCTCCATTGCCGTAAGGCACGGCGACACATCCAAAGCGGAGAGGGCCAGGCAGAGCAGGAAACCCCCGGACGTGCTCATCACCACGCCCGAGACACTGCAGATACTGCTCACCGGGAAGAGGCTGAGGCGCTCCCTTCTGGATCTCAGGGCCTTGGTGGTGGACGAGATACACGAGCTGGTGGAGAGCGACAGGGGGCTGCAGCTCAGTATATGCCTGGAAAGGCTGGAGAAGCTGTGCGGCAAGCCGGTCCAGAGGATAGGACTTTCGGCAACCGTGGGCGATCCCGAGAGGGTGGCTAACTACCTTGGCGGCGAGAACCACAAGGTGGATATCGTGGACGCCATAGAGGAGAAGGCCATCAGCGGCAGGGTGGTTTATCCCTGTGTGGGGAAGAGGGATAGAAAATTGGCCAGGCGCCACGATATAAACGAGCCGGTGGCGGCGTCCCTGAAATACCTTGACCGGACCATTGCAAAGAACAGGGCCACCCTGATCTTCGTAAATACAAGGGACGGTGCGGAGTTTCTCGGGTCCCATCTCGACCTGGTCACCGATGAGCCCTACGGCGTGCATCACGGCTCCCTTGCCAGGGATCTCCGCATAGAGCTGGAGGACAGGTTCAAGGCAGGCGACCTCAGGGCGTTGATATCCACCTCCTCGCTGGAGCTGGGCATTGACATAGGCCATGTGGACACCACCGTGCAGTACACCTCTCCAAGGGGCGTGGGCCGGAGCCTACAGCGGCTGGGCCGCAGCGGCCACGGCGTGGGCCGAAAGTCCCGGGGCGTGCTGATAGCGGTAGGCAAGGACGACGTGGCGGAATGCAGTGCGGTGGTAGACGCCATGCACCGGGGGTTACTGGAGCTAAGCGTGATCCGCCGGAACGCCCTGGAGGTGGTCGCCAACCAGGTGGTTGCCCATATTCATTCGGAGAAGGAGGGTGAGGGCAGGGAGATATTCGAGATGATCCGAGGGGCCTATCCCTTTCGGGATTTAAAGTGGGGCAGTTACTTGGAGGTGTTGAGAACCCTTTCACGAAACCGGCTGATATCCATCCCGGACAATGAGGAGTACCGCGCATTGATGGAAGGCGAGAAACTGGCCAGGATAGGGTTGAGGGGTGGGAGGAAGAGGATAGATTACTTCTATTCGAACATCTCGATGATCCCCGACGAGGGGGCCTACATTGGCATAAATATCGCGGGGGGCAACTGGGTTGCCAAGCTTGACGAGAGCTTCGTGATCATGGACCTGGAACCGGGCATGGACCTGACCCTTGGCGGAAAGGGCTGGAGGGTGGTGGATATCAAGCCCTACAAGGACAACGGGTCGGGCGGGGGGGAAGGTGGTAAAAATGGTAAAAAGGGGGTCAAGGCCGGTGGAGGCGGGGGGAAAGGCGGTAGGACCGGGGAAGACGTAAGCGGTAAGGGCGGGATAGATAATAACGGTAGGGTGGGTGGGAAAGGCGGCAAAAGAAAGGGCAGCGAGAATATCCTGGGTATCGTTCTCTTGGAATCCCTTGGCGAGCGCTCCGAACCCCCTCACTGGGCCGGGGAGGAGATACCCGTCCCCTTTGACATTGCCCTGGCCGTTGGCCGCTTGAGAAGGCTTGCCTACCAGGGCCGCTCCGACCTTGAGAGGGAGATGGAGTCCGTCAACAAGGAAGGCGTCAAGGCCTTTGAAAGGTACGTGGGCAAGGCTAGGAAGAAGGGCCTGGCCATAGGTGACGACAGGACCATAGTGATCGAAGGGGGCAAGGGTATGATAATAGTCAACGCCACCTTCGGGCATAAGGTCAACACCACACTGGCCCACTTGCTCCTGCCCCTGGTGGCGGAGAGAACGGGGAGCGTGGTCTCAATGAACATTGACGCTTACCGCGCGGCCCTTTTCTTCGACGGTGTTTTCAATCCCAAGATGTTGGCCGAACATCTCCGTTCGGTATCCGAGGGGCAGGTCGAGGAAACGGTGGTCCAGGGAATAATGTCGTCCACCCGCTTCAAGTGGATACTGTTTCACGTGGCAAAAAAATTCGGTTCCATATTCAAGACAAGGAGCGAGCTGCGCATCGATTCTCACAGGTTGATGTCCCTGTTCCAGGGCACGGCGGTCATGGCCACTGCAATAGAAAAGGACATGGCAATGCACATGGACCTTGAGAACACCGCCAGGGTCCTCCGGGATATAGGCGAGGGCGGGATCGAGGTCTTATCCACGCAAGAGATATCGAATATCGGGGCGGAGGGCCTGGGCAAGGCCATGAAGGTCATCATGCCAGAGTACGCCGACAGGGAGATACTCATGGGCCTGAAATCCAGGCTGGAAAAGAACATGGTCCGGCTGATATGCATGAACTGCCTGGCCTCATGGAGAGAGAGGGTGGGTGAGATCGACCCCCGGGTCAAGTGCATAAGATGTGGTGCCAAGGTTCTCACCGTTGTGTCCATAAGGGACCGCGATTCCCTGCCCTTGATGAAGGATTTCAAGAAAAAGGGAGAGGAGGGGCTGACAAAGGAGGAACGCAAGGCGGTGAAGAGATTATATAAGGCGGCCAATATCGCTCGTAGCGATAAGAAGAGAGCGGCCCTCGCCCTATCCGCCAGGGGCGTCGGTCCAGACGTGGCCGCAAGGATAATCGCAAAATGCCAGGCGAGGACGAGATACTGTTCCTCAGGGAACTGATGAGAGCCGAAATAACCTATGCCAGAACCAGGCGTTTTTGGGACTAAGCTAGAAATACCCCATGTCCCTGGCCTTTCTGTAACCCCAGATTAGGGCGACCACGACAACAATAATCATCACAGTGGGCACAGGCTCGAGGTACGGGCCGAACTGATGGTAGAAGAAGGAGTACTGCTGCATGTCCGTTCTTCCCGCCTCTATTGAGCCCTTGGAGGTTACCTTGACCATGATCTCCTGAACGTTGTTGTTGAACACTGCATACTTTTCCGGAGGGTATATGAAGAGCTTTACGGTCTTCTTGTCGTAAGGACCTATGGTCACGCTGCTCTTTTCCCTTTGTATGACCCAACCGCTCTTTACCAGGGCGTCCAGGCCTTGGATCTCTATGAGGAAGGAGTCGTTGCCGTTGCCCTGGTTCTCCACGATGAGCTCAAAGCTTGTGGTCTGCTCCCACCATATGGTCTTGAAAGGGTTGTTTGAGTCAAGGAACGTGTAGTAGAACTGCCTGACCTCGACCATGTAGGTGTCGCCGAGGGCGTCTCCCGAGGCAAGGGGGGTGCTGCTGCTTGGAAACGCCGTCCAGGTTCCCTTTATGGCGATCTGGTTGTTGTCCTGGAACTTGGCGTTCCGTGGGGCTATGCAGTAGCCGTTTATGGGCCTGGGATTAGTCCAGTCTGTGATGGTGAAGGTGACGATCGCCGGTGCAACGGAAACGGCCCATCCCTCCTTCTCAGCCACGGCCTCGAGGTTCACCATTATGGTCTGGACCCGTGCCCCGGGATAGGGCCACTTCCTTATGGTGACTTGGCCGGAGTTGTTGGCGATGCCGCTCTGCCCCGGTCCCACCTGAGAGTATACCACGCTGTTGTCCATCTGGATCAATATCTCGGGCGATGCCGCCTCCGCGTATATCTTCTGGTCGGCTTGGGTTGCCTTGAAGGTGGCAAAAAGCGATACCGAAACTATCAGGAGAACGAGATAGACTCTAAGGGCGATGCGACCTGCCTTTTTGCTTACCGCCATGTTCGTCCTTAATTATTACTCATGATTTAAGGGTTTCGTGCAATGCCTTCCACCGTTCAGAAACCTTTATATAGAAGTATAGACATACCTTAGTTACTCATGTGAAATATCTGCATGAGATATAAGCAATATAAATAGTAAAAGTAAAAGGAGAAAAAGGAGAGTGAATAAGAATGATGGGAGGACAAGGAGCACTTCCGGTGCTCGTACTGAAGGAAGGAACGAAGAGAGAGCGAGGAAAGGGAGCCCAGAACAGCAATATCGCTGCGGCCAGGGCCATAGCGGACTCTGTCCGCTCCACCCTTGGGCCAAAGGGAATGGACAAGATGTTGGTCGACTCCCTGGGAGACGTTGTCATTACAAACGACGGCGTCACCATCCTCAAGGAGATAGATATAGAACACCCCGCTGCGAAGATGATGGTCGAGGTGGCCAAGACCCAGGACCAGGAATGCGGGGACGGGACAACGACCAGCGTCATTCTGGCCGGCGAGCTGTTGAAGAGATCGGAGGAGCTGCTGAACCAGAACCTCCATCCCACTGTGATAGCCACGGGTTACAGGAAGGCGTCCGAAAAGTCCATCGAGATACTGGAGGGGTTGGCCAAGAAGGTCGATATCGACGACACCAAGACCCTGAAGAAGATTGCCATGACCTCAATGATGTCCAAGTCGGCAGGCTCGATGAGGGATCACCTGTCCGACGTGGCGGTCGAAGCGGTAAGGGCGGTGGCCGAGAATAAAGACAAGACATGGGACGTGGACCTGGACAACCTCCAGATAGTCAAGAAACAGGGCGGGTCCGTCAGGGACACCGAGGTCATCACCGGTATTATCGTGGACAAGGAGAAGGTGCACAGCGGCATGTCCGACACGATTCCCAAGGCGAAGATAGCCCTGGTGGACAGCGCGCTTGAGATCAAGAAGACGGAGGTTGACGCCAAGATACAGATCACCGACCCCGCCCAGCTCCAGAAGTTCCTGGACGAGGAGGAGAGGGTGCTCAAGGACATGGTGGAGAAGGTCCGGTCCATGGGCGCCAATGTCCTGTTCTGCCAGAAGGGGATAGATGACCTGGCCCAGCATTATCTTGCCAAGAACGGCATATATGCCATAAGAAGGGTCAAGAAGAGCGACATGTCCAAGCTGACAAAGGCCACCGGTGCCAAGATCGTTACCAACCTCAAGGAGATGGACAAGGGGGACATAGGGGCGGCCAAGATGGTGGAGCAGAAGAAGGTCGGAGACGACAAGATGACCTTCATCACAGGCTGCAAGAACCCCAAGAGCGTCAGCGTCCTCATCCGGGGAGGCACGGAGCACGTGGTGGACGAGATCGACAGGAGCCTGAACGACGCCCTGCACGTGGTAGCCGACGCGGTGATAGACGGCAAGACGGTAACCGGAGGCGGCTCGGCGGCCACAGAGATCTCCATCAAGCTCAGGGACTATGCGAACAAGGTCAGCGGCAGGGAGCAGATGGCCGTCCAGGCCTTTGCCGACGCCATGGAGATCGTGCCCAAGACATTGGCGGAGAACGCGGGCCATGACGCCATCGACGTGCTTTTGAAGCTTAGATCGGCTCATTCCGCCGGCAAGAAATACCACGGAATAAACATAGAGGACGGCAACGTCACCGACATGTTCAAGTCAGGCGTGATCGAGCCTATGAGGGTTGGCAAGCAGGCAATACAGAGTGCAACGGACGCCGCTGTTATGATCCTCCGCATAGACGATGTAATCGCATCGTCCGGCGGCGGTGGCGGCGGCGCACCCGGCATGGGCGATTTCGACTAATCGCCCTTATTTTTTCTTTTTATTTTATTCGGGGTAGGAGCCCATGTCCGATGATGAGATGAAGGCCGATAACGGCCGGGAAGAAGATATAGAATCGCTCAAGGTTCAGGTGGCGGTCCTTGCCAAGGAAAAGGAGGATTACTTGAACCAGCTGAAGAGGGCCAGGGCCGATTACGAGAACCTGTACCGTAGGATAAGCAAGGAGGGCGAGACCTCCAAGAAATACGGGCACGGCCCCTTGTTCGTCGAGCTGATATGTATTCTAGAGGACATGGAGAGGGCCATCCGGGGAAGCGAAAGTGCCAGGGCCAAATCCGCGAAGAACCTGAGAAAGGGCGTGGAGATGATATATCGGAACCTGAGGGCCATGCTGGAGGCAAAGGGTCTGAAGCAGTTCGAGGATGTGGGAAAAAGCTTCGACCCCATGAGGCACGAGGCGGTAATGTCCAAGCCCGACAGCGACGTGGAAGAGGGCCGGATATTGAATTGCGTGAAGAAGGGTTACATGTTGCACGATAAGGTTCTTATTCCTGCAAAGGTAATAGTGAGCAGGAAGGAAGATGTTAGTTCAAAAGAAAACAATAGTAAAGAGGAGAGAGGTGAGGAATAATGGCAGAAGGAAAGATCATAGGGATAGACTTAGGAACGACCAACTCGGCGGCAGCGGTGCTGGAGGGGGGAAGACCGGTGATAATACCCAGTGCCGAAGGTCCCACGCTGGCAGGGAAGATGTTCCCTTCGGTGGTGGCCTTTACCAAGGAAGGTAACATTCTGGTGGGGGATCCCGCCAGTAGACAGGCCGCCACCAACCCGGACCGGACCATCCAGCATATAAAGCGGAAGATGGGCACGGACTACAAGGTGAAGGTGGGGGACAAGGTCTACACCCCGCAGCAGATATCCGCTTTCATCCTGCAGAAGATAAAGAAGGACTCCGAGTCCTTCCTCAGCGAGGAGATAGAGAAGGCGGTGATAACCGTTCCGGCGTACTTCAATGACAACCAGAGGACCGCGACCAAGGACGCCGGCACCATTGCCGGCCTCGAGGTTGTGAGGATAATCAACGAGCCCACCGCGGCTTCACTGGCCTTTGGTCTGGACAAGGAGGATCAGGAGCTGAAGATAGCCGTTCTGGACCTTGGCGGCGGGACCTTTGACGTCACCATCATGCAGATGGGCGAGGGCGTGTTCCAGGTCAAGTCCACTTCGGGAGACACCAGCCTGGGCGGAAAGGACATGGACGACAAGATAGTCGAGTGGGTGGTAAAGAAATTCAAGAAGAAAGAAGGGGTGGACCTCAAGAAGGACCACACCTCAATGGAGAGGATAAGGGAGGCGGCCGAAAAGGCGAAAATAGAGCTGAGCAATGTTCCCTCCACCACCATAAACCTTCCCTTCATCACGGCAAAGGACAACGAGCCGGTTCATTTGGAGACCGAACTTACCCGGTCCAAGTTGGAGGAGCTCATCGACCCGATTTTGGACAAGCTCGAAAAGCCGGTAAAGAACGCCCTTAAAGATGCCAATCTGGGGGTTGATGACATAGACAAGGTTATTCTTGTGGGCGGGCCCACCAGGATGCCCTCCGTTCAGGAGACCTTCACCAAGGTCCTGGACACCGACCCGGAAAGAGGGGTGGACCCAATGGAATGCGTGGCAGTGGGCGCTGCCCTTCAGGGCGGCGTCATAGCCGGGGAGGTCAAGGACATCCTGCTGCTGGACGTTACCCCCCTGAGCCTTGGCGTTGAAACGTTGGGCGGCGTGTTCACCAAGTTGATAGAGAGGAACACGGCCATACCAACCAAGAAGACCGAGGTCTTTTCAACGGCTGCGGACCATCAGACCACTGTGGAGATACACGCGCTGCAGGGGGAGAGGGCTTCGGCCCAGCACAACATATCACTGGGCAAGTTCATGCTCCATGATATTCCTCCCGCTCCAAGGGGCGTGCCGCAGATAGAGGTGACCTTCGACATCGATGCCAACGGCATCCTCAACGTAAGTGCAAAGGACAAGGCGACCGGCAACGAGAAGAAGATTACCATAACCTCGGCCACCAAGATGGGTGACGATGACATCGAGGACGCGGTGGAGGAAGCGGAGAAGCACGCTGAAGAGGACGAGAAGAGGCTGAAACTGGTCAATGCCAAGAACCGGGCTGATTCCCTGCTCTACACCTCCAAGAAGACCCTTAAGCAGGCGGAGGAGAAGGGCAAGCTGGAGAAGGACGAGAAGAAGAAGGTGGAAGAGGCCACGAAGGCCCTGGAAAAGGCCATGGAAGGAGAGGACGTTGAAGAGATAAACTCCAAGACCGACGAACTCCTGTCCTCGTTGGACGAGGTTTCCAAGAGGCTTTACCAGGACATGGCGGGAGGCGCGGGGCCCGGATCGGCCTCGCAAGGTCCCGGGCAGACAGCGGGCGCATCGGCCGGAGAGGAAGAGAAAAAGAAGGACGCTGACGAAAAGGTAGTGGACGCCGATTACAAGGTGATCGACGAGGAAGACAAGGATTAAGATGTCCAGGCGCGACTACTACGAGATCCTTGGCACAGACCGGGGCGCTTCCAGGGACGAGGTGGACCGTGCGTTCCGCAAGCTGGCCCGGAAATATCACCCCGACATGAACAAGGACGACCCGGAGGCCGAGGAGAAGTTCAAGGAGGTGTCCGAAGCATACGAGGTCCTTTCCAACCCGGAGAAGAGAAAGAGGTACGACAATTACGGCTTCGAGGGAGTTAGGTCCGGCTTCAGCGAGGGCCATTTTACCTGGGACGACTTCTCGCACAGCGATATTTTGGAGGACCTGTTCGGATCCGATTTCTTCTCCTCTTTCTTTGGCGGGCGAGGCGGTTTTGGATTCAACGTAGGCGGTATGGGCGGGGGGTTCGGCCAAAAGAGGGTGAGGCGCGGGGAGGACCTGAGGGTGGACATAGATATCGATCTTGGCGACGTTTTCAAAGGGGTAAAGAAGACCCTGGAGCTCAACCGCAAGGAGGTGTGCGGGGATTGCAACGGATCAGGCGCGGAATCGGAGAGCGACGTTAAAACGTGTCCCACATGCTCCGGCGCCGGTCGTGTCAAGACAGTGCGGTCCAGCGGCTTCATGCAGTTCTCCAGGATCGAGCCGTGCAGGGACTGCGACGGCACCGGCAAGGTGGTGGAGAACAAGTGCGGGAAATGCGGGGGCTCCGGCCTTGTCACAAAGACCCAGAAGATGGAGATCGAGATACCGGCAGGGGTGGAGGACGGAGACAGGCTGAGATTGAGCGGCCAGGGCAACGCGTCGCCGGACGGGCCCAGGGGTGACATATACGTGGTGATACACGTGCGGGACAAGGGGCCATTTATCAGGGAGGGCACCGACGTTTTCCTGGAGGTGCCCGTGACCTATCCCCAGGCGGTGCTCGGGGACAAGATCAGGATACCCACGCCCGAGGGCAGGGCCCTGGAGCTGGAGATACCCGCCGGCACCCAGTCCCACACATTGATGCGCATGCACGGCATGGGCATGCCCTACATGAGGAGCCCGAAGCAAAGGGGCGACATGTTCGTCCGGGTGGTGGTGGAGGTGCCCGAGAAGCTGGGCAAGGAGGAGAGGGAGGGGGTGAAGGCCCTGGCGGAGAAGTTGGGGGTGGACTTTGGCAAGAGCCTCAGGGACTTCGACCTCCCCGACGAAGAGGGCGAGGGCATCCTGGAAAAGGGCAAGAAAAAGTTCAAGAAGTACTTTCGTAAGGATAAGAGGGAAAAAAAGAAGTGATTTTCGTCGTGCTAGTTCGGTACTAGTAATGTTAAACGAAAGACATATATATTATAATCTCCATTAGTATAACCATGGTTAGTATAACCCGTAATAGGGAAAGCGAAGTATGGGACACCCTTCCCTCATGGAAGATGGTCTTTGGTAGAAGAAAAACGGGAAAGACATATTTCGTTAAACACTTCACGGATTATGACGATTACTTTTTAGTGGGCAGGGACGGCACAATTTACGGTGAGGAAACCGCAATAACTTATGACGCGCTCCTTGAAGTTCTTAAAAGGGGGCGGGACAGCAGGATAATAATCGATGAGTTCCACAGATTGCCATCCAAATTCCAGGATTTCATACAAACTTTGGAAAGGAAGCGGGAGTTCGTGCTTTTGACATCCACCCTGAATCTTTCAAAGAAAATACTGGGTAGGGAATCACCGATACTCGGTCTTTTTGCCGACATGCCTTTTTCCCTAATCGACGAGAGGGATATCCTTCATTCCATGTCTGACCTGCAATGGGACACTGAAAATATCTTCGAATCAGGGGTGTACATGAGAGACCCCTGGGTAGTACCCTATTTTGAAAAGGGGCGTGGGCGTAAGGATATATATGCCATGGCACTAGGGATAAGAACGGGGGTTCCTGCTCTCATGGGAGAGATATTCTCAGAAGAGCACAGAAGTTATGCTAGGACCTATGACGGGATATTGAGGGCCGTGGGCTCTGGAAAGGTAATTTCGACCGAAATATCGGATTTTTTGTTCTCTCGTGGAATACTTGAAAAGAACAATCCAAGCTTGATTCAACCACATCTGAATATATTGATTACCCTTGGAATACTTGAAAGAATACCCATGGTTCCTGGCAGAAAATATGTTTACAAGCACGTATCGCCGGTGGTCGATATGTTCTATTACCTGGACGAAAAATATCTTTACAGCGAGAGGCAAATCGATCTGGGAGAGATAAAAGGCCTTGTAAACGAGTCTATACCTGGTCATGTCGAGGATTATTTTAGAAAATTATTTTCCCTGATCCACGGCGGTATGCCCGCTGTACTCCTGGACAGGAAAAAAGAGGTCGATATAGGGGTCGTTAAATTCAAGAAGGTCTTGTTTGCCGCCGAGGTGAAATGGAAAAACCACATATCTTCACAGGAATTGAGTGATCTCGAAGATAAACTGAAAAGGTTCGAAAACTCCCTTCTGATCGTTAAAAGAGAGGATTCTTTGCCTAGAACACCTTCCGTGGATTACGCAACGCCAAAGGACGTTCTCGACAAGTATAAAGATAAATAGGGTATGATTATTTATATCGTTGAAGTCGGACTCAAAAATATAATATGTAAGTGGCAACATTAGGCAACATTTAAAATATAAAAATATCGTATTTGTTTAGCGCATAGCTCTTGAAGTATTTATTTTCCTCCCTCATTCTTG
>CAZUZU010000065.1:0-14450 GCA_964624865.1 uncultured archaeon
AGGTGATGAATATGAGGAATAGAGAGAGCTGTGACACATGTAAGTGTATAACACACGGTGTCATCCCAAAGCAAAAAGGTTATTAATGATATTAGATTAAACTGACCATGTAGAATACCATGTGGTAGGACCAAGGAGATGGATTATGGACGATGCGGCATTGAAGAAAGAGGTTACCAAGATATATAAGAAGCTCCAGAGTTCTAATCAGAAAAAGAGGGTGTCGGCCCTGGAGAGCCTCACCGAGTTGGTAGCCTCGGATCCCAGGTCGATATTACCCCTGGTGAAGGCGATAGTTCCCTTGCTGGAACAGGGAAGCGAGGAGGAAAGATACCTCTCCCTCATAACCATCCGGACTATAGCCTCCCAGGAAGAAAAGGCCAAGCTGGTAAAGCCCTTTATTGAATCCATCAAGGCCAACGCTCAATACAATATATTCGATACGGACCTTAACCTCTACGTCCCCGGATGCAAGATTAGGACCAACGCTCTTTTCACACTCTTCAAGATTGGCAAAGCAAAACCCAGGATATTCAAAAAGGGCCTGGTGGAGATAATCGTTACGGTATTCGATCCCCCGGTCTACACTCCGGAGAAGGATAGGTCGAAGGAACTCACCAACTTGTACAAGACCGCACTCTCCCTAATGCTCTTGATATCAGCCACCAAACCCAAGCTATCCAGCAAATATCTGGGTTCCATAATCAAACTGCTCAACGATGAAGACATGAGTATTAAGATGGAAGCGGCGCTGGTGGTGGAAAAGATCGCAAAGCACAATCCGGAAAAACTGGAAGGCAGAATATCCAATATAGTAGCCCTGCTAAAATATCCTACATACCGTCCGGACGCCAAGGAAGGAAAACTGGCGGACCTTTACATCACAGCGGTCTCAATATTGGACGATATAGCCTCCTCCGACCCGTCCAAGCTCGAGGACGCTGCTCCCGTATTGTGCTCCGCCCTGAGAGACACATTCAAGTATGAAAGATGGGTGGAAGATTACAACGAGAAGAAGGAAGGTTCCTTCCGGGAGATCATTAAGGCTGTTATCGAGAAAACCGCGGACGGAGTACCTAAGATCATCGCCCCCGTTATGGCCGAACATCTGAAGAGCGTGGAGGACCTTAGGAAATACACATTCGGCCTTTTCCTCAGGATCGGAAAGAAGAACCCGAGAATAGCTGTCCAGGCCATTGCCCCCCTGTTGAACGACAACAATGTGAACGGAAGACAGCTTGCCGTTCACCTTCTCGGAGATATAGGGGAGAACAATCCTGACGTGCTAAAGCCTTACGTCCCCAACATAGTGAAATGTTTCGATGACAGGTATATCCATGTTAGACAAAGGGCCGTCTATGCCATGGGCAAGATCGGAGGTGTAAAACCGGAATACGTAGCACAACACGTACCCCAGATGGTACCCCTCCTCTCGGACTCCTATGAGGCGGTGAAGATATATTCCATAGATGCAATCGCAAGGATCGGGGGAATACACCCCAAATACGTTGTCCCGGCGATACCCTCACTGATCAAACTCCTAGACGACAAGAACATGAAGGTTCGCCAGTATTCCAACGCGGCTTTGAAGAAGCTTAAGATCGACGTTCCGACCTACGTTGAGCTCATCGAGTCCATGCAAAGGGTCAACAAGAGGATCGCGGTTGCCAGTTCGAAGGGGAGTTATCCCGAGGAACTGGAGGCGGAGTTTCAACAGGCAAAGAAGGAGATGCAGGAGGCCAGATGGGAGCAGGCCTTTGAACTTATAAGCACGGTTTCGGAAAGGGTGGAGGAGATGATAAATACCGCCGCACCGCGTATCGAGATGAATGTCAAGTCCCGGGCCCCATTGACCGCCAAGCAGTGGGAAGACATAATCATCGATATAACGAACAGGGGAAACGCCCATGCAAAGGACCTTAACGTGAAGTTCGAGGGGCCTATCGAGTTCTCGGGCAATTCGTTCATTCCGTTGTTGGAGAGCAGGAGCGGTGCGGAAATAAAGGTAAGCGGAAGGCTGAGCAACGAGAACGGCGGGCGGGTGAAGTTACGGGTAGTTTACAAGGACTTCGACGACAACGAGGGCGAGATCGAAGCGGAAATTAACTACAACAAAGGCGATATTCTAGAGCTCTCCCACGAGGAGGAATGGAGCAAGGTCGAGGGAGAGGGAAAACAACAGGAAGGGGGGAAAGCAAAGCCGGGGAAAGAGGGAGATACTGCAAAAGAGGATACATCCGTGGGGGGAGAGGAAGGGGATGCAGGGGAAGGAGGGGAAATAAAAGAACCGGGAGGAGAGGTTTTGAAAAACGAACAAGGGGAGGAGCCAGACATCCGAACAATTACGGAAGGAGGAAAAGAAGAGGGTGTAGAGGTAAAGGAAGAAAAGGCTGTGCCCACTTCGGAGGAAGAGAGCGGTAAGGAAAGAGAGGAGAAGCATGAACCGGAGGAAAAGGCGGAAGAAAGAGGGGAGGAAGGCGGTGAACAGGAGGAAGAAACGCCAGAGATCGAGGAGGAGGAGGGAGTGGATCAGGCAGAAGAGGCACCCGCTAAGGAAGAAGAGGGAAAGAAATGGAGCAAGATAGGGGTGGAAGATACCATGGAGTGTCCGCACTGCTCCACCACAATACCTACCGACAGCATGTTCTGTTACAAGTGCGGTAAAAAGGTCAAAGAGTAGAATAGGACCGAGGGTGGAAAGACATGAAGGTATTAGCAGGTAGCGCATCAGTGAGATTGGGAAAAAGAACGGCAAAATCATTGGGGGTAGAACCGATAGATAGGGATTTCACCAGATTTCCGGACGGAGAGGGATACCTCCGCCTCCAAGACGAGCCCGAGGAAATCACCATCTTGATACAATGCGCGTATCCTGACGAAAATATCATGGAGCTGTTCCTGATGCAGGACGCTATACGGGAGGGAGGGGGTAAAATGATCATTACGGTTATTCCCTACATGGGCTACAGCAGACAGGACAAGCTCTTTAAAGAGGGGGAGGCTGTGAGTGCCAGGGCCTTGGTCAAACACCTGGAGCTCCATACCGACGCACTTATTTTCGTTGACCTTCACTCTAAAAAGATACTGGACTTTGCATCCAAAAAAGCTATCGAATGCAGTGCCATGCCACCCATTGCGGCATACTTCCGAGACAAGGATATCGATTTCGTACTTTCGCCGGACAAGGGTGCCGTGGACCGGGCTGGAAAGGTGGCCAAGCTCATGGGAAAACAATTCGATTACCTTGAAAAGACCAGGTTGGACGGGTCAACGGTCAAGATGGCGCCCAAGAACCTAGATGTAGATGGAAAATCGGTGTTGATAGTCGACGACATAATTGCCACCGGGGGGACAATAATCAAGGCCACCGAGCAATTGAAGGCTTCGGGTGCGGAAAGGGTCATGGCAGCCTGCACACACGGCCTGTACACCTCCAACGCACTGGAAAGGCTTGAACCGGCATTGGACGGGGTGTATTCCACGGACACCTTGGAAAGCGGAACCTCGAAGATAACGGTGGCGGATCAAATAGCCTCCGCCGTCAAGGATATCGTATCCGAGCTCTGAACAAAAGGGAGGGAAACTCTACGACACAGGTCATGTACCAGACTCCGGGCAGCACCGAACCGCAGCCCGTAAGCAGCTCTCAAAGGATTACACTTGTGATCAAGAACATAGGAGAACTGGTGACCATGTCCGGGCCGTGCCCGAGAGTGGGAAGGGACATGACGGACCTCTGCATAGTAGAGAACGCTGCAGTGGCCATCTCCGAGGACACGATATTATATGCGGGCCCGGCTTCCGGACTCGAATCCGAGATCGGAGACTGCCAGGAAGCGAATATTATTGACGCCAACGGCAAGTCGGTGATACCTGGCCTTGTCGATCCACATGTTCACCTTATCTTTGCGGGAGATAGGGCCTTCGAGCTGGACATGAAACTCCAAGGCATGAGCTATCTGGACATACTCAAGCAGGGAGGGGGGATACTCCATACTGTAAAGGAAACCAGAAAGGCATCGAAGACGAGGCTTTTCTGGGAGGCTTGGGACAGACTGGACAACATGCTCCATTACGGAACAACCACGTCGGAAGCAAAGACCGGCTACGGTCTGAACAAGGAAGACGAAGTACGATCCCTGATAGTGATCCAAGAGCTGGATGACGCACACCCCGTCGACCTAGTCCCGACCTTCTTGGGGGCTCACGCCATACCCCCCGAGTTCGATTCGGGAAGCGACTACATAGACTATATTTTAGACAACGTACTGCCCGTGGTATCCAGCGGCGGGCTTGCTAAGTTCTGTGACGTGTTCTGCGAAAAGGACGTGTTTTCCGGCGAGGACGCCAGAAGGCTCCTATTAAGGGCAAAGGGCCTTGGACTAACGCCCAAGATACACGCTGACGAGATCGAGAACATAGGAGGCTCCCTGGTGGCGGCGGAGGTGGGAGCCATAACCGCCGACCACCTGGAAAAATCCGGCGACAAGGATATCGAGTCCCTTAAAAAGGCCGGGGTAATCGGTGTGCTCTTACCTGGAACCCCCTATGCATTGATGGACGACCACTATCCCAGGGCAAGGGAGATGATAGACACGAACCTGCCCATTGCGCTTGCTACTGACCTCAACCCCAACTGCTATACGGAGTCCATGCAGTTGATGATATCGCTTGCCTGCCACAAAATGCGCATGAGACCGGCCGAGGCGCTCGCCGCATCGACCATCAACGCCGCAGCAGCCATTGGCATGGAGGATAAGGTTGGAAGTATAGAACCGGGGAAGAAGGCAGACCTGGTGATATTAAGGGGCAGCTCATACCAAACCATTCCGTATCATTTCGGCGTTAACAACGTGGACAGCGTTGTCAAAGCGGGCGAACTTGTGCTTTTCGAAGGGCGGAACATGGTATAGAATCGAAAAAATTCTAGGATAAGTTACATTAAATCCTTGTTACATGGATTTATATCATCCAGAATCGTTCTAATATTTACAATTATGAGAAAAGTCTTTTTATAAAAGATGTTTTTATAGTGGCCAAAGGAGGCAATAAATGAAAGTATACGTGGTCGACAACGGGGGCCAGTGGACCCACCGCGAATATAGGGTCTTGAAGTATCTCGACGTTGATGCCAAGATAGTGCCCAACCGGCTGAAGCCAATTGAAATGGATTGCGACGCCCTGATCTTGTCCGGAGGTGCGCCGAGGATAGGCACGGAGGCCATAAAACTGGGCTCGTCAGCGGAGTACCTTGAGGAGCTGGACATACCCATACTGGGCATCTGCGTGGGCTGCCAGTTCATAGCCATTCATTTCGGCGGGGACGCTGGTCCGGCAAAGGTTCCGGAATTCGGCAAGACAGAAATAAGCATAGAAGAAGAGGACGCCCTGTTCGAATCCCTGCCCCCAAAGTTCATTGCATGGGAAAGCCACAATGACGAGATCAAGGAACTGGGGCCCGATATGATACCTCTCGCCCGCTCAGAGAACTGTAGATACCAGACCATAAGACACAAAGAAAAACCGATCTATGGCGTGCAGTTCCATCCGGAGGTCGAGGATACTGAACACGGCAGCACCATATTCAAGAACTTTATCGAACTGGCAGGGAGATAGTGAAACCTTATGGTAACCAAACTCCACCTGGGCAACCTTGAGGATTTGACCCGGTTGCTGAGAACGGACCCAAAGAATGGTTTGACCCAGCAAGAGGCGGAGAAAAGGCTTGAGGAGGAAGGCCTGAACATCCTCGAGGAGAAAGAGAAAAAATCACATCTTAGAAAATTCCTGGAGCAATTCGCTGACGTTCTCATAATAATACTGATAGTTACCGCCTTTTTGAGCTGCTTCATTCCCGGGCACAGGTACGACGGGATATTCATCTTCGCCGTTGTGGTAATGAACGCCATATTCGGCTTCTGGACCGAATACAAGGCGGAAAAGACCCTTGAGACCTTAAAGGAGCTGAGCACCCCCAAGAGCAGGGTCGTCAGGGATGGAAGAGAAAAGGAACTTTTCAGCTCCAACCTTGTGCCGGGCGACCTGATCAAAATGGGGCCGGGGACCAAGATACCCGCCGACGCCCGCCTCATCTGGTGTGAAAAGTTCCATGTTGACGAATCCCATCTTACCGGAGAATCCATACCGGTGAAGAAAGAGCCGAAAAACCTGAGGCATCAGGTGCCGCTGGCGGAAAGGGTCAACATGGTCTACATGGGTACCACCACCACCGAGGGACTGGCCAAGGCGATAGTCACCTCCACGGGCATGAGCACGGAACTGGGACAGATAGCGGGAATGGTGGCCCAGGAAGAAGAAAAGCAGACACCGCTCCAAAAGAACCTGGACCAGCTTGGCAAGAGGATCGGGCTTTTCGCAGGCGTGGTGGCAGTAGCCATATTTTTCCTTGGTATAATCAGGTACCCGGGTGACTGGGTGAACCCGTTGCTTACCTCCGTTTCCCTAGCCGTCGCCGTGATACCGGAAGGTCTGCCTGTAGTTGTGGCCCTCACACTTTCCATTGGCATGCTGATAATGGCCAGAAAGAAATCCATAGTCAAAAGGCTTTCCAGTGTAGAGACACTAGGCTCCACTAACGTAATATGCACGGATAAAACAGGCACCCTGACCAAGAACGAGATGACGGTGAGGGAGGTTGTCACTTCCTCATTGGACCCTTATTCGATAAAGGGCATTGGTTACGAACCCATCGGCGAGATTAAAACCAGGGGAAAGGAGGTGGTGGTGTGGGAGGACAAGAACCTGTTCTACCTGTTGGCGGCCTCCGGGTTGTGTACAAATGCCTCCCTGGTTAAAAAGGAGAACAACTGGATGGTGGTGGGAGACCCCACGGAGGGGGCCTTGGTCTCCGCGGCCAGGAAGGGCGGGATAAGCAAGAAATGGCTGGAGGAGATCTTTCCCAGGTTCGGAGAGATCGTTTTCGACGAGGAAAGGATGAGGATGTCCACGCTCCATATCATGAGCCCGAAAAAGGTAGGTAAGAAACATCAGGAACTTAGACGGGACATGATCTCCGATCTCGGAATGAAGGAAAATGACATGGTGGCCTTTGTCAAAGGGGCCCCGGGGAGGGTCATAGACAAGTGCAGCCGCCTCTACCGCAACGGCAAGATAATGGAGATGGACGAAAAGGAGAGAGAAAGGATATATCACAAAAACCATGAACTCGCCGACCAGGCCCTCAGGGTTCTGGCAATAGCCTATCGGATCGTCCCAGAGGAATACAGGGATGCTGTATACGAGGATGCCAGGGATGACAAGACAGTTGACAGTTCCCGGTTAAAGGACGGCGTTGAGGAAGACCTGGTTTTTTTAGGCCTTTTGGGAATGATGGACCCGCCAAGGAACGGCGTCAAGAAGGCCGTGGCAGCCGCACAGCGAGCGGGAATTAGAGTGGTAATGATAACAGGTGATCAGGCAAATACGGCAAAGGCCATAGGAAGGGAATTGAACATACTGGAAGCCGAAGATATGGTCTTGAAGGGCGAGGAGCTCGAAAAGATGGGGGACAAGGAATACATGGAGGTCGTGGACAAGGTCTCGGTCTACGCAAGGGTCTCCCCGGCGCATAAACTAAGGATAGTCAAGGCACTTCGAGCTAAAGGAGAGGTGGTCGGAATGACGGGGGACGGCGTGAACGACGCGCCGGCACTGACCGCGGCGGATATCGGTATAGCCATGGGTAAGAGCGGAACGGACGTGGCAAAGGACGCGGGAGAAATGATCCTTGCCGACGACAATTTCACCACCATTGTGGGCGCCATCGAGGAGGGAAGGAAAATATTTTCCAATATCAAGAAGTTCGTAAAGTACCAAATATCCACAAATATAGGTGCCATAATATTAATAGTAACCGCGACCATATTGGGCCTTCAGGTCCCCCTTTTTCCGATCCAGATTTTGTGGATAAACATCTTGATGGACGGGCCTCCCGCTGTTTCATTGGGCCTGGAAAAGGTTGCCTCCGACGTCATGGACAAACCGCCCAGAAAAAAAGAGGAACCCATTTTATCCTTGTCCATGTTCGTTTCCATACTGGCCATCGGCAGCGTAATGGCCTTCGGCACATTATATCTATATTACTATGGCCTACGGACCTCATTGGACTATGCAAGAACGATTACTTTCACCGTGTTTGTCTTCTTCCAGCTCATCAATGTTTTTAACTGCAGGTCAGAGGACAAATCCGTTATGCAGTTGAAGTTTACGGGCAACCGCATGCTTTTAGGCTCCGTCATCGTGCTTTCTCTGGCCCAGTTGGTGCTCATATATTCGCCCATCGGCGCACTCGGATTCCACACCGTGCCGCTGAGATTGATGGATTGGGGCCTTATCATCTCCATTGCCCTCAGCGTGTTCGTCTTCGAAGAGCTAAGAAAACTCTATACAAGGGAGATCAAGAAGGAATTAAAGGAATTGAGGGGAGATTAGATGAGATCCCTAAGGGAACTTGGAGAAAGAAAGCTTATCAAAAAACTCCTTGCCACATACGGATCCTCCCCCGGATGGGAACTTGGATACGATGATGACGCAGCGAACATGGAGGTCGGGGATATGTCATTCCTTATATCCACGGATATGGTAAACGAGCTTAACCACAAATGCCCCGGCTCGGATTGGGAAGACCTGGGCTATTACTCCGTTGTGGTGAACCTGAGCGATATTCTTGCCATGGGCGCAATGCCCAAGGCCGTCCTTGTTGCGATTGGTCTTCCCCCGGATATGGATGTGGAGAGCGCGGAGAAAATATCGGAGGGTATAGGTCAGGCCTGCAAAAAATATGATGTTGATGTGATCGGGGGCGACACGAAATCCTCCGGCCTGGTCGAGTTATGCCTCACATGTGTGGGGATCAGTCATCCTTCCAGGGTAGTGGAGCGCAGCTTATCCCACAAATCTTCCAAGGGATACGTTTATATCACGCCTCGGATCGGCCAAAGCGGCTGCTCCCTATATTTATTGGGAGAGGGAGGGGGAAAAAGGAAGAATGATCGAACACTGGTCGAAAACGTCATGATGCCTAAGCTTGGAACTGGCTTGGCCCTCCGACTGGGGACGATGAAGGCCTCGGGTCTCGACATTGCGATGATGGACAACTCGGACGGGCTTGCCCGCTCACTATATATCCTCTCCGGACTGAACGGGGTAAGTATAGAACTGGAGAGGAGCGGCTTTGAACAGTTGTCGGAAGATCTTAGAAAAGAATTCGATCTCCCCGCTGACAAAGACCCCATGGAATTCATATTGTATCACGGAGGGGACTTCGGACTTGTCGTGCTCTCCGACCGACAACTTGAGCTGGACGGGCTGCAGGAGATTGGGGAGTACCGGGGCGGGAAGGGGGTTGGGTTTATCGGCCAGGAGGGTGTATTACCAGAGCAGGGTTACGAGCATTTCCTGAACTCGACTTGGGATAAAAGGGACTAATATTTATTACGGCAGAAGTCGTTATACATGACATGGTTAATATACTGATCACCGGACCGCCCAGAATAGGAAAGACCACGGCCATCGGCAAGCTTATCGGTATACTACCAAAAGAAACAAAGCTTTTTGGCTTCTTTACAAAGGAGATAAGGGAAGGGGGAAGAAGGGTTGGCTTCTCCATCACCGACCTGGACGGGAAGAAAAAGGTAATGGCACACGTGGATTTCCCCAAGCATCAAAGGGTGGGAAAGTACGGTGTGGATACCAAGTCCGTGGAAGATATCGGAGTAAATGCGATAAAGCATGGTGTGGAGAAGGGAAACGTGGTAGTAGTGGACGAGATCGGCAAGATGGAACTGTTTTCCAAGGCGTTCGAAAAGTCTGTGATCAGCGTATTGGACTCCCCTACCCACGTAGTGGCCACCATCATGTCAAAGCCCAATCCCTATGCGGACCGGGTCAAGAGGAGGGACGATATTGTCCTGCTAGAGGTAACCAAGGGGAACAGGGACGACATACCGGATTTGATTAGAAAACAATTGGGCATGGATTGATTTTCGACGGTTAACCGTCTTCAACACTGTTTTTTACTTTTTCCATTGACTTCTATTTCGATAGCAAATGTCATAAATCGAACAGATCGTCCATCTCCGAATCTTCCTCGCCACCGGCCCACTGGTCTTGCCGGTCCGACCCGCTGCTCCACCCCTCTCCTTCATTCGGATCTGTATCGAATCGAGAGGGGGCGCTTCCCATACCTGCATTCCCATCCGGGCCTCTATCCAGTTTCCTCCTCTTCCTCTCCTTCTGTTTTCCATAGGATAGGTATACCAGGACGGAAATCACTATCAGAATGACAACGACAATGAGGGCGAACCAAAGGAAGTTGGATTCGTAAGAGCCCTCGCCAGGCCCAAAGCCCCAGCTTTCGTCCCCGCCCTCCGCACCGTCAGTAATCCCATCTCCACCATCCGTACCGTCACCATCGTCAGCCGTTTCTCCTAGTACGGTGAAGTTCCATGTTCCGGTGAGACTCTTCCCTCTATACCCCTCGACAAACGGTATAACGGTCCAGTAATAGGTTCCGGGGGCGGTAAGACTGCATTGGTATTCGGTTCCCGTCGTGTTCTGGAGCAGGGCCATGTCGTCAGGTTCCTGGCCGAGGTATACGTGGTAGTATTCGGGCCGATCATCCGTTTCCCACCTTAGGGTGACATTGCTTTCCACCGTCCGAGCCATCCAGGGAGCGAGCATTGTTGAGTTAGCGCACGGGACCAGGGAAACGACATGAGGGCCGTTCACTGCAAATATCCCGGTTCCGTCCCTGGCATGGATCGAATAAGTAAGATTACCTTCCCCATCCCACGGACCGATTACCACAACATAATTACCATCTTCCTCGGTCATATCTATATGCTTCGATTTCCCATTGTCAAAGGAATAATTTACATACACCTCGGTGATCGCAGTATTGTCAACTATCCTTGATTCTATTTCCAGAGGTTTTCCCACCCACAGATCTTCCCTTGGTGGGTGAGTTATCACAGGCGGGGACGTATCGACGACCGACACTCCAACCACCGTTGAATTGAAATTGCCCTCAAGGTCTTCAACATAAACCTCAACGGAGCCGGGGCCGATATCACGGCCACAAGGGAACTCGAACTCCGCGGATGCGTCATTGATCCAATAAACTAGAGTGGAGCGGTTGGGAGCGGTGTATTCCAACCTGATCCGGGCTATACCCCAGTTATCTTCACCCTTCACCTCCAGGCAGATGTCCTCTCCCGCCTCCACGGTCACATTGTCCCGTACGATTATTCCAGGCGGAATCGTATCCTTCATTTCTATCCAACCGGAGGTCATTGCCCAGTTATTGCTTGTATCCCGGGCCGAGATGTTGTAAGATACGTTCGTCTTTTGGCGAACCGGGGACAAGGTATAATGGTAACTTCCCTCATCCTCGACCATGGAGTTGTTCATCTTCGAACCGTTGACATTGACCTGGAGGAAGACCTGTTTAACCTCAATATTGTCGGTAACGCCAACTTTAAAATCTATGGGACGGCCGATCTCGGCTAGTTGAGCAGAGATTATGGAAAGGACCGGGGCATCCACGTCCTCCACAGACACCGAATACTCCATGGTGTTATTCTTGTTACCCTCTGTATCCAAGGCATGGATCCGATATTTCAATGTACCCAGGTTGTTGAATGGGCCAAGGTAACAAACCCAATTATTCTCCACTTTTGTCAGGGACGAGTTTCCCGAACCGGATAAGAAATCCCAGGTGACGTATCCATGGGAGACGGCAAATTTGTCGGCAAGGCTACAGTTGATACGAGCCTGACGTCCCACGCCGTACCGATCACGGGGTCTGTGATATATCATCGGGCCGGTGGTGTCCCTCAATTCGAGGGCATGATAGTCCGTGTGTACGAAATTGCCCTGCTCGTCAGTTGCTGATATCATGTATATTACCTCCCCCATTTCGTGCTGAGAAGGCAAATAACCGGCGTAGCCCGAGCCCCCTGTGTTCTCCATGCTCGTATTCAAGGTGGTGCCGTTCACCCCTGTGAACTCCATATAAACGCCCTCCACACCGAGATTATCGGTAACCGTAGTTATAACCTCAATGGGATAACCTATCTCGCCGAAAGGGGTGGGGGTGTGTATTATGGTGGGCTCCACATTGTCATAGATATCTACGGAATAGATAGGAGTCCTTTTCCAATTTCCCGTGGGGGTGGAGTTCCATGCCGCGGAAGTGTCCACGGCCGAGATGGAATAGTTCAATGAACCAACGGCGTTCTGGGCCGGTATTACCGCCTCATAACGATAATCACCGGGATTGTAATCCATGGTTATATTGTGCTCCTCTCCGTCGAGACCCGCGTACTCCACATAGGCCTCATGTACCCTGACATTATCGTGCACATATGCCCACACCATGAACTCGTCGTACATTCCCCTTTCCACAACCGGATTGTGGTTTATCTGGGGTGCCTCCTCGTCGATACCGGGTATCGACATAGTTGTGCAGTGTATGGCACCTCCGGATTGGATTACAGCCGTAGAATCGATCATTACAACCTCGTAACCAGGCAAGGCATCCGAATATGTCTGGTACGCATCCCCGTCCTCCGGGATGTTGTACTTTGGCACCAGTATCATATCGTTGACGAAAAGGGAATTCGTATAGGTGTACCAATCCCCGTAACCGGAAGGCATGGGGATCCTTATAATTTCATAAGGTTTACCGTCGCTGGCGCTCTGGTTACTGAGATAATCGTACACATCCTCCAAGGTCTGATAGTTCGCGTCCCCGGGCGGGTATTCACCCAAAAGCAGGGTGTGGGGGTCAAGGGGTTTGAAGAACATGTCTATGTGGCCGGTGCCCTCACCAATCAATCGGTCGGTCACAAGGAACCGAGTTGTCTTGTAGTAATCTTTCACCAATGTATCGACCTCTTCCGCAGTGTAGTCTCCTTCGTTCTCTTCATGTATGTGCACAGTGGAAAATGACGTGGAATAACTGTCACAGGCATAATTGCCGCCCTCGCTGTGTATGGGCATATCGTAGTGGGAGAGGGAGTACTCCTGGGCAAAGAAAGACGGAAAAGAATCGTCGTTCGGCCTACCGTCCTTGTAGACTGTGTCGATGACCCCCAGGCTGCCGTCGTCCAGCCAAACAAAGTTAGGCCCGTAATCCCTCATCCAGATGGTATCCATGTCTTTCAGCAGGAATATGATATTATCAAGCGCGATACCCCTCGAACTCAGATATGACTCCACCCAGCTCTGATGACTTGAATCCTCGCAAACGATATATGCCGGCACATCCTCGACAATGGCCCCGGTCATCTCAGCAAAGAAGGTCTTTACCGAACTGGAGGATATTGACAGCGGGAATTTGAGCAGCACCCCCTGAGTACACTCGTATTCGCCCGGCGTCCGGGTATTTGCAGGGGGCGGTGAGCGTGACCCGCGCCCTACCACTTTGTAACCCTTGAATTCTCCAAGTTCCGGGGTTTGATAGCGAGGACCTATGTTTGAAGATGGAACGGCATCATCGCCCGGTGAAAAATCCGGGGAAAGGGCCGGGCCATGGTCAGGTGAACGGTCCAATGAACGGTTCGAGGAATAGTTCAATGAACAGTCAGATGAAAAAATATTCGTTAACAAGCCAGAAGCCATGGGCAAAGGGATTAATATACTTGACATTAGAAGAAGAGAAGATATGCCGAGAATGATTATCCGCCTCTTCATAAGGACTCACCGTTCTATTCCGTTGTATAGAATCATATATATTCTGTTATTTATAGTTGGGGATATATGGAATGAACGCCTGACCTTGCCACGATGCCGACCGCCGAGTCATCTTTCCTTCTATCGATATCTTACATCGAAACGCTGATGGCCCTGTTCGTCAACCCACTCCACATCCACACGGGAGACCTTGGCATGGGGCTGGGAGGTCTTGCACCACCGGATAACTTTTTCCACCTTTCCCTTGGGGCCTTCGAAAAAGGCCTCCACCCTTCCGTTTGGTAGATTCTTGACCCAGCCGTTCACCCCTTCCTTGTTTGCCTTGTCCCTGGTATTGGCTCTAAAGAAGACACCTTGTACTCTCCCATGAAAAAAAACATGGGCGGCAGGCATCAAAGATCACCTGCCGTTTCACTCGGCCTTTTCAACCAGTTCCTTGGCCTTGGTAGCTAACTCAACAACCTTGGCATACTCCTTGGACTTTAACGCAGGTTTCGCGTCCTTGAATATCTTCTCAGCCTCGGAGATGTCTATGCCTTTCTTCTTCTTTTCGGTAAGTATGTTCTTTACCTCTTTGAGTATGGCCATGGCGTCATCCCGGGAAGGACCTTCACCCTTTTCCTCCTCCTTCTTCTCCTCGGCGACCAGGGCCACCAGGGCGAACGACAGCTCCTCCAGGTTCTCCATGAGCCACTGGAGCCACGAGGAGACCCCGCCCGTGACGTAGGGATAAC
>CAZUZU010000066.1:0-14211 GCA_964624865.1 uncultured archaeon
CGTGGACCGGGACGCCAAGATCATCACCGCCAATGCCCTGGCCCTGGAAAACTGCGTGCTGGAACTGGAAAACGTGGTTGTGCTGCCCCATATCGGCAGCGCCACCTACGAAGCCCGCGACGCCATGGCAGTGATGACCTGCAAGAACCTGTTGGACGCCTTGGAGGGCAGGAGTCCGGCCCAGCTGGTGAACCCCCGGGCATTGAACGGATAGCGACGGGGCCTCACGTCTGATGCTTGGGACAGTAGTAGGCGGACCTGCCGTTTACCTTTATTTTCCGTATCTCACCGCCGTCCTTGCCGCATCCCGCACCGGACTCCCTTCTCCTTATCAGATAATCCTTTGGCATTCGCTCCGGGTCAACCTTGGCCTCCACCGCGGTTTCCAGCACCTCTTTCATCTTTTCATGGAGGCGGGCCGTTTCCCCCTTTTCCAAGTCGCCCACCTTTCTCTTGGGCCTCAGTCCCGCTTGATACAGTATCTCGTCGGAATAGATGTTGCCCATGCCTGAAATTGTGCTTTGATCCATTAGAGCCGATTTTATCATGCCTCTCTTTCCGTCAAGGACATCAAGGAATTGCTCCCGGTCCAGGGACAGGGCGTCGGGGCCCAGTCCCTTCTCCCCGATCAGGTCCTCCTTTCCCCCCCTGACATATATCTTGCCCAGTTTCCTAACGCTTATCACCGAGAGGCGGTGCTCGTTGCCCAGTTTGAAGACCGCAAGGGAATGGCCCGGGTCCTCCTGCCCCTCCCTGTAATACTCCACCCTCCCGGTCATGCCGAAGTGCAGGGCCAGACACGGGCCCCCGCCGGTTTCCAGAAACAGGTACTTGCCCCTCCTGTCCGTATCCTCGAAGCTCTCCCCCTTCAGGTCTTCAAGGGCGTTGGCGTCGGGCTCTATCATCTCCGGGTAATTGATCTTCACCTCCCTTATTGTATGGTGGAGCACGGTGTGGGCGAGATAGCTCCTGTAAACCTCCACGTCGGGCAGCTCAGGCATTACCCGATACCCCCTTCATCTTCTCAGACTGTTCATACATCATTCATTTCCTCCTTCGACTGCCTTGTGCTCTTTACCGCAAAGGCGTAATCGTCGTTGTTGAAGCCCGCTGAGACCCTATCGGGCATCTTCAAGCCCCTCCTTCAGCTCCCTGGCGTTCTCAACCGCAAAGGCGTGATCGTCGTTGTTGAAGTATACGTAGACCTTGGAGGCGTCCATCTCCCTGATCTTGTCGGCGTATTCCGCTATCTCCTCCTCGCTGTACCTTGTGGAGTAGCGCCTGCCGTGGAACCTCACGTAGCCCAGCCCGGAGGTGGCCACCACGTCCCTGGGCATGTCCAGGCCGGAAACGGTGCAGAACGAGACGTGATGCTCGTTAAGCAGCCGGTATGTATCGTTATCCCACCAGTCCGGGTCCCTGAACTCCATTACGTTGTTCCTCCTCCCGTCCAGCAGACCCAGGAACACCTTTAGTTTTTCCAGGTTGTGGGATGTGCGGCCGTAGAAGGGGGGAAGTTGGAAAAGGTAGCAGCCCATCTTCTCGCCCAGCAGGGAGCCGAGTTGGTACAATCTCCGCACGTCGTCCTCCACCCCCTTCAATTTTCGGAGGTGCGTGATGAACCTGGGCGCCTTGAGGGTGTACTTGAAGTCCGAGGGAGAGGTGCGGTACCATTTCCTCAAGGTGCTCTCCCTGGGCCAGTGGTAGAATGTATAGTTAACCTCCACCGTATCGAATCTCCGGGCGTAGTAATCGAACCAGTGTCGTTTGGCCAGGTCCTCCGGGTAGAAACGGCCCTTCCAGTGCTCGTAGCTCCAGCCGGAGCAGCCGATGAGATGCCTCTTCGCCATATCCGTCCTCCCCCTTCATGTTTGGGCGCGGAATAATATAATTCTTACGGTAAAACTTGAAAAGGTGTGTCCCAAAATCCTTTTATACCTTGATTAAAAGTGTCCCAGTCCCTTTATATATTCCCGGGACGATATAGTGTTAGAGGCGATGATAAAATGAAAAGATCCGTAACGGCCATGGTAACCGTGTTCGTGCTCCTCGGCACGGTGGCGCTGAACTCCGGGTGCATCGACACCCCACCCAGCGGCGTAGAGCCTCCTGCCTACGGCGTGATCACAGAGGGCATGAACGATTACGTGAACGCGAGCAACGATTTCTCGTTCAAGATGTATTCGGAGCTGGTCAACGGCACGGACAACATGTTCTTCTCACCCTACTCCATTTCAACCGCGTTGGGTATGGCATTGGAAGGGGCTAGGGGCAAGACCGCGGAGGAGATGCTGGCTGTGCTCGACCTCCCACGTGATAGTGAGGAAAGACGGCAGTTGATATACTCGGCCCAGGCCTTACTTAACCAGAAGAGCAGCGCCTACCGGCTGGCCGCGGCCAACGCCTACTGGCTCAGGCAGGGTGGTAAGCTTAACCACGATTACAAGAGCGCAATCGAGGACGCCTATTTGGCCCACGGCGAGGAGCTGGACTTTGCAGGCGACCCCGAGGGCTCAAGAAAGACCATCAACGACTGGGTGGAGGGAAAAACGGAGGATAAGATAAAGGACCTCATACCACCAGGCATCATCGACGCCCTGACCTACCTCATACTCACCAACGCCATATACTTCAAATCGGACTGGAAGTACCAGTTCGACGCCGAGGCTACGAGGAACATGACCTTTCATACCACGGGCGGGGGGGAAGTGGAGGCGGAGATGATGAACATGTGCGACGAGGAAAAGGAGCTGAACTACGCGGAGAACGGTGAGGCCAAGCTGCTCCAGCTGCCCTACAAGGGTCAGGAGCTTTCCATGTTCGTGCTCCTGCCCAAGGACAACGACATTAGCGGCTTAGAGTCGAAGCTGGACCATAAATATATGGCTGACATGAAGAAGGATATATCTGCGGAGTGGGTGGACGTCTACCTGCCCAAGTTCAAGTTCGAGCTCAAGTACGAGCTCAACAACTATCTGGCCAAAATGGGTATGCCCACCGCCTTCACCGCTGCCGCTGACTTCAGCGGCATCAAGGAGAGCGGGGCCAGCGACCTCTATATAAGCAAAGTGATCCACCAGTCCTTCGTTGAGGTGAACGAGGAGGGCACGGAGGCGGCTGCTGCCACCGCGGTGGTAATGCGGGAAAAAGCAGCAGGTCCGGCGGAGCCCCAACCAAAGGAGTTCAGGGCGGACCACCCCTTTATATTCCTCATCGAGCACAAGGCCTCCGGCCAAATACTGTTCATGGGCAAGGTGGAGAACCCGGAAGGTTGATGTTGATCTAGAGGGCCTTTACCAAAATATTTAAAAATATTTCCGAATTATTTTTCGCATAGGTGAAATAGTATGTTATCCAAGATACCCATAGAGCTGGACAAGATAAGTACCGAGGACGTGGACAAGGAGATACTCAGGGCGGGGATAATCGCAGAGTACGACGCCATCAACCTGTACGAGCAGATGGCCTCCCTGGCCCGGAGCGAGGACATAAAGAAGGTCATGCTGGACGTTGCCAAAGAAGAGAAGGAACACGTTGGCGAGTTCCAGACCCTGCTGTTGAGGCTGGACCCCGAGCAGGTGGAGGAGATGGAGGGCGGCAAGGAAGAGGTGGAGGAACTTACAGGGAAATAATGGACCGCGGTTTGCGCAAGTCTTTTTAAATCGCAGGCGTTTGCATGACGCATGCCCGACATACTTGTCTGCGGCGACGTGCACGGCCACGCCTATCAACTGCTCGACCTGATCGAACAGGTGGAGGAAGGGAAGGGGATCGGCCTCGACGCCGTCCTTCAGGTCGGGGACATGGGTGTTTGGTCCTCGCCGGACGCCGTGGACAGCGCGAGCCGAAGGTTCGCGGAGCGGGACCCAAGGGAACTGGACCTGCTCGAGTTCATCCTGGGTGGGGAGAAGGGTAAAAGATACGCCTCGAAAAGGGATTGGCCCCGCGTCTATTTCGTGAGGGGCAATCACGAAGATTTCGATTACCTGGAGAGCATAGGTTACGGGCCGGTGGACGAACACGACATGCTCTGGCACATACCCGGCGGAAAGGTGGTGGACATCGAAGGTTACCGGGTGGGTGCCCTTGGAGGCGCCTACTATCAGGGCAATAAAGCGAGGAAGGCCCTCAGGCCGTGCTACACCCGGCCAGGTGAATTGGAGGAGCTCTCAAAGGCCGAGAAGCTCGATATCGTGCTGTCCCACGACGCCCCGCTGGACATGCCGAGGCAGGGCGCGGGCAGCCCCTGGCTCCTGGAATTGATCCGGAAGAAAAGGCCGGGATACGTGTTCTGCGGCCATTTTCACCATCCCGGTTCCTGCAAGAGATACGTTCACGACGAAGGTATGGAGACGTTGGCCTGCCTCCTGGACCAGATCGTGTCCCCCTTCGGCAAGACCGAAGGTTACGCTGGCGTACTCACCGACCGCGGGTTCGAATTCCTATCCGACTTGTAGGGGAGATCTTGAACACAGAGCGGGTTAGGTGCGATTAGCGGTGTGCGGATGATCCGGGTCCAGATGACAGAGGGGAAGATTGGGGATCGTTGGAAAAGGGTCAAAAGTCTTTAATATCCACGGGACATATGGGAATATAAGGGTCCGGGAAGTTTGCCTCGGGCCTTTTCAGGCTTGGCGATCGAACAAATACGGCAGCTCTAAGAAGGATAATCGGCTGTCCGGGTTCGACCAAAGATGAGAGGTGAAAAAATGAAAAGAGGGATCACTTGTTCGGCAGCACTGGCCGTATTTATCGCATTGTTTCTGACCGCTACAACGTTCTTCTCCGGCGTGGAGATGTCGAGTGAGGAGAGTGGGACGTATTGGCGGGAGGCGTTTTTCTCCAGGGACTTCGAGGATAAACCATTGTACACGCCGCCGTCAACGGTTACGAACATCAAGCTGATAGGAAGGCAGAACCTGGGTGTCGGGTGCGATCCAATGAACGTCTCCGCTCAATTCCCCGGGTCCTTCAACACATATCCAAGCGGCATGGTGGAGCTACAAGTCACCGGCTCCACGATGGTGCAGATCTACCCCAATTCCGAGGTGATCATCTATATCCATGATTCAAGCGGGGTAAGCGCCTCCGAGATGTACGGGTTCCTCAACCAATCCATGCCCGCAAATGGATTCCGGACCGCAGTGGAAAACTCGGGCGAGTTCGACGCGGGTCAAGTAGATTCCATTACGGACATTATGGGTCACTACGAGTGGTATTCGCACGACGGGGGGTCCTGGTCCTCCATGTACGTGGGGTCGAGCTATCAATCCTTTACAGGCAGCTTCAATCTCGACACGGCTCCCACGGAGATCTACGGAGAGGGCGGCATCCTATTGAACAACCAGACCTGGGACTCGGCTACGCTTACCGCGGGTCAGAACAATATAAGCGGGGGAATAGGGCAGCTGTACCTGACGCTGGACTCCGACATAAGCGACCTGATGCTGCAGAACCTTTCCGTTGGCGGAAGCCTCTACGGCAATGTCCTGGGCGTATTTGCCATGGGATCCGTCAGCTGGTTCAACACTAACAAGGCCGGGGAGTTGGACTCCGACGGGGACGGGTACCGGGACTCCGAAGAGGGGGATGCCGGCACAGACCCTTATAACGGCGGGGATGCGCCCCGGGACACGGACGGGGACGGAACGCTGGACTATCAGGACAACGACGACGACGGGGACGGTTTCACGGATGACGAGGAGATTACTGCGGGCTCCGATCCCAAGGACCCGATGAGCGTGCCGATCCAGGATACGGACGGGGACGGGATGACGGACGACATTGATGACGACGACGATGACGACGGGTACCTTGACTGGGAAGAGGACGAGGCCGGCTCCGATCCCAAGGACCCGAAGAGCGTGCCCCCTGATTCCGACGGGGACGGGCTGCCCGACTTCAGGGAGGACCAGGAGGGCACTGACCCATACGAACCCGACTCGGACGGGGACGGGTACTCGGACAAGGACGAGATAGATGCAATGACGGACCCGCTGGACCCCGGCTCCAAGCCGGGCGGTGACGGGGAGGACGGGGGAGACGGGGGCGAGGGCACCGCACTCGGCCCGTTCCAGACCTCCGACGGGGTGCCCATCGGCGGAGCGGATATTACGGTGGATGACGGGGAGGGAGGCAACTACCAAGGAATGACCGATGGAGACGGGGGGGTTTATTTCGAACAGCCTCTGCCCCCGGGCAACTACAACCTTGTAGTAGAGAAGAACGGGGAAAAATTGATGGACGACATCAATCTCTACATCGACGAAGGCGGATTCATCCAGTACGACGAGAACGATCAACCGCCCCCCTCCTCTTATAGCGAGGACGACGTGCCCGGCGGGGCATCGGACGGGAGCGATGGCTATGACGGGGAGGACGGAACGGACGGGGAGGATGGGGAAGACGGAAAAGACGGGGAGGACGGAGAGGAAGGCGGTGTGGATGTGATGGGAGAGATCTTCGGCAACAACTCCGGACCGCTGGGTGCTCTGGGAGGTCCCGAACAGGCAATGACGTACTGCTCGGTATGCTGGCTCATCGTCATCATCTACTTCATACTGCTGCTTGGTTTCACCATGGGCATTTTCAAACGCATGGGCAACATGCAGAAGAAGCTCGACAGCCTGATGGAAAGAAGGGAGAGAGAAAAGGTTCCTCCGGTACCGGAAGAGAGCAAAAACACGGAACCAGAAGAGCCTAAAAAGGACGGGAAGGAAGAGGACTGATAGGAGCTTCCGTACAAATCAAAGGTCTCCCTGGCCGCATTTCACCGGAATGATCCACCCGGGGAAAGGGATCGCACCCCGGACTGGCTGGACAACAACAAGACCGGATCAATAAGAGCAATAATCTTTTATAGGGATAAAAAATCCTGTAGAGCATGGAAGACCTGGAATATATGCTGAAGGGGCCCACATTCATCAACCTGGTGAAATACATAAAGAAGAAACGGGGGAAGGACGGGGTGGACAGGGTCTTCGGCATGGTAAAAAAGGAGCATCCCGGCCTCTTCATTCCTTCGGACGGGTTCAAGACGAAGGAGTTCTACAGGGAAATGTCCTTTTGCGCCATCATGGAGGCGTTCGACAGGGAGTACGGTAAGGGTGACCTTCGAGAGGCCTACAACTTCGGCAGGTTCGACGCCCACAACCTGGGCATCATGGGCTTCTTCATCTCCTTCCTTGACAACCCGGTCAAGGTCATAGAGAAGGCGCCCAAGACCTGGAGGGGGTATCACAACGCCGGGGACATAGTGGTTCACGAGCTGGATGACGACCACGCGGTAATGGAGCTGAAGGACTACTACAAGTCAAGGACCGTGTGCACCGAGATCACCGGTTTCTTTACCGGCGCGGGGGAACAGACCAAGTGCAGGAACATCAAGATAGAGCACGTCAAATGCACGTTCAGGGGCGACGACACGGAGGAGTACCTGGTGACGTGGGAGAACTGAGCGAGTAGGATCTTTTTTCTGGAAAACATTAATTACGGCACAACTCAATGCGTCGGAGAGAGAACATGCTGGTCACCGAGCTGCCCTACGGGCTTAAGGGAAAGGTCTACCGCAGCCCCATGCCCTTCTCCAATCACGACCCGGACTGCAAGATACTTACCGGGTACCTGGAAAGGTGGATTACAGTGGTCGTGGTGCTGGAGGAGCTGGAATATCTTCCATCTGTGGACGGGGAGGACCTGCTTGAGCTCTATTCGCAGATGGGCTTCGAGTACGTGCACATGCCCCTTTCCATGAAAGCCACGCCGTCCGGGGAGTGGCTGGACAAGGTCTCGGACATAATTATCAAGAGGGCGAGGGCGGGCAAGAACGTTGCAGTGCACTGCATGGTGGGCGTGGACAGGACCGGGGTGGTGGCCGCGGTTGTGGCAAAGAAGGTCCTGGGTATGACCGGGGAGGAGGCCGTGCTTTGGACCAGGCAGCAGGTACCTCACGCCCTGAGCAAGAGAGAGCACGTGGAACTGGTGATCGATTTCTAGGTCTAAATAATCAACGGGCGGAGGGGAGTGCCTCCCGGTCTCCTTTTCTAAACCACGCTTCCAGGTCCAGGCCGCAGTTGCCACACACGAGCTTGGGCACTGTGAAGATGAGGCATGGATAATCATACATGTACTCCTCCTCCACGCAGTCTATATCCAGGGTATGACCGCACTTCGGGCAGTACCGGAGACCGGACTCCCTCTTGTATCGGGATATCAGGTCTCCCCTTACCATCAGACCGCAGTCATAGCAGTGTTCCAGGATGTCGGCACATCTGGTACAGTACGTTTTCCCGCATCGCTTGCACTTGTTCCCCGAATTGCGGGGACCAAGGTCTCTCCTGCATAATTCGCATATCGCCACGAGTATCACCATCCCTTCTAGCGGGAGATATATTGGCAGGGGGAATATATATCCCTTCCGGTTTCCCACTGTGTTTGGACAGGAATTAAGCTACCTTTATTTAATAAATAAAGCATTATAATCTCAAGGTATCGGGGCACAGAATACATAGACAAAAAGACAAATAATATTTTCAGTCCTCCGGGTCCCAGAGCCCGTCCATATCATCTTCGTCTCCTTCCGGGAACGTTGGCGGTGTGGATTTTTCATCCTGGGAATCGGGTAGCTCTTCATCCGGCTCAAACAGCTCTTCCTCCCCAGGTTCCGCCATTTCTTCCTCCCCGAGCTCCGGCATCGTATCTCCAGGTTCCGCCATTTCTTCCTCCCCGAGCTCCGGCACCGTATCTCCAAGTGTCAGCTCATCCAGTTGCTGGCGCACAGTCTCGGGCATTACAAACAGTCTACCCTTGGCACCGCACTCCGGGCAAACCACCGAGCATGGATAGACGGACTCGTCAAAGGGAACTTCGATAGAGGCCTCGCACTTTGGGCAGTCCATGTGACCGTGCGTGGGGGGTTCGGGCAATGGCTCGGCCAACTCTTCCTTCCGCTCGCGCACGGAATCCGGGACGGAAGAAAGGTTTTCATCGGCACCGCACGACTCGCAGACCGCAGAATAGGGATAAGCAGACTCGGCCAACGGGACTTCCAGGGGGGCTCCGCACATGGGACAGTCAACGTATCCCACCGACCGGGGTTCGGGCTCGGGTTCCTTTTTTCCTTTTCGTTTCACTACGAAGAACATACCGACTGCGACAACTATTATTACGACTCCGGCCACGAGTGCTACTGTAAACAGGGAGTTGTCCGGACCAGGGGCTCCGACATCAGGCATGTCCGCCTGCCCCATGGCAGAGAATACTGTCAGGTGCGTGACGTTGCCCCACACAATGTTATTTGTTGTATCCACGCCCGTTCTTTCGCACATTACCCACTCCGAGGTGGATTCGTTCCAATAGTAGAGCTTGAGATCCTCTTCGTTTACCTCGGGTGGTATGTCCTCGTCGTTGTAGCTCACTGTAATGTTAATCCACTCCAACTCGCCAGTACCGTTAAAAAGCACCTGGACGGTCTTTACAAAAAACCAGTTCTCGTTTATGGACGAAACCGGACCCTTAGAGTGATCGGAAATGGTTATGGTCCCGTTGCCAGTGACCAGCCCCAGGGACTTTACGGTCGTATGGTTCTTATACACCAGCCTTGTTTGGACCGGGCTTTCCTCGGTGGTGAAGTTGAGGGAGAATGAACCGGCCATCTTGTTGCCAGCAAGGTCCGTTACGTTTTCCATTCGCAATGAATAGGCGGTATCGTAGGGCAGGGGGGCGGAAAACGCTATCCTTACGGAATCCCAGCCCTCGATCGAGGCCTCAAAATCATGGAGGGGTGTCAATCCTATGTCCCCGGTTGTTGACAGTTCCTCGCTGAAAGCGATCATAACACTTCCATTCACGGGAACAGTGCCGCCCTCCAACGGGCTACTTGAAACCACGTGCGGGGGCGTTGTATCCCTGGGGTCGACCGTTACGTCACAGGAGCCCGGGGTCGAATTCCAGTTGCCCTCCCGGTCGAAGGCATAAACCGTAAAGAGCAAGGTCCCGGAAGCGTGCTGCGGTTCGATTGTGTAAGTGTAAACCCCCTCAACTAAAACCATGGTCTCGTTGTGTGTATCGGATGAAAGGTCCGTGTAGTTGACGTACACGCCGGAAACGCCGCTCTCGTCAGCAACGGTCGCGTTTACAAGAAGCGATTCGTTGCCAGTTATATGGGACTTGTAGGTGAGCCCTATCTCCGGGCCTTGGAGATCAGGCGTATACACCATGACGTTATAGTGGTCCGAGAAGTACCAGTTACCCCCCGTGTCAGAGGCATAGAGCCGGAACGACATCTCTCCCGGCAGTGACTGTCCCGGTATTGTATACGTGTAATTCCGAGTTTCCCTCGTAAGCGTTGCCGTCTCATTGTGAGGCGAGCCGTCGGTGCCGTTCCAGAGCACCCCGGCGGCGGCTATCTCACCGCTGTCCTGGACAGAAAAATCAATCTCTGCAGGTCCTCCGACAGGTACTTCCAAGCTGTAAGAGGGCGTTGTTATCGTCGGCATCACGGTGTCGACTATGTCGACATAAAATGTGGGAAAAACGTCGGAGTTACCGGCATCATCCTCTGCCAAAAAGAAACAGGAGACGTTGCCTATTTTTGGTTGGGCGGGCACGTTGCAGCTGTACTGCCCGCCGCCGAGTGCGGCCATGTCAACGCTGGCGGAAACGCCGGAAACGTCCGTGTAGTTGAGGAGGGAAAAAGATACAACAGACTCGTCCGTAAACGTCACGTTTATTTCAAAAGGCGTATCTATCTCGATGCTGGCAGGGGCGTCATAGGTGACAAGCGAGGGCGGGGACTGGTCCAGCAAGTCCACGGCAAACATGTCCGCAAGTGCCGGTGGAGTATAGTTCGCACCGTCTGCACCGAGATATCCGGTGTTTCGGTAGGGTGCGTTGTCCACCGCCTCGAGATAGTAATACAAGGGCTCCAATGCCATCTGCGAGGCCGGAAGGGTTGCCGAATAGTTGCCGTCCTGCAGCGTCATGTTCACGGTGACGTTCTGTGCCCAGGACAGCTGATGGAAATGCGCATCCGTCTTGTTTATACCGTTTATATCGGTTGCATTCAATGTGATGGTCAAGTCCTCCCCAAAAACAAGGCTCGTAACGGGGGTGTGGGTCATGGTCGGAGGGATGATGTCGGAGATCGTTATGTCTATGTCAGTTGCCGCGTTCGGAGCAACTGCCGTTTCACCGCCAGCCCCATAGTATATCTGATTTGTATCGACTGAGAGGTCGACGGCCCTTAGGTAATAGCTCATGCCCTCGAGCTTGACCTCATCGCCAGGTATCGTTGCCAGGTACACCCCGCCGCCCTGGTGGGTCAGTGCTAGAGACGAATAAGAGCCAGCACTTGTATTTTTGTAGTAAAGAGTTGCAGAAACCCCGCTCTTGTCTTCTATGACGGCAGATATCGGGAGAGGCGTCTTCTCATCCCAGGCCGTAACGGGGGTATGCGAGATCACCGGCGGCCTGATGTCCACGGAATGAACGAGAGGGTAGGGGTCGTAGTTGTTCATCCCGTTGGTCCAATACCAGGTGTCCCACACCGTACCGTCGTTGAGGGCCGACGGGTACCGGATCTCATAGTCGCTGTAGAAGTTGCCAAGCCCGCCCTTCGACATGGTGTTGGGGTCATACGAGTCCATCTGGCCCTCTATGTTATCCACGAAATTGTTCATGTAGATGTTGTGCCCTGCAAGGTTCGCAACGGATATGCCGTTGTCGCTGTTCTGTCTGAAATCGCAGTATTCTATCGTTACGTTGTTGTTATCGGACAGGCGCACCCCGATATACCCGGCCTCGAAGGTGGAGTTCTTGACAATCGAGTCCGGCGAATAGTAGAACGACGCGCCGTAGCCGCAGCCCGCGAAGTTGGACTCCGTCAGCTCGGCACCGGTGCAGTAAGCCAGCTCCAGGCCGCAGCCTGCCCCTGAAACGCCCATGCCCGTAACCTGGGCTCCGGGGCAGTTTACCAGGATGTAGGGGTCATTGCTGTTTTGGACCACCGCTCCGGGGGTGTCCTTGACGTAGTGGATGGTCCGACCGCCTGCGGTGTTTGCCGACAAGGTCACGTTCTGCAAGTTGACGAGCGGACCTTGGAGATGCGGACCGCTGTTGATGAAGGTGTTGCCCTCCAACAGAAAGCCGCTTGGGCTGTATATCTCAAAGACATCCGGGGTTGGGTATGAGATGGTGCAGTACTTGATGCTGCAGTTCTCTGACCCTGTCATGTAGTCGCCCTCCAGGGTGTTTTGGATGGTGCAGTTCTCCACGGCAAGGTAATCGGCCGTGGAGGTGTAGATGCCCTGTTTGCACCCATCTATGACGGTGTCGTTCACCCTGCCGTATGTGAGGATATTGACATGTAATCCGGCCTGGTCCGTGTCGGAGAAATGGCAGCCCTCCAAATAAATCTCGCCTGACTCTTCGGTGTACATGCCGTTGTTCGTGGTATTCTGGATGGTGACATTTTCAAATCTGATGTTGTAGGAAAAGGATACCCGAATGCCCTGATTCAACGAGTCCGCCACCAAGGTGTTTATCACGGACCCGTTACCTGCCCCTTCCAGGAATATCCCGGAGTAGGTGGTGTTGAAGCCGTGGAGGTAGCAGTCGCGTATCTCGAAGCACAGGGTGGTGCCGTAGATATTGATACCGTAATCGGCCATCGTGGATATCTCCCACCCGTCTATGATGTAGGGGTCGGCTTGCGTACCGCTGCCCCAGGTAACGCCGGAGGCGTTGGTAAACCCCGCGTCGCCGTTGATGTATATCGGGGGGCGGACGGTGTACCTGGTATTGTAACCCTCCACCGGAACGTGCGTAGCACGCCCCGTACTAGTCTCGTTGACGGCATACTGTTGCGGGGGTAGAAAAGATGGCAGTAGTATGGCCGACACGAACACGCACAAGATAAAAGACATGAATTTATTATCAGACATGCAATCACCGTTCTTCATTTTACTTCGACAAGGATATTCATGTTATATATAAATTAATATTTCTATCGTTCATTGTCAGGCGCCTTGAGATGTACTGAATAATCCCGAGAATGTATAATATCCCGGCATAGACATTTTGCCAAGAAATGCCTGCGACCCGTCAAGTTTCGTACAAAAGATCGATGGGGGCTGTTTTGGCAGGATTTTTCCCACTGTCATCTTTCTTAGAAAGAAGGTTAGGACCACACCACCCAAAAAGTGAGTGGACATGCAACTAGGATTTTACATACAATTGGGTAATTCATCAATGATTTTGTATTCATTTGATATTATATTAAACATTACAATTTTATCTTCTGCCAACAGATAAAGAATATGATTCTCGGAATTATACTCCATGTGATAATAAAAGGAAGATATATTCCATATTTCCTTATAATTTTTTGAAGAACTGTTAATGTAATCATAGATAAATAAACCATTTTCCATCGAATTTACAAATAATATTGAGTCTTTCCTAGAGAAAAGAATGTTTGTAATATTGATCGTACTATTTAGTGTTAGATTAATATTAACAGTAATATTTCTATCGTGGATGTCATATTCATATAATTTCTGTCTAGAATCTATGCCAAAAATTGGAGTCAAAATAATATAAACCCGAGATTCCCAATAGTCGATTTCAATATCCAATATCGTCCAATTTTTTTCAAATTGATAATTAAATTCTTCAGTGAACTTATCTTCCATGAAGTCGCTATCTTCATAATAATAAACTTTAAACCATGAGAATACCTCGCATCCTCCTCCAGTTATGGCCCTAGAAAGGCGACGGGAGCCACATATCATATCGTTCTCTGTGTCCACTCTAATAATATCTAAATCGTTACCAATCTTTTCAATTTCCTTTGATTCTAGGTTCAGTTTATACAACGAAATATATGACGAAAAATAAAGACAGTCATTTTTTATCTTCAAAGCTGATATGGCTTTAAATTCAGTAATCGATTCAAGTTCACTTGTCTTATAATTATAAATTATTAAGCCTTGTAATGTAGCTATACACAAATTATCTCTTTTTTCATCAATCACAATATCTCGGGAATTACAAAAACTCTGCTCATAGATATAACTCGATTGATTATTTTTTATATCGTATTCAATTATTGTTCTAGAACCCTTAGTCCAAAGGAACATCCTTTGATCCTTATTATCACAGCCTGTTGCACTTGCAAAATGCAAAAATAAACGTTTGAAACAGTCGAGGGGA
>CAZUZU010000067.1:0-14206 GCA_964624865.1 uncultured archaeon
TCAATCTGAACGTCATTGGCATAGACGTCATGGCCAAGGACCTTCGCAAACCGTTGACAAGGGACAGGGGCTGCGTAATCGAGGTGAACGCCGCGCCCGGTTTCAGGATGCACCTCAACCCCTTCCAGGGAAGGCCCAGGATGGTGGCAAAACCAGTGGTGGACATGCTATTTCCGCCCGGCTCCAAGTACACTATCCCCATTGTCGCGGTAACAGGGACCAACGGAAAGACCACCACGGTGAGCCTGATATCACACATATTGAAATACTGCGGAAAAGTGGTGGGGACTGCGTGCACCGAGGGGGTGATAATCGAGAATCAGACGATATTCTCGGGGGATTATTCCGGGCCGCAGGGGGCGAAAACCGTCCTGAAGGAGCCGACCGTGGATCACGCCGTGCTGGAGGTTGCCAGGGGCGGGATAATACGAAGGGGCCTCGGCTACGAGGAATCCGATGTAGGGATACTCCTCAACGTTTCGAACGACCATCTCGGCGACGGCGGGATAACGACGATGGAACAGCTTGCCGAGTTGAAGGGCATCGTTGTAGAGACGGTAAAACCGGATGGTTATGCGGTACTGAATGCGGATCATCCGTGTATTTTGGAGATAATGGATAATTTGAAGTGCGGGGCGATCCTTTTCTCCACCGATTATAACAACCCGGCCCTGCAGAAGCATCTCGACAAGGGGGGGACCGTCGTCACCGTGGACGAGGAGGGCATGATTGTGATAAGGCAAGATCCCCTGGATTCGTGGGTGGCAAATGTCACGGACATTCCCCTGACCTTCGAAGGAAAGGCGGATTTCAACATCGAAAACGTTATCGCGGCCACTGCGGCCGTCTTCGCGCTTGGCATCAATCCCGAGGACATAAGGGCGGGCCTGGTATCGTTCAGCCCGACCATAGGTCAGCTGCCCGGAAGGATGAACATTATGGACGTCGGTAACTTCAAGGTCTTGATCGATTACAGCCACAATCCACCCGCGCTCGAGGCCCTGTCCAAGGCCTTGCCCGCTATCTCGAAGGGAAGGAAAATCAGGGTTGCCAGCGGTACCGGCAACAGGAGGGATGAAGATATCCGTTTGTTCGGCCGTACCCTTGCAGGAATATATGATTTTGTCATCATCACCGATGCGGACCCTCGAGAGAGACCCTTGGGAGAAACGGCGAAACTGGTTGAGGAAGGGCTTCTGTCCGCTGGATTTCCCGAGAAGAATCACCGAATGGTCCTGGAAGGCAGGCAGGCCGCGTTAACTGCTCTCGAAATGGCGGAGGCGGGGAACCTCGTGGTGATACAGGCCGACGAGGTCCAACAGACCATCTCTGACGTTTTGGAATTCAAGGAAAGGATAATGTCCCAGGGAAAAAACCAGTGATCATTGATGGGGGTGATGGAAAGTGAAAAATGAGCATATCGCGGAGGGGTTGGAGGAAAAGAGGCGGGAGATGGTGGATTTTCTTGGAAATATCATTTCCATACCCGCAATCGACCCGGGTTCGGGAGGCGACGGGGAATGGGAAAAGGCGGAACTCATTATGGATCACATGAAGGGCTTCGAGCATATTTCAAGATACGATGCCAGGGACGACAGCGTGACCTCGGGTTACCGGCCGAACATCATTGCATGGCTTCCCGGCGCCGAGGAGAGAAGGCTCTTTGTGGTAACACACATGGACGTTGTCCCTCCGGGCGGGTCCTGGGAAAAAGAGCCTTTCTCTGCCTTGGTGAAGAACGGCAGAGTGTACGGGCGGGGAACCGAGGACAACGGACAGAGTCTGACAGCCAGTCTGTTCGCGGCCATGTATCTGCTGGAGCAGGGTATCCAGCCCAGATACACCATCGGCCTGGCGATGGTGTCCGGTGAGGAAGCGGACAGTGAAAAGGGCATAAAGCACCTGATTAGGGAGGGCGTCTTCAAACGGGACGATCTGGTCCTGGTGCCGGATCACGGCTCCCCCGACGGAAGACTGGTGGAGATAAGCGAGAAATCCATGGCTTGGATAAGGGTGACCGTAAGGGGGAAGCAGTGCCATGCCAGTATGCCGGATCTGGGCAAAAACGCGCACAGGGCCGCCATGAGGTTCGGGTTTTCGGTTGACAAGGCGCTGGTGCGGGCCTTTGAAGCAAGAGATCCGCTCTTCGACAGACCTTACTCCACCTTCGAACCAACGAAGAAGGAGCGGAACGTACCGAACATAAACACAGTCCCTGGAACGGATGTGTTCTACTACGATTGCAGGTTGGTTCCACCCTATGAGACATCCCGTGTGTTGGAAGTTATGAGGGGCGTGGCGGGCGAGGTGGAAAGGGAGACGGGCACCCAAATCGATCTTGACCCGGTGTTGGACGAGCCGGCTCCACCGCAAACGCCGCCGGAGGCGGATATCGTAAGGATGACGCTGAAGGCGGTGCAGGGGATAAGACGCAACAACCCCTTCGTTGGGGGCATAGGGGGCGGAACTTGCGCCGCCTTCTTCAGGAGGGCGGGACTGCCCACCGCAGTGTGGGAGACCTGCGACAACACCGCCCACGCCCCGGACGAGTATTGCGTCATAGACAACATGGTGGCGGATTCCAGGGTATTCGCGTCGATTTTTATGGACACTCGTTGAAACCGTCCGGGTCGTCAGTCCTCTCTAGCCGAGACCTTGCCAATGTAATTCGGTCATGATCTTATTGTTTCTGGAACCGGAAGCAGTCGTTCTCGTCGATTGATCCGACTCGTAAATCCGTTAGTTAATGTGCCCCACCTGTTCCGGCTTTACCCGAGTGGGCGCAGGCCGGGTGTTTTGTCGGTGTGCTTTGCCCGGGCAAGGGCGGAACGGACGGGCAATGTCCTAATAAAGGATTCGGGGCGGAGGTTCATCAATCGCTTGGAAAGAGCGTCAACATATCCGAACCACACCAGGCGGTTCAAAATGAGATGCGGTCAGCGGTGCCCGGTTCGGAGAGACAATTGTTCCCGAATATCCTCCAAGGTATAGAGTCTTAGGTTCTTATTTTCTTCCTCCTTTAACTCCCGGGTGAATCCGGCTCTTGAAAACAGGGCATACTCCTCTATTCTCTTTCGGTTTTTCCACCTTACCCTTTCAGACTTCTCCTTCAGGGAATCCAATAGTTTGATTCCAACCTTGTTCTTTGACCACTTACATTCCCCGAAAAGTATCTTGTTCTCGCTCTCGTTCAACGCAACCAAGTCGATCTCGTCACCACGGTGCCACCATCTTCCCGATCTATTATACTCAGTTCCGGAATTTAAGAATTGAATGCACACCCTTTCGAATATTTGACCCAAATATTGGTCGAAAAATCTTTCGAATTCCTCTACCGCCCCTTCTGCGTGCCAGCTCTCTATCTCGACAAAATACGGGGAAACGAACCTGAACCAAAAATTAAAGAAATTATCCCTGATCCTATAGAGACCCCTTTTCTTTTTTCTGCTTAGGATGGATTTTTCCTTTTCTACGAAGCCCAGGTCCATTAAGATCGAAAGGTAGGAGGATATGTCCTTGGCCTCCATGTAACAATGGTTTGCGATGTCTGTTGTCCTGGTATGGCCGAGCGATATCGCCTCCAGCAGTTGATAGTAGGTCTCGGGTTCTCTCAGCTCCTCCTCGAGAAGTAATTTCGGCTCCCTGAACAGGAACGCGTCGGGGCTGAACAGGTTTTGTATGATCTCTTGGTTTACGTCCTCCCCTCTGAAGAACTCGAGGTATTTGGGGATGGCGTCGCAGACACCGAATATCCGGACGATGTCCTCGATACGGGTTCCGTCAAACCATTCCATGAGGTCGGAGAAAGCAAGGGGCCGGAGATTTAATTGGGCCGTGGTCCTGCCGTACAAGGGCGAGCTTTTGCCCAGAACCCGTTTTTTCATCATTGACACCGCCGATCCGGAGAGGATCAGGTCCGTATTCTTATCTTTCAATATACCGTCCACGATGCCCTGGAATTCCCCCAGTATCTCATTGTTCTTTACAAGATAGGAAAACTCGTCTATTATTATGACCACGTTCTCGTCCCGCTTCACGATATAATCAAAGCAGTCCCTGAAGGATCCGAAACCGGGAGGTGGTATATCGAAGAATTCACCGATGATCCTGTTGAGCTTGTCCAGGTTGTATCTCCATTTTCTGTCTTCACATCTTAAGAAAACGGCCCTCTTGTCCCTGGCAAACTCCTCCAGCAGCCTCGTTTTACCTATTCTCCTTCTGCCGGTTACCGCGACGAACTCAAAACCCTCCCGCTCGTAACTGTTCTCCAGCGAGGACAGCTCGTTCCTTCTGTTCACGAAATCTTTTCGGAGCATGATTATATAATCGTAATTCGAATTATTAAATGTTTCCCCCCTCTTGAAAAAACCATCGAGTTTTGCAGGGGGCTATCTTGTTGGGTTTTTTCGGGGTGGTCTTTTTGATTGTCTGCGGGGTTTCGGTTTATGGTTAAAACATGGACATGTAAATCGGTAATAATGGGCAATGAAATGGACAACAAAGGGGACAATATAAAGGAAAGGGATAAAGGACAATAATATGGGGGGAATATATAGGGGGATAATATATGATGTTAAATAATGCGAAAGATAACATTTTTATATTTTCAGCCCATGGTGATTACGGACTTGAGAGAAGGGGCGGTGGGAAGTCCGACAATTACGTCCGGTCCAAACACGAGGTGACAAATGATGAGGGAGCCGAATTCACAAAAAGGCAATAGAAAAGAAATTCTTTTTCTGAGATTATTAATAGGTTTGGCTTCCGGGCCGTACCAAGTCCAAACGAAAAAGAAATCAACGGGTGGCAGTATATTATTTGGCATACTTGGGGGGATATTTTTGGCCATTGGCATATTCCTTATGATCACCATCATTTTTTGCATCGTTGGGGCGATCTTGGCAATTATAGGCGGCATATTCTTGATTTTAGGAGCTGCTTTGAAGGCCCAGGAAACAACTGTTTCCGGTCAACCCCAGTATCAACAGTATCCTCCCCCCTCTCAACCCCAGTATCAACAGTACCCTCCTCCCCCTCAACAAACATCCCAACAACCTCCCGGCCCTCCGTGTGCCTCGTGTGGAACTTCACTGACATACGTCCAGCAGTACGGCAGATGGTACTGCCCCAACTGCCGGAGGTATCTATAGGCTGTTCAAAGTAAGGTAAACGATGTTGTGGTGCGGTATTAATAAGGCTAATTTGATGCCGTTCCTTTCCAAGGTAGTTTTGTTAGAATAGTTTTCCTTTTTATCAAACAGTTCACAAAACTTTTTAATTTGAATTAAATTCATACTGTTTGTAAAGGTGATAAAAATGGGCGTCATGGTTGCTACGCTTGGTCACGAGCCGCAGAGGGTTACCGGGCCGCTGGCCTCGGCTACCCGTATCAAGAAATTGATCGTGTTCCACAGCGAATCGGAGAAGAGCAAAAAGGCGAACAAGGAGGCAAGGTCCCATGCAAGAAAGATGGGACTGACCTACCGGTCGCACCAACTTCCCAATTCGTTCGAGGTGGAGACCATCGTGGACTTTATCAAGAAGAACATCAGAAAAGAGATAAAAAAGGGCGAGGTCACCCTGTTCAACCCCTCCGGAGGCACGCACATCATGTCCGCCTCCGCGGTGCTGGTCGCGATGCTGTATGGCATCCCCATGGTCTACGTTAGGGAGGACAACCACAAGACCGTGGACCTTCCCGTCCTCAAGATGGAGTACAAGAAGCTGCTGACCCCCACCGAGCTGAAGATCGTGGACCGCATCCGGGCCTCTCTCAACCCCACTTCCAAGGAGCTTGCCAAGGAGCTGGGCATGAACAAGTCCACGTTCAGCAACCACCTCAGGCGCCTGGAGGAAAAGGACGCCGTGATCGTGGAGCCGGACCCTGATGACAAGAGGAAGAAGCGGATACACCTCTCCCCCGCTGTAAAGCTCATGGTGGTGGACTGAAGTTGCCGAGACCGGAGATAATGATAGTCACTTACGGTTTCCGCAGCGAGGGCATACTGGGCCCTATGCGGGAGCTTGGCTACGACGAGGTCAGCGTGGTCACGGGAAGGGTGAACACTGAGAGAAAGGAGTTCCTTGAACTTCTAGACCTTGTCCCTCTTCATGATATCATTGTTGTGGATGTGTTCAATTTCTGGGACTCGTTCACCGCGATATGCGATTACATAAAGGATTATCACCGGTCATCATACAAGGTAAAGGTGTGCGCGTCGGGAGGCACGAACAGTTTGAACAACGCGGCCCTGCTGGCATCCTGGTGCTCCAAACAGCTGATAGGTGAAGAAGTGCGGAGCCATATTGTCAGCTTTGGTAGGACGGCCGTTTTACCCCAGTTCCCCATAGCGGCAATAGAGGTTGATTTCACAGACGACGAGAAGGAGATACTGGATGCCCTGACCTGTTTGCCGACGCACGTGAACGCTCTGTGCACCAGTGTATGCATGGACCGGGGCGAGCTGGAAGACACGCTTTTCGACCTCGAGGCGAACAGATACGTCTACATTGAGAGAGGTATAGATCCAGAGATATCCCTGACCCCCAAGGGCCTGGCAATGAGGGACTTCCTTAACATGGTTCGAAAGATCAGTTGACCGTTCGCAGATAAATGTAAAAGAATCTAGAATAAATAGTGATATGAGGTGAAAAACAGATGCCGGAACTGGAATTCAAAGGCGGCGTGGGCGTGATAGGCGGAAACGCCGTAGTATTAAAGGATAGGAAAAAGAAGATCGTTATGGACCTTGGCCTTGACTTCGACACCATGAACAGGTACTATCACGATTTTCTTAAAGAAAGGACGAACAGTGCCGTGAGGGACTTTTTTATTTTGGGAATGCTCCCGGAGATAGACGGTCTCTACCTGAGGGAGCTGCTACAGCCCAAGGACTACGAGCAGGCCCTGGAAAAGACCATTGGTGGGGACTGGAAGAAGCAGTTCGGGAAAAACAAGAGCTACTGGGACTTTCCTCTAAGGCCTTACGGCAAGGAGAAGGTGGACGCCATAGTGCTCTCCCACGCCCACTCGGACCACACCGCGAGGATCGACTGCGTTCACCCCGATATACCGATATACTGCAGCCCGCTCACCAAAAAGATGGTGGAGCTGACGGTGGAGAATTCCACGAAGTACAACGACCTGACCGCCCCGAGCATTCCCTCCGTGGGCTTCAGAGGAACCACGTCCATCTATCCGGGATCGCCGGCCGTATCGAAGGCGGACAAGAGGGACCGGGAATACGTGGGGATGGATTACCTTGAAACCGGGGAGATATGCGGGTTGGCCTGCACCCCGTTTCCCATGGACCATTCCATCGGGGGTGCCACGGCATTCCTGATAGAGCTTTCCAACGGCAAGAAGCTGCTTTACACGGGAGATTACAGGTTCCACACACCCTTGTACGAAGAATTATATCGTCCCATGATAGACAAGATCGGTAAGGTGGACGTGTTGATCACAGAGGGCACCAAGGCGGGCCTCAACGGCGCTTCGGAGTCCGACCCTGACAAGCACTGGGACCGGACCGAGGAGGAGGTGCGTGAGAAGATCACCGGGGTGGTGCGTGAATCTACCGGCCTGGTATGCGTGTCCGTGATGTGGAAGGACCTTGTCCGCTATTCCACGGTAAGAAAGGCCGCGGTGGACAACGGGCGGACCCTGGCGATAAATCAGAAGACGGCGAGCATGCTTCTAGGCCTCAAGGACGTGGCGGAGAAGGAGTACAAGGCCCTGGGCATCGATTGGCCCGACCCCGAAGTAAAGGTGTATCTCCCGAGAAAATACTCAATGCTCTACAGCCCTGACGATTACAAGAAGACGCACGAGCTTGACTCGTTCGATGGTCTTGTCCGGGCCTACGAGATCAGGCAGGACCCCTCCAGGTACATGGTGCAGCTCACCGAATGGGACCTGAACGAGCTCATAGACCTTTATCCGGAGACCGAGGGAGCAACCTTCATCCGGTCGTCCACCGGTCCCCTGGACGAGGAGGGCGCGCTGGACGAGGAACGGCTCATCAACTGGCTCAACAGGTTCAAGTTCAAAAGGTATCACCAGAGGTTCTGGGACCCGAGGACAAGGGAGATGGACGAGGGCGACCGCCCGTTCTTCCACTGCCACGCCTCGGGCCACGCCAGCGAGCGGGAGATATTCGATTTCGTGGAAAAGCTCGGCCCTGAAAAGATATTCCCGGTGCACACGGAACACCCCGAAAGGTTCAAGGAGAGGTTCGGGGATAGATGCGTTTTGACCGAGAAGGACAAGAGGTACAAGGTGTGAGATGGATCTGAACCAGAACTTAAAATTGATAGGCACCAATGTATCCTGGTGGTTGGAAGGTGTGAACATAAAACCCTCTCAGTCAGGAAAATATCCAGAGATGAGAAAATATAGCTAATAAATGCCGTAATTTGATCAGATCGTTCATCTTTTTAGCGAACCGTTTCGCCAAATATCCATTAGTTTTCAGTTCATATTTATGATCGAGGTGAACGAAAATGGTAGGAATACAGGGCAAGATACTAGAGCATCTAAGGATAAACGGTACATTGGATTACTGGATTGAAGAACCCGAGACAGATATCGACGATGTGGTGATGATAGAGGGCACGTTAGAAAACCTTGAAGATATCTTGGATAAGAGACTGAAAAGCTTCTGTAAAGTGTCCTATGACGTAAGAGGTAAAACCGATAATGAATTTATAGTGTTGAAGATGTCAAACCTTAGAGAAGAGGCATATCATCTGGGATGTGCCGGCGTATACGGCCTCCGCCACTGGTCTGATACCAACGCCGTTGCCAACGGGTACGGTGAGGTGTATTATGAGTGCACCCACTACGTCTCCGGTATCGGTGTCAAGGTGATCCCCGGCCGCCGTCCAAAGGGTGCGATCGTCAACCTGGATCCGAAAACCCTGAAATTACTGGAGACACTGAAATGTGGTTGGGAGGTCAATTCGCTGGATCAGGTGATATTCAAATTGTGCAACTGCGCCAGCGACGAAGAAATAAGCGATGATCGATGTTCCCGGAATATTGGTGATATCGCCGAGACAATCAAGGAGAGCATGGTTGAAAAAGATGGGTGAGGGGACACCCGAATTGACATGGGGGAAAAACACCAGGCCCCGGTCCGGGTAAAATAAGTTATTTGACTTACGGCGTGTGAGGCAAAGGCTCTTGGGTATTGTCCTCTGTCAGATGATCTGTGATCTCCTCGGTTTCTCTATCCACATAATGTTCACCTTGTCCTCCCTGAACCTGTGGTTAAATACATGAAATATTTATCGAGTAAGTGGGAATAGTATCTCTGTTTCAGCTCTTCCGTGATCTTTCCACCAGCTCTTTGGACATTGTGTGCAACGCCCTTAATATTTCTACTCTCAATAGATTTAATTCCCTCGTTCTCTCATCTCACTGAAAGTAGTGGTCGCTGCCCTTGGTTTCCCTTTCGGTGACCTTTTCATCCCCTTCCTTCTCGATATCGGCTCCCTCCACCAGATCGTCGTGCTCCAGGGTCACCTTGCCCTTGCCCCGGTACCTTTCATGGGCTATCATCACGGCGTTCTCCACGGCGTTCTTTATCTGGCCGCCGGTGAAATCGTATGTTTTGGCCATATGGTCAAGGTCCACGTCCTTGCCAAGCCGGACCTCCCCGGGTATGAGCTTTTCCCACAGGTCGCCCCTCATCTCGATATCCGGCCGGCCGTACTTGATCTTGAGCTTTATTCTCCTTCTGAGAGCGGGGTCGAGGTTGATGCCCAGGTTGGTGGTGAGCACCACGATGCCGCTGAACCGCTCCAGCTCCTGCAGGAAAACATTGACCTCGGCGTTGAGGTGCCTGTCCACGGCGTGGGAAACGCTTCCCCTGGTGGATACCAGCGCGTCGGCCTCGTCGAAGAGGAGGAGCGCGTCGTTCTCCTCCGCCTTCCTGAAGATGTCGCGTATGTTCTTGTCGGTCTCCCCCACGTAGCAGTTCATGAGGTCGGGGATGCTGGCCTCCATCACCTTGAGGTCCAGGGTCCCGGCAAGCGCGTAGGCGGAAAGCGTCTTTCCGGTGCCCGGGGGGCCCAGGAACAGCAGGGTGATCGACCTGCCGTACCTGCCCATGTTCTTCCTCTCCCTCCTGTCAAGGGTGGAGAGTTTCTTCCACGAGTTGATGGCAAGCTCAAGCTTCCTTCTGACGTGGTCCTTTGCCACCAGGTCGGACAGGGTCACGTCGGGCACCTCCAGGAGATAGGTCCTGTATTTCTTCTCCTCGTGGCCCAGGGTCTCGTTGTTCAGCACCTTTTCTTCGAACAGCTCCCTGTTGATCTCTATCCAATTGCTCGGACTTATCTTTATCAGTTTTGTCCGGAGCAGTTTCTTGTCCGACCTGAGGTAGTCCAGGGTTTCCTCGTGGCTCAGGCCTGTGGGCATCCTCGCGTAGGGGGTGGACTCGAACGGTTTTTTTCGATACCTTATCCCCTCTGATTCCGCAAGCTTGAACTGAGCGTAACTGTAGCTGTTCAGGAGGATCAGCACGTCTAAAAGGTTGAGATTGTATCTCTTGACCAGATGGTCAAGCTTGAAGTTCTGGCCCAGCATCCGGGACCTGAGGTGTTTTGCCCTGAGGCTGAACGGGTAGACGATCTCCCTGTCAATGACATAATCCATGGGGGACCTTCCGTAACGTTTCATTGCATCCCGGCTGTCATCGTCGTCCATGAAATGGAATCGATATATAAATGTAAAGTAACGCACATCGTGGACGAAACCCTCCAGCTCCTCCCTCTTCATCAGGTCGTCGAGATGCACGAACTCCATCCACCCCGGCGCGACCAGGACCTTCCTTTTGTTGTGGTGTGCCTTCACGTGCATTATACCCTCGTCCCTGTTGGGCAGCTGTGTGCCGCAGAAGGTGCATATCCAGGCTCCCTTGTAGGCTCTGCCCAGGTGGAACCAGGGCCTGCCCGCCCTTGCGTTCTTGGAAAGAGATTTGAGCCCGAGCCTTTCCAGACATTTCGCGGGTGTGATGTCGTAGTGGCTGCACATGCCTTCTATCGCGTCGAAGATGTCGAACATTGGCAGGTAAACGTACTGGGATGCCCTGGCCTCGAGCTCCCTTGGGTCCACGCCCCCTGCTTCCTCTAGTATAAAGTTGATTAAGGGTTGCGGGGAGACGGGGAAGTCAAAAACAACGTGCAGGTCTTCCCCGCCCTCCCTGGACCAAAGGCGTATGTTCCTGTTCAACTCGTCGGCCCTTTTTAAAGTTACCATCTCCGTTCTCACCTCGGGGGAGAAGTATATCGCTGCCAGGGAATATCAAGGTTGGTGAAAACAGTTCGACAAAGTTGGAAACCGGTTCTGTTCAGGATATGGATCCCAGCACATCTTCCACGCCGCTCTCGTACCGATCAACAGCAAGTTTTTCCTTGCCGTCGAGGACTTCCAGCGACCGCTCCCTTATCATCTTTTTTATTGTTCCCAACAGCAACCAGAACTTTGTCGCCGGGTCGCCCGTTTTCTCCACGGCGTCAAGGGCCTTGTCGGTGTCGCCTTCTGCCAGCTTTTGCCAGAACCATCTATCCGTCTCTTTGTTCTTGTCTTTGATCTTGTGGAATATTTCCAGGGCCCTTTCGATGTCGAAGGCCCCGGTCAACGCGGCCCCGGTCCTCAGGTTTTGGCCCTGGTCTTCCCCGTCCTCCTGCATGCTCATTATAGAGGTGATCGCGTCTTCCAAGACAGTTTTTGCCTTTTTCTTGTCAACATGCAGCAGGGCCTCCGATATCCCTATCAGGTACAATGCCCGTTTTTCGGGATCGTCTTCCCTCTTTGCCCTGTCCGTGTAACTGTGGATCATGTTCATGACGGTCTCCCTGTCCTTGACTGTTATGCTGGCTATCATGGCGAGCTCCTCTATCAGGGCGTCGAGCCTCATGATTATTCCGGGCCTTACCACGTTGGCCATTTTAAATGTATTCTCTATTCCTATTTCGCACGAGATCCTGTCTATGGCATGAAGAAGCCCCTTGTCGTCCGGTTCGCAGCAGCCGATGAACTCTTTCCACAGCTTCCTGGCCCTCCCCTCTTCTCCCGTCCCCAGACCGACCTTCAGGAGTGCCTGGGCCCTAAGGCGGGGGTGCCCGATCTCATTGGTCATGGTCAGTGCCCTGCCCGGATGATCCAAGGCCAACGCTTGTACGACGGACAGCCTTGCCCGGTCCCTCTGGTAGTGGTCCCTGATGTCCCGGGATAGTTGAGATGCCAGCTCCGGGTCTGCTGCCCGGTCTATGATGTGGGCCAGGGCCCGGTCTTTGACCTTGACGTGGTAGCCGTCGATGGTTTCAGTTCCCTCATAGAGTCGATTGGTCGCGTCCAAGGCCCTTTTCACGTCGACCCTCGCCATTTCGCCGCACACAACGGGAACGAGCTCGTGCCCACCGGTCATTGTCCCCAGTCGCGCGGCGAGCCTTTCCATGACCGCCAGGCCCCATTCCTTGTCCGCCCTCAGGGCCCTGCGGCAAACCCTGCTTATCTCGTTTGGCTTGTCGATCTCCGCGAGGTCTTTGGATTCCAGGCTTCCGACGTACCTCTCGACCAGCTCCCTTGCCTGGTCTTTGTCCCATACCTTTGCCAGGGAGGACATGAAGAACACGTGCCTCAGCGCCCGGTCCTTTACCATGTGCAGGTACCTGGCCCCCGCGGCGGGTTTAAGCCCGGTAATGGCGTGCAAGAGCTCGTGCTCGGAGAGGGTGCCGGCCGCCCGTATCAGATCATCCGCCCGGCCCGGGTCCACAAGCACCGCGGTTCTCAACAGGACGAGCGTCATCAGCCGCCTTTGCCTCTCGTCCCCGATATCCTTTACCAGTGTCTCCGCCTTTTTCAGCAGCCCGACCACCCCCGGGTCCGCCAAGTGACCCAGCTGCCCCTTTTCGAACAACCTGCGGGCGTAGAGTTTCGTCACCGCCCCTGACACGTCCTTCCCGAGCTCGTGTTCGAGTTTAATGGCTTTCAGTTCATAGACCCAGCTCGTGCCGGAATCGTTCCATTCCGTGATATCTTCCTCAAGTATGTCCAGGTAGGTATCGGTATCCTTGACCAAGCGGCCCTCACCTCGGAAGGGAAGATAATGAGGAAACAGCATATCAATGTTGGCAAAAACAGTTCGATGACCTGGGAAACCTATTAGTTTCACGGTTCTGAAAACAGTTTTGCTAAAAGGTCATATTCGATGAACTGCCTGTGGGGCCCTTGTTCATTGGTATATGTAAGGGAAGTGATAAAATAGTGGAGAGTTCCGATTCCCAACCGGCATTGTATCTTCCGAAGGACATGGCTGCCCGGATCTGGCAGCGGCCGAGGCACGAGGATCCGACCCTCCACGAGCTCGTGCTGCTGCTCAAATCGGACTCCGACAAGGTGAGGTCGGAGGCCTGCGGGCGTCTGTGGGAGTTTGAGCTGGATCCTTACTTCCTTGGCAATATTGTGATGTACGGCGTTGAGGAGGACTCCGCAAGGGCCTGCGAAAAGCTGCTGAGCGTGGAGACCGGCCCGTCCGATCTCCAGACGGTGGTGACCCACGGCCCCGGCGATTATCCTGCCAGGGCGTGCGAGAAGCTGCTCCGCACGGGCGGCGACCTCACCCCGGTCATAGTCTTCGGCCCCGGCGATTATCCCGGGCGGGCCTGCGAGCAGGTGCTTTCCGGAAAGAACACGGAGACCCCGGCCGCCGTTGTGGTGACCTTCGGCCCGGCCCGGTACAGGGCCGAGGCCTGCGAGCGGATACTGGGCGCGTCACTGCCGGAGTACCGCGAGCTCCGCTTGATAGTCAGAAAAGGTCCGGGCGGTCACGCTGCCCGGGCCAGGGAGCGCCTGAAGGAGATAGGCGAGGGTATAAAGATACCAGACAAAGGTGTGATGAAAATGGCAAAGGAAAAAGATACGGACTATGAGACAGGTTACGAGGACGGAAAAAAGGAAGGCTTCTACGAAGGCTACGCGATCGGCAGGCACCACGGGGGCCGTCACGCCTACCAGGAGGGGGTGACCCGCGGGAACCAGGATTGCTACGACAAGGCCTACAGGGAAGGCTTTGATCAAGGCTTTGACAAGGGATACGAGAAAGGCAGGAAGAAAAGGGAAAAATAGTTTATTTTTTTCTCAAACGAGACTGTAGAAAAACGACACGATTTACAGAGCCAGACGTGTTGAATTGAAGGC
>CAZUZU010000068.1:0-12413 GCA_964624865.1 uncultured archaeon
GAGCTCGGGCCGAACGCCCGGGGCATTGACGAGGCCGAGCTGGAAGTGGGGGACGGCGGCCAGTGGACATTCGATATCATGGGCATGGGAGTGAAGATACCAAGACCGCTGCAGGGCATTAACTATGTGGAGTTAAGGATAGAGTATGAGATCAGCGTTACCTTTACCCTGGACGGAAACGGGTCCACCCCCTTGAGGCAGGGTGACGCGTACCACGCGCCCATTTTACCGGGAGAGGGGGGGAAGGGAGGTGATTCCCGGCTGGAGGTTGGCCGCTACGACCTCAGGGGCGTGGAGATTGAAAAATCCGGGGTGGTGAAAAAGAAGCCCAAGGAAGAGTTCCCCTACTGGATCCCGGCATTGGCGATAGTAATAGCCCTGGGCGCGGCCTTGTACCTAAAGCGCAAAAAGATGTTCTGAGACCATATATTCTATTTTTCGAGTATGTTCTCTATGTTGAAGCCCACGGCCCTCTCTATCATGCCCTGGATCAGTTCCCTGCTCTCACCGGTGGTGCCGGCCTTACTCGGTATTACGGTAAGAATGGGGTAAAGGTATTTCTTCCTGAGCTCGTTGATACGCTCCCTGTTCTCTTGTACCACGGCCTCGTCAACAAAGAGGATTATGTACTGGTCCCTTGTTTCCCTGTCTCCGTATATCTTCTCCCCCACCGCCATGCCATGATCGGTGTCCCTGACCGCATAGGGCTCAATTCCTACGATGCTGAACCCTATTGCCGTGTCCTCGTCAGCGACAACCGCCATCTTCTTGGCCTTAACCACCGAAGATCACCCCCTCCATATCTTCCAAGGAAAGACCGTAGGACTTTGCAATGAGTATGCCCCTGAGCGTCTCTATCTCCCTTTCCTTGCGGTAAAGGAAATAAATGATGCTGAGCGGGCTCAATGAGATATATCTGGCCCTTTCCATTATCCGGTCTATGCCCTTACCAGCTATAAGGTCCAGTTTTTCCAGGCCCTTTCCCCCCTCCACCCATTCATCCACGAGGTCCCGGTAGCGGGTGCTCTTCAGCATCTCTATAACCCGATCCGGGTCTGATATCTTGAGCTTGGATGTAAAACCCTTGGTGAATGTTCCGTTCGGTATCAAGACCTCGGTTATGTAATCCTCTCCCTTTTTAAGATGGGCGGCTCTGATGAACAGTTTTATGTTTGCGATGTCGATCAGATATTCGATGTAATCGTCCAGTATCTTCCTTTCCTCATCATTGACGGTCTCTATGGTACCCGCCTGCTCGTACATCACCGAGTAGGTTTCCCTGTCCACGATCGATTCTATCAGGAACTCCGTTCCCCTGAACTCGTGCTCGGTCTCGAACTCCAGGATGTGATCTATGCTCTTCCGGGCAATGGGTTTCAGGTGCTCGTCGTCGATGTGTGTGGGTATGTCCGACATCTGTTCCTTGTATATCTCATCGACGCGGCTTGCGGGCAGAAGCATGTTCTTGTAATCGAACATCAGCTCTCTGATTCTATCGTAGTCCGCGCTTCTTATCCCGCCCTGTGTGGACTCCATCTCGCCCATCTCTGCGAACTTGTACTTCAACAGGAGCTTGAGGTTGTGGGAATCCAGGTATATCTGGAACAGCCGCAGGATGGTCTCGTCCGGGGTGATGCTCTTGATCTCGTTAAAAGTGGCATTGATCTCGTTCTGGAATATCTCGGATATGCCCTTGGCCGTGACGTGCTGGTGCCTGTACTCCTCCAGCATGGACTGTGAATCCTGCTCGTAAGGGGTGTCGGTGAGCCTGACAATGGCGTTCTCCAGGCCTTCGGTCCCGGCAATGCGCTCCAACTTGTCCCTTGAGATCAGTCTTCCCTCCAGCACTTTGATTATACCGTAGGGGCTGGAATACTTGATGTTCAGGCCGGGATATATCTGATCCAGCAGCCCCATGGCCTACTGACCTCCGGTATCCGAGAACATCTCGGCGGCCAGGACCTCCTCTATCTCCCGGCTCCTGGCCGATACCATGGCATCCAAGGTGCAGTCGATCTCTATGGGCCCGAACTCGAGAACAAAGCCGCCGCCCCCGCCCTCGGGCTCCCTGGCATGGAAAACAACGGGTATGTCCTCTCCCTGATATTCGCTGTTCATCTCCTCCAGCATTGAGCTGTCGAGCCAATCGGAGCGGTCCTTGGCGGTTATGACGTTTACCACGTACCTGTCCCCCTCCATGTCGAACTCCTCCCGGGGCTCGGTCTCTGCTTCCAATTCCTCAAACGACACCGGCTCCTCTTCCCCCGCCTCTATGCTCCGTATCACACCCATTATCCTGTCCTTGATCTCCCGGGAAAGAAACATGCCCCTCATCAGGGACGCGTACTTATCCCGGCCGACGTCCAGGATCACCGCCCGGATCTTATCCGTGGCCTTTCCGATAAGTTCCCTCTTTCTGGCCAGATTCTCCTTTTTCATCTGAAGGTTGGCCCCCCCAACTGTGGTCCGCCATACGTTCTCCTTCTCAGCCTTGGTCTCCTGGATGATGTCGCGCTGCTTTGTTTTGGTCTCCCGCTTGGCCCCCCTCTCCATCTCACCGCATTCCTCCCTTGCGCTCCGAAGCACCTTTTTCACGTCCTTGTCAGCGCCTTGCAGGATATGTTCTATTATCGCCTTGAGCTCCTCTTCGCTGCTGTGCACCATTGGATATTCCACCATTCTTGCCTAAAGGGCGTTCAGCATCAGGAAAGACGCCAACAGGGCCAGGACCGCGTAGGTCTCCACCATGACGGCGAGAACCATGGCCCGGCTTAGCTGCTCCGGTCTCTTGGCGATAATGCTCATGCCGGAGGCAGAAACCTTCCCTTGATGGATAGCCGAGATCAGGCCGGCTATGGTCATGGGAAGGGTGGCAAATAATATCTGCCAGCCTTTTTCCATGCTGATATCTACTGCGGTTCCACCAAGCAGGCCGATGTTGTTCAGCACTAAAAAGAACACGATCAGGCCGTAGAACCCCTGGGTTCCGGGCAGGAACTCGAGAAGCATTACCTTGGTGAACTTCTCCGGCTCCTCTGACAAGAGGCCGGCGCCAGTGCTTCCCGCCATACCCATTCCAATAGCTGACCCCGCTCCGCAGGCTCCGACGGCCAGGCCGCCGCCCAGGATGGCCAGGGTCAATCCGGTAGTTATGTCCATACTCATTCCTCCTTTTTTTCGATTCCTCTGGTTATATCACGCTGCTTTATATTAATTTCCACCTCTCGGTAGCTTCGAACCGTCAACGGGTTGGACGTGTTTATATTCCTTCTTCAGGGGCTCGAAATCCCTGCCGCCCCCCTCGTAGAACTTGGCGAAGAACTCCACGTATTGAAGGCGCATGGTGTGCACGAAAGCGCCCAGCGAGGAGATTATCAGGTTGAACACCGCACCTATCAGCATCACGACAAGCATGGCTATTATACCGATTACGGGAACGCTGTCAGCGAGCATGAAGGCCATGGTGTTGAACACCATGCCGATTGCGGTGGTGGCAAGGCCGAGGGCCAACAGCCTCGAGTATGACAGCACGTCGCCTATGGCCCCAACCCCCACGTTGTAGATGCTCCATACGGCCGAGCCCAGCCTGCCCACCGCCCCCTCTCCGTGATGGAGCTGGGACAGGAAGAAGATGACGGTCCCGCCCATGAAGAAATAAAATATGGGATCATACATGGACTCGAATGGGTTCATACCGAAGTAGGCAAGGGCGAACAGTATCAGGCCGGTGAGAAACACCATGGCTAAAATGTCGTCAAAGAATCCCTCCAGGTACATGGACTCCCTTGCCTTCTTGTAGAAGGAGATACTGTAGGCGACGTATACCGACTGGACTATCCCGAGAACGAAGCAGAACAGCAGGAAGTACATGGACCCAGTGGGGTCCAAGGGATCCAGTATCACCGGCTTTAACAAAATGGACGGCAGGTAGTCCTTGGGCAGGCCGAACCAAGAGCCCATGAACATACCAACGAATATGGTGATTACACCGCATATTATCAGCAGATTGAACAATCTTCGGCCGTCGTGACACATCTTTACCTTTTTAAGCATCAGATAGGATATGAGAATGAGCATGATGCCGTAACCGGCGTCCCCCAGGCACAGGGGAAAGAACAGGAGGAAGAAGGGGGCGAACATGGGCGTGGGATCGAACTCGCGGTACATGGGCAGGCTGTACATCTCTGTAACGATCTCCACCGGGCGGAGGATCTTGTTGTTGGTCAGGGCAACCGGGGGCTCGTCCCCCTCCTCCGCGTCGGTCACGAATATAGAGACGCCGGGAAACTCCGTTTTGATCTTTTTCTTTAATTCGGGGGCGTCCGAGGCCTTGACCCAGCCCACCACCAGGGCCACCTTTTCGGTGGCACCGATCCTGTTCTCCAGCTGCATCCGCCTTACCCTTTCCGACATCTCGTCGAGCACGGCCCACAGGTTGGTCAAATGCTCTTTGGAAAGGGCTCTTGCCCTCTCCTCCAAGCCCTCTATCTCTTTTTTGAGGCAGGGGATCTTACTTGCCAGGCCATCCATTACATCTTTGACATGGCCTCTGTAGCTTCCGGGATGGTCCAGCTTCTTGAAATTGTGCTCCTGGAGCATGGTCGTTATGTGGCCCTCGCAGCTGGGCATATATCTGATCACAATAATAAAGTCCTTCTTTCGCTCCAGCACCGTCTCCATGAAGGGCTCCTCCAGCCCGATCCCCTCGTTGCATAGGACATCGTCCACATTATCCTTGAAACTTTGAAATTTCTTCTTTGGTATTACACCTATCATTGCCTTGGTGAACTCGGTATCCCTTAGATGTGAGAAATTTATGTCCGCTTCCTTGTAGGGCTTGAGCTTATCCAGCTCCATCCGATACTTTGCCACGGCCTTTTTCTTCTCGTCCATGGTCGAGCTCAGCGATTTTATCTCGGGCAGTATTCTCTTTCTTATGCCGTCAAGGTTCCGGTCCAGGTCGTCCACGAAATCCTTGTTCACCGCGTACTTGAACTCGAAGAAGGACTGGATGAAATCAACCTTCACGTCGGTATACTGCTTTAGGAAATCGCAGCTTGTCTTGACGTCGCTAAGGAGGCGGTCATATTCGGTTGTGTCGGGAAGTTCCAGGGTCCGGGTCTTCTTCAAGGTCTCCGATACGTGATCCACATGTATCTTCCCCTCCTCATGAAGAAAGCTCAATATCTCGTCCTTTTCCTCCATGGGTGCGAAAAGGGAGACCTTGCGGACCTTAACTATTCCCAAGACGGCACCTCCTTTATTACTTTTCTGACGGTCTGTTCCGGTTTACAACTGACCACGGTTAGAATTCCCAACCTAGCACCTCCCGGGTCACTTTGATCGGGGGGGCGGCCAAATAGATTCCCGGCGGCTGTTACAATTCCCAACCCAAAACCTCCTCTATAACTTTCCTCACGGCCTGATCCAGCTTTTCCTCGGCCCCCTTTTCCATCCGTTCTATATCCTCCCTGCCCTTCTTCACGATCTCGGCCGCCTTGGCCTCCGCCTCTTTTCCGGTCTTTTCTATTTCCTTTTCTTTCCGGGAATAGGCCCCGGATATGGTCTCGTCTTCCTTCTCCTTGAGCTTCTTTCTGGTCTGGGAGCGCAGTTCATCGGCCTTGGTCTTGCCCCTTTCCAGCCGATCCTTAGCCTCCTTCTCGGCCGCGATTATCCTTGTATACGCATGACTGATCGGGCTTTGTTTGGCCATTGATATCACCTATGTGTACAATCCGGGCACGTTCTCGCCCGGTTCCTCGTCGTCCTCCCCTTCCTCCATCACGTCAATTGAAAGTATCATGTGGATGGGCACAATGCGTCTGATATCGTCACTCTTCTTCTTCCCTTTTGTCTCCACAATTAGCGCGGGAACCCCGGAAAGGGAGACATAGCCCACGAACTTACCCTCTGTCACCAGGGGCTCGTCCTTCTTTCCCACAGTGGTTATCACGCACAACGATCCCTTCTTCAGGTTATTGTCCTCTGCCATGTTATCACCTATTTCAGTATGTCCTTTATTCTCATCAGGTTTGCGAAGTTCGCCCTCTCCAGCTCGTCGAGCTTCATCTGTATGTAACTCGCGCCTTCCTTCAGCCTCGGAATGAGCACGTGTTCCAGTGCGTTCACCCTCCTCCTTGTCCTCTCTATCTCCCCGGCCATCAGCTCTATTGACCTTTCCTGCGCGGACAGGTCCAGGAGCTTCCTTAATGCCTTGCGGAACGACATTACAGCCTCGTCAAGTGAGGACGAGGTGGTCACAAGGCTGTATTGGTATTCCTTCAGATCGGGAAAATGGTAGTCCCTGAACACGGGAACCTCGACCCCGGCCTTGTTAACGCTCTCCCCCTCTATTCTTAGCTCGGGCGGAAAGGCTATGGCGGCCCTGATGTCCTCCACGCCCATAAGGCCCTGCGCCAGGGCGATCTTGCGGTAGGCCTTGGCCAGCGCATCCTCGGTATCCTTCCTCTGCTCGCCGCTTTCCCGGATCAGGGCCATGAACTCCTTCATCAGCTCGTCCCTCTTGTCCTTGAGAAGCTTGTGGCCCCGCTTGGCGATCTTGATCCTCTTCTTGAGGTTCTGCAGCTCCATTCTGGTGGCCTTAACGTTGAGCTCTGCCATAGTCACTCCAGTAATCGAAGTTATTTATATAAATCTTTATGCCTCGAGCGGTCAGAAATATATTTTACACATTCAACTATGCGGGGTCACTCCAAAACCTTTATTATCAAGTTTCCTTTACACTTCTTAACTAAACTTGAGAGGTGTGCACATGAGATATACGAAGAGTAATTGGCACGGACTTGCCCTGGCAGGCCTGGTAACAGGCATACTGCTTGTCCAGCTGCTGGTAACAGTGGCAACGAACAGTGGATTTATCGGAATGAAGACTGGTGCTGTAACACACGACCCGACTGAGAGGGGCTTTGAAGACGGGACGGGGGGAAGACCGGCAAGTGAGGGGGGAATGCCGGCAAGTAAGGGGGGAAGACCGGCAAAAAGGGGAAGGCCGGCAAGTAATGAAGCACTTGTGGCCATAGACAAGGGGGACGGCGGGGAAGCAAGCTATGCATGGGCGGACACCGGCGGCAACATCACGGCTCTCAACGCCACCCTGGAAGCCGTGGAATATCTGGACATTGATATCAACTACACCATAGGAGAGTACGGCGCCTTCGTCAATTCCATAGGCGACAAGGAGAACGCAGCCGATTACTCGATGTTCTGGATGCTCCTGGAATGGAACGAAACCGGAAAAGGGTGGATTTCCTCCGACCTCGGTGCCTCCGACCTCTATCTTGGCCCAGGGGACAGCATCTGCTGGTACTACGGCGCCTGGGGCAACACAAGCGGCTTCGATCCCCTCAGCGCGGGCGAGCCTGATGAAGACATGGAGGAGGAAGGCATTGACGGGGAGGACGGCACCAGTGAAAAGACGGGAGACAACGGCACCGATGAAGCCGGGGGGGACGGGGAAGACGGCCAATTCATACCCGCGGGCTGGTACCTGGCCCCTGTTGGGCTCGCCCTCTGCACCCTGCTGCTCGCTATCACCGGCCTCAGGAAGGATCTAAAAAGGTAGCCCCATGGAGAAGCCCGATATCTATATCGTCTCAGCAATCAGCATCGTCATATCGCTGGCTCTAATCCTTGTTACACCCGCGGCCTCGGTCGCCTTAGACAAGGGCGGCCTGAACATCGCTTGGAAAATAGACCTGAAGGCAGGCAGCATCGACGCCCGTCCTTTGGTCTCCGACAGCGGCATCTACGTCCTAGGCTCCGGCGTCTATGACTGGAGCGATTCCACCCGGCTCAAGGCTCCGTGCTTAATAAAGCTGGACCACCGGGGCAACGAAAGGTGGAGAAGGGAGATCGACTCGGACACTGGCTACGAGCTGTGCGGCCCCCTTCTCGCAGAGGGCAAGGTGTGGGTCCTGGGCGGTTCCGGCACCCTGGTAAAGTTCTCGCTCGGGGGTGAGGAAGAAGGCAAGGTAAAGGTATGCAAAGGACCAGTAACCGCCTCGCCTCTTTATTACAACGGAAGGGTGTGGTGCCTGTCCCCCGGGGGTAACTTAACGGGCATAGATCCTGATTCCATGGAGATCCGGAAACGTATAGAAACCGGCCATCCCATCTACTATTCCTCGCCTGTCCCATATCACGACATGCTCGTATTCGGTACGGACGACGGCTGGGTCCTGGGAATCGACCCGGACTCGGGCAGGGAAAGGATCAGGGTCCAGCTAGGAACCAAGGTAAGGACAACCGCTGTGCGGGGTGACCTGGGCCTGGCCATATCGGGCAGCACGGAGGGGGGCGGATCCAGATGGGTCATCATGGGGCCAGAGGGGGATACAAGATTGGACCGCACTTACCAAGGCCATGCCTCTTCCCCTCTATACTCGGCCGGGCTGTATTTCTTTCCCTCTGACAATAGAGTGCACATCATAGGGACAGGCGGGGAGGAAGACAGAAAGATAGAGGTCAGCGGCCCCGTTGCAGGCATGGACTCCGCCGCCGATACGGTCTTTATCACCACCAATATAAACCAGGGGGGCGAGCATTCTTCCCTGTATCGCTACGATATTGAGACCGGTACCTTGGACAGTAGGGAGATGACCCCCCATGAGTGGTGCCTTTGCCCGCCCACCGTGTTCAATGACATGGTGGTAACAGCCAACGACGCCGGCTACCTTTTCGTGCACGAGATGGATCCGGAAGTGGAGCAAGGGGTAAGGCAGGGTGGGCCCGAGATCGTACCATTAGTGATTATCAGCGTTACACTGGTCGTTATTCTGATCATGATAGGGGTGAAAGAAAGATGAAAGTAAAACTTCTTCCGGTTTTTACCGTCCTGTTATGCTTCATTCTGGCAGGCTGTATCAACATCAGCGAGAAGGGCGGGGACAGCGGCGAAGGAGACGCCGCATTGACCCTGGACTTCAACAATGTGGCGCCCGAAGGCTACGGGGCCGGCGGATATGTGTGGAACGGCACGGGACTGGAATATTCCGCGGTTTCGGATAAAGTGACATTCACCTACAACACCTCCCTTTCCCGGTCTGTGTCGGTGTTCGACCTGTTGCTGGATTTCTCCGAACTGGCCGGGTTCGAAGTGGAATACGAGACCTACTCCAACGGTATTTTCATTACCTCCGTGGCGGGCGTGGAGAACCAGGGCGGGGACAAGATGAACTGGCAGTACTGGATCAACGGCAAATACGGTGAGCTGGCCTGCGACCGTAAGAAAGTGGACACAGGCGACGAGGTGGTGTGGAGATATGAAAGCAATCCCTTCCGGTAAACCCCTGGGCTCCTGGATACTGTCCATCCTGGGCTTCGTGATACTGGTAATGGTGGTGTCCAAGCCCCTTCTACTGGCATTGGCGGTAATACCGATAATAACAGCCGCCCGGTTCCTGGGCACGACAAAAGAGGTGAACAGAAGTCTCAAATACTCCGGCCTGCTGGCAGTGATGGTCCTGGGCTTCAATGTTCTTTTTGTGTCCCAAGGGGCCTTGGCCATATTCTCGTATACCATTAGCTTGTCCGTGGGAGATTACCTGCTGGACATCACATTGAGGATCACATTGGAGAGCGTGGTGTTCGGGGCGGTAATGGCCGTTCGCCTCGTGCTGGTCATCTGCTATTTCTCAGCTGTAATCAACGCCGTCCTACCGGAAGACATCTTCTCCACCGGCAAGGGCAAACTTCCCTTGACCGTGGTACTTGGGATAAGGCTCCTTCCGATAATACAAAGGGACGCCCGGGATTCCCTGGAGGCACAGAAGGCCCGGGGGATCGTTGGCCAAGGCAGGAGGGAACTGCTTAGAAAGGCAAAATACATCCTCTTCCCGCTGATGGCCAGGGCGGTGGAGAGGGGTAGCGACCTCTCCTCCGTACTCTCAATTAGGGGCTACGGACTAAGACATAGGATTGAAAAGGAACGGATAAGCGTCCAGGTCTTTCCACCTATCATTGCAGCGGTGGCGGGTGGGACAATGGCTTTTCTGGGCATGGGTTCCATGACCATATACCCGTCCTTCACCTATGAGATCGTGAGGGGCGGCGAACTGTTAATATATCTAGCCTCTCTCCTTCTGCTGCTCGTTCCCATCATATCATGGAGGGGGGAATGATGCCCGAGATAGAGATAAGGAACCTGAGGTTCGGGTATCCAGGGGAAAGGAAAGCGGCGATGAGGATCAAGGACCTTGAGATAGGAAAAGGGGTAAGAGTTCTCGTTTACGGCCCCTCTGGTCAAGGCAAATCCACCTTTTTGAAGGCACTGTGCGGTCTGGTCCCCCTGGCCACAGGCGGAAGTTTCGGAGGGCGTGTCAAGGTGTCGGGCAAGGATACCAGGGAGGGGATCACCGCCCCCGACGCTGTCTACATGTGGCAGGACCCCGAGGCGCAGTGCGTCATGACAAAGGTCTGGTCCGAGATAGCCTTCGGAGCCTACAACACCGGGGATCAACCTTTTTCTCCCAATCCGGAGGTGAAGGGGGCCAGTGCCAAGGTAGGGGCAGAGCACCTCCTGAACAGGGATATAATAACCCTCAGCGGCGGGGAATTGCAGAGAGTGGTTCTCGCCTCGAACCTGAACCAGAGTGCCAAGGTAATGCTGCTGGACGAACCCTGCTCCCAGATCGACCCCCTGGGAACCAACAAGTTCTATCGCGCCCTTGGGAAAAGAAAGGAAGAGACGATACTCATAACCGACCACGAGCTGGAGCGGGGAGCAAGGTTCGCGAGCAGGGCCCTGGAAGTGAAGAACGGGCGGGTAAGGTGGAGAAAGATATCCGAGGCCGTTGAATACGAGAGACGGTTGTCCGGGCCAGTTCCCGGGCCGGAGATCAGCGGGGGAACGGAAATCCGGATAAAGGGCCTGGATTTCCGGTACGGAGGCCGGGCGGTGCTTGACGGCGTCCGGGAAGACCTGGGGCCGGGCATCAGCCTTGTCCAGGGCGCCAACGGCAGCGGGAAGACCACCCTTGGAAAATGCATCTGCGGTATCTTGAGACCGGACAGAGGAAAAATAATACCGGGCTCGGGAGCGATGCTGCTCCAGGACACCAGATACTACTTCTGCCAGCCGACCGTGGGACAGGACCTGAAGCTCCAGGCCGACCTGCACGGGGCGGTGGGGAAGAGGGTAAAAAAAATAATCAACGAGCTGGACATCCGGGCGGTGCTTGGCAGGGACGCGTGGTCGGTAAGCGTGGGACAGAGGGTAAGGTCGGCCATAGCCCTCCTGTTGATCTCCGAGCCCGAGGTTTTGGTGCTGGACGAGCCCACCAGGGGCATGGACATAGGCCACAAACGAGAGCTCTGTAAGCTCCTTGTATCGTTGGCGGAAAGGGGCGCGAATATCATCATCACCACCAACGACCCGGGCCTGGACAAGCTCATGCCCTTTGCCCATAAATACCGGCTGAAAAAGGGAAGACTGGAGGGGGAGCATGGATAAAAAAGCGGGGTGGCTGGCAAAGGTCTGCTTTGCCGGGGCCACAGCGATCCTGGCGGGGGCGATCCTTATCTCGATACTGGGCCTGTTCGAAGTCGCCGACCCGGGCATAGTTTACCGCAACTACATCCCGATATCGGCCCTGGTCATCACCCTCTACTTCTTATACCTGGCCCTGGAGTTCGAGGCCGGGGCGGGCACAAAGGACATATCCGAGACGGTGGTCGTGGTCACCCTGATATCCGCGGCTAGGATACCCTTCGCCCCCCTGCCCAACATACAACCCTGCACGGTAATGATAATGGCGGTGGGTTACGTCTACGGCTGGAGAAAGGGGGCCCTGGTGGGCACCATGGTGCCCCTGATATCCAACTTCGTTCTGGGGCACGGCCCCTGGACCCTGTGGCAGATGGGCGCTTGGGCCCTCTGCGGCGCCCTGGGCGGGGCAATAGGGGGAAAGGACCGGGGCTGGACAAAAGGTAAGACATGGAAGTTCACGGCCGCCGCTTTCCTGGCGGCGTTCGCATACGGCCTAATAGTGGACGTGAGCTCCGCCCTGTTCTACCGCGACTACTACATAGCCTGGATTACCTCGCTTCCCTTCGACGTGCTGCACGCGGCGGGCAACCTGATATTCGCACCTCTGCTGGCCCCTTTCTTCATCCGCCAGTTCAGGCGGATGAAAGAGAGGGCGAAGGTGCGATGGCTGGATTAGCACCGGCCCGAGAGAGAGCGAGCTCATAGAGATATCCCTCAAGACGTGGAGGGACAGGGGCCAGGGGAAAGAGAATGGGGAATACCCCCGGGCCACCCAAATAATATAAATATGCGTAGTACTATAACCGTTCTGTATTCTTAACACAATACGAGGTGATTAGCCGTGACCCGAAGACAAGGGTTAATGGAAAAGTACAGGCAGCAAATGAAGGCCTACAAGAAGCAGAAG
>CAZUZU010000068.1:12423-12895 GCA_964624865.1 uncultured archaeon
CACCCCCTACTTCAACGAGGGGGAGGAACTATACTGCGCGAACGTGAAGGATCCCGACACCAAGTACAAGGCCCAGGTAGTGGCCACTGAGAAGAGGGGGCGCCGCACCATCATCACATCCATAGCGTGCCCATACTGCGGCGGCGAGACCACCTGGAGCAGGCAGTGGGAAGCCTTTGCCTGCCGCGAGCACGAGAAGACCCAGTTCTTCGAGCTGCTTAGGCCCGAGGTATGATCCCGTAATGGAGACTATCCCGGGCCCCCACGGGTCAAGACCCGGACCTTTAAACCTAGTTAAACAAATCGACGGGTCCGCACCCGGGAGCGGCCTGGCATTTATCATAGTAAAGGGGATTACCCTGGGGGCAACAGGGATTCGGAAACGTCATAATTAAGGTGATTAGATGGATCGACGGCAAAGATGCGAGGTCCTGGTGGTGGGGTGCGGACCCGCCGGGGCCAGGACCGCTTT
>CAZUZU010000068.1:12905-14032 GCA_964624865.1 uncultured archaeon
CGCTTTCGGTCTTGCCAAAAGAGGCCTGGACGTGCTTGTGGTGGAGGAGCACGGGCATGTTGGAAGACCGGTGCAGTGCGCCGGCCTGGTAACCAAGAGAGTGCTTGACTACATACCCCGGGGAAAGGAAGAGGCGATAATCGAGAACAGGCTGAGGGGGGCAAGGATCCATACCTCGGGAGACCGGGAAATGTCCTTCCGCGCCGTGGAGGCCAAGGCCTATGTCATAGACAGGGCAAAGCTCGACCTGGCCCTTGCCCGTCAGGCGGAGAGTGCGGGGGCGGAGATCATCAGCGATTGCAGATATCTCTCCGGGAGGGAAGGGAAAGCCAAGATCAAGGTGGAGGGGGAGACGCGGGAAGTGGAATACCACTATATCATAGGTGCCGACGGGCCGAATTCCCTGGTGGCGAGAGAAGCTGGTATGGACAGGGGCGGCCTCGAGTACCTGGGGGCCTACCAGGCCGAGATAACCGGGAAGGAAGGGGAAAGCGACATGGTGGACCTCTACGTAGGAAACAAATATGCACCCGGATTCTTTGCCTGGAGCATTCCCGTTCCCCGGAAAGGGGGGATGTGGTACCGGGTCGGCGCTGCCCAGAACGAGGGGGAAATGGATCGAAGCCTAAAGGAAAAGGTTCACGCTATCCCTGTGATGAAAAACGGCAATATCAGGAATGAAGTGGGTGGCACCATCCCCTTGGGGCTGACAGCGGAAAGCGTTAAGGGAAAAAGGGCCCTTGTGGGAGACGCGGCCGCCCAGGTGAAGCCTACAAGCGGAGGGGGTTTGTACCTGGGGCTCAGGTGCGCGGACATTCTTGCCGAATCTACCGCCGAAAGCGACATAAAGGACTACCATCAAAGATGGACGGACAGCGTTGGCAAGGAGATAAAGAGCGGCCTGAGGCTGAGAAAGGCCTTCCTCTCCCTCGGGGACAGGGACATGGACGTTATAGTTGAAAAGCTCGGAAGCAAGGATATTATCGACACCATCGTAAAGGAGGGGGACATCGATTACCCATGGAAGGCCGCTTTCTCGATCATCAAGAGATCGCCCTCCCTGCTAAAGTACATGCCCAGGATGATACGGGGAATGTTCGGGTAACATATCGTGGCCCTGGAAAACG
>CAZUZU010000069.1:0-13980 GCA_964624865.1 uncultured archaeon
CATATTTCAACATGGGCCGATAATATTACAGACTTCACATGGGTGACCTCTTACCATATTTGCTTGCTTGCGCAGAATATTGCATATGATCTCTTCTCGGTAAATTATGCGGTTCTATGGTTACGGTTCGACTTTATTCGTTACCTGACTACGTAAATCATTAATGTGGATCGATCGCATAATTACGTTACGGTTCGACTTTATTCGTTACCTGACCAATCTTGGAATTTCCTCGAATTTCTGGATTCAGAAAATTCCAAGACTATCGCCAAAATCCCAGATTTTGGTTCAGCTTTTTAATCTACGGGGGTCGGGGTGTTGATCTACAAATTAAAAAGTGCTGCTCAGTTCGCCCATCACTCATCACTTTTCAGACATGTAAGTTATCATCATCGCAGCGGTCATAAAAGGGTTTTTATGTTAAAAAATGTTTTCTCGTAATATGCGGTCCAAAAGGGAAGATACCAAGACCGGCGAGATGTTGTATGTCAGTAAACAGGACGAGGGCGGCTACGAATGGTTGATCAAAAAACCCTTTGGATCCGATAGGTTCGTGCCCCATTACTTTCTGGATTTCGGCCTCCTGCTCTCGCATCTGGAGCTACCGGCCGGGTCAAGGGTCCTTGACATGGGATGCGGCAGCGGATGGCACGCGGATTGGTTGGCGCAATGCGGATATCGGGTGGTGGGCATTGACATATCCACGGACATGATAAGGGTATCCTTGGAACGCCTGGGGCGATTGTACCGAGAAGAAGTTCTTGCCGATCTAGACCTTCTGTTCCTGTGCGCCGATTCCGAAAACCTCCCCCTTTCAGACGGGATGTTTCAGGGAGTTGTGATGTACGAGATGCTCCATCACCTGCCGGAGTGGAAGAAGGCCTTGTCAGAGGTGACCCGGGTTCTCCAGAAGGGTGGCCGCCTGGTGATCATAGACCCGTCGGTCAATCACTATGACCTGGAGACCATGGACAAGTACGGCAATCTGGAAAGGGGCGTTCATCCCCAAGAAATAAAAAAATATCTGCTTGACCAAGGGTTTGAATGTGTGAAAATAAAAATAGAACCGGTTTGGCTGAAAACTGAAATAGGGCGCGAGCCGATCCGTTCCACCAGCTCAACCCTCTTCAATGAGCTGCTGTGCGCGGCCACTGATGCTTTGACCGTGGCAAAGAGGCTGAGAACTAAATATATACTTCAGGCCACAAAATAGCTATTTTTTCTTATATTTCAACATCCTTCTATATTTCCCGTATCTGTCATGTGGTGAGAAGCGAGGCGGTATTGGCGGTCTGGTCTTTATGCCACAGCGCGGACACGCGTCCTTAAGTGTGTATTGGCCGCATTTGTCGCAGATGCGAAGTAAAGAGTGCAAATTATATCACTCCTCGTCGCGATAGAAGGTGCCTTCTCCGAACTCGTCGCTGATTTCCTCGATGGCGGTGTCCGAGGCCTCCTTCAGCACGTTCTCGGCCGTCTTGTAGTCAGGGGCCATGACCGAGATCCTGTATTTGGGAGCGCCAAGGTATAGAACGGAAACCTTTACTCCGCGGGGAACCGAGATGTCCTCTGCGGCCTTTAAAGCATCCTTTACGTCCTCCACCCCTCTTGGGCTGTGAGATTTCATTTCCAGCAGTCCGTTTATCTCCACGTATGGAGGTGATATGTTCTCCTCGGCCACCTCTATGAAATCCTTGGTCCATTTACCTTTGAAACCCAGTTCCTTGAGCACATCCGGGTCCACCACAACAGCTTCGAAAGCGCCGTAGAGGCTTTCGAACTCCCTGATGAGCTCAAACCCGAATTTGTCCATGGCCTCTTCGGGCTTCATGTCCCGTCTCTCGGCCACGATCTCCATAAGTCTATCCGCTTTCTCCTCCGCCTTCCAGGCCTGTATCTTTTCCCTTCTTTGGTGGTCGTTCACATGCTTCAGTGAAAGGTCTATGTGTCCCTTTTTCGGGTCCACGCGCAGGACCTTGCAGACTACCTTCTGCCCCTCCCTGATATGGTCCTTGATATGTTTGATCCAACCCGGAGCTATTTCGGTGATATGTATGAAACCTTCTTTCCCCACGTACTCGTCAAGAAGCAAGAAGGCCCCGAAGCCCTTGATGGTTCTTACCGTGCAAACTACGAATTCTCCCTCTTCAGGATATTCCATCTCCCTTGGCATTAAAATACCTCTGCTTATTTCTCATCAAGCACTGCCAGGATCTCTCCGTATATCTTGGATCGACCGCCGGTAGGTTCTGATATGAGCGCTCCGCATTGATTGCAATTTATGGAAGTGCTTGCCTTGTTAAAGATGACCTGCTCGTTCTTGCATTCCGGGCAGGCGACCTTCAAGAAGTTGCTGCTGGGAGTTCTCCTGATGTTCTTAAGGTCGTATTCCATGGATCACACCTCCGTAAGTTCGAACTTCTTGGCCCTGAAGCATTTCTTCAGATGTATCTTTTTGCATTCCGTGCACTTGTATTTCAGGGGGATGCGTCTGGTGGGTTTTTCCCTGCCCTCGGGTTTAGGCCTGGGGAATCCGCCGTATCCGGACATGACCCTTCTGAACCTTCTTTGCCCCCACTTGAACTCGCTGGCTTTCCTCTTCTTTACCCGATCCACTTCATGGGTCGTGTGCTTTTTGCAGTAAGGGCAGTATGTGTTGATCTTTCTTGGCATCTTCATTCATATCACCTTTCTCTTAGCGAAACGAGAGAAACATATATGTTTTTATGGTATATGTAAGTTACTGTTATAGTAAAAAACCTTCAAGATCTGGCTTATTTACAGGCGGTTTTTCACATATAGTGCGGAACCTATATAGTATTATTTATTTGGTTCTCGACCATAACAACCCCGTCACCAGTACACAGGAGCGAACAAAACGTTTAAGAACTTGATATCCTATAAACGCATCCGTAAGGTGAGTGTACATGGCAAAGAAAAAGGTTGAGCTATTGATAAACGAAGGTAACAGGGCCTTGGCGGTGTTCGATTACGATACCGCATTGAAGAGCTTTGACAAGGCCAGAAAGGAGGAAAAGGATTCCGCGGAGGCACATTTCGGATACGCGGAGGCCGCCCTTGGCAAGGAAAATATTCCCGTGGAGGATGTTGTCAAGGCTTACGAGAATGCCATAGCAAAGGATGAGACCAATGCATTCTATCATGCTCGGCTGGGAGCGTTCCTTATCGATATAGGCAAATACGAGGACGCCACCGCTCATTATGACAAGGCGGCGGAGCTGGATCCCGAGGGGGCACCTTATTATTATTCGGAACTTGCCATCGAATATTATCAGAACTGGATAGGCACCAAGGGAGACACGGCCTCGTTCGTCGAGAAGGCCAGAACGAAAAAGCTCGTCTTGGAGTATCTGCTCAAGTCCATAGACCTGGACAAGGATACGGCCAAGGCCCTTTTGAAGTAGTGAACATGCGGGAATCCATCAGTTATTTTGGCAGAAAGGCGGTATCTTACGGCCTTGTCGAGGGCAATATGGGCAATATAAGTGTCCTTGTGGATGGAGAAATGCTTATCACAAAAACAGGTATGTCCCTGGATGAAATAGGCGAAGGGGCCGTTATTGCGGTTTCCTTGGAGAAAGGGGGAAAAATCCCTAGATGCGCCTCCATGGAGGCCCCTGTACATCTGGCTGTCTACGAAGAGACCGATTCCAAGGGGGTGATACATACTCACAGCCCCTATGCGGTGTCCCTGTCCGTGATCTTGCGGGAGAATGGACTAGATGGATTTGTGCCAAAGGATATAGAGGGCAAGCATTATTTCGATACCGTGCCCGTGGTGGAGAGCGGGGAAGGGGAAAAAGCAGGCTTGTTAAGAGCCCTGAGGCAAGGCGGGGTTGCGATCGTAGCGGGTCACGGGGCTTTCACGCGGGGGAAGGGGCTAGAAGAGGCCTTCAACCTTGCCGTAATGTTAGAGCACAGCGCCAAGGTGGGTTTTCTTTACGGTTTGGCCAAGGGTTTCAAGGGTTGAACTCCTTGTTCGTATCATGGAGAAACCTCTTAACGGGTGGTATAGTATCGGCAAACTTATATATTGTCTCATATTTACAGTAGCCAAAGGGTTAAATCTTCCTATTCGCGATAGGTGAGACCAATGCCAAAAAAGGAGAAAAAAAGGTCAAAGGGTGAGGAATGGAAGTGTCTTTACAGGGTTCAATACGAAGGCAAGGAACCCACCCTCCACACCGATTGCATCAACTGCAGGTACGGCAAGCACAGCCTGACGTTGAAAAGGTGCCGGGAGGGCATGATCAACGTATATTCCAAGGAGTTCTTGGTCAAGAACATAGTTCTGGGTCATTATATCGAGACCCAGTATTACGGGCTTTCCATAGAACTGGTGAACCAGCTGAAGTACTTTGCCAAGGAATTGGACAACCTCTCCCTCCGGGAACCCGTGGCCCAGTATTATAATGTCAAGAACGTTACCGAGGGAAAGAAGAAGAAGTATCCCTGTTTCCAGTGCCCCATAAATCCGGAGAGGATGTTTTCAGACCTCAGATATTATTTTTCCAGCGACATGCAGGAATTCTACAGCGTGTTAAAGACAGTGATCAAAAGGGCGAGGAGCGAGACGGGGAGGGGTGGGCCATGCAAGAAATGCGTGAAGACGACCATAGACGACCTGAATTACGTCATGGATATGTTCTTGGAGATATCGGAACAGATCATCCGCTCCGGATACGGCGTAATGATGAAGGAGAGGAACAAGTAGGAGGGATGAGGCGTGGGAGAGGAAGATAAGGAAAGGAAGACATTGAAAGTGGAAAAGAAGCCTAGATTGCCCGAGGGAGAAAAGAAGACCATAACGGTCAAAGGTGCTAGAAAGGCTGGACCAAAGGTAGTTTCATCCCGGGGAACAGAAGGAGAAAGGCCTCAGCTCAAGGTACCTTCCAAGGCGCCGGCCTCCAAGGTAAAGACCGAGGTAGTTGGCAAGCCGGCCCACATGGGCGGAGCCCCGTCGGCCCCAAAACGGCCCGGAACCCCGGCCAGAACCCCGCCGCACACCGGCTCGCCCACACCCGGAGGCAAACCGGTAAAGCCGCTGATAGGCAAGGGAACTGCACCCCCGTTCATCCCGTCTTATCTGCCCGGGCCTTACGGTAGGATCAGGACCTTCTTCAGGCCCTTGTACACCACCAAGCAGACCGGAGGCTCGGCCAATGATCTGATGACCAAGTTGAATATCATCGAGTCCCGGTTGAGGGGTATAGGTAACGTTGTCAAGGGAATGAACACCATATTCAAGAAAGAGTGCCGGATCAGGCCGGGGTATTCATCTTCATGGATCATTCCCAACCCGCCGATAGGTGTAAAAAAGATCACGGAATTCCTGGTGGACCGGTCCAAGGTCACCTTGTACAAGCTCCCCAACCAGACAGAGAACCTCTATCATCTTACGCCTTACGAGTATCGTTTGGGAGAGAAGCACATCAAGCTCTTGGCCATAGCCAGAAGGGAGCTCATCGAACACTATCCCACCACTCTTCAGCTGGACAAGCCCGAGCAGGCCAGGGAATACGTGGTGAGCTATGCAAAGGAGTCACTTTACAAGCTGGCCATGAAGCATAAGATATCGCTGGGCAAATCCAGGAAGGAGGAAAGGGACAATATCGACATTCTAAGCGACATATTGGCCAAATATACTGCGGGAATGGGTATCGCGGAGATATTCTTGAAGGACAAGTACGTTCAGGACATTTACATAGACGCCCCCACCTATGAGAATCCCGTTTATGTGAATCTGGAAGGTTTCGAGGACCCGGATACCGGGGCCACTATTTCAGGTAAATACGTTACAAATGTGATATTGAGCGAGAGTGATGCAGAATCATTGTTGTCGAGGTTCAGGTACGAGAGCGGAAGGCCGTTCAGTGAGGCTATGCCGGTTTTGGAATGCGATCTCGATGCCTACAATACAAGGGTCACTATTATCGGTTCTCCGCTCTCGCCCCAGGGTATCGCATTTGCCTTAAGGCGTCATTCAACGGACCCGTGGACCCTTCCCAAGCTGATATATCACAAATCACTCACCCCGCTCACCGCCGGACTGCTCTCGTTCCTTGTGGACGGTAGGTCCACCGTCCTGGTGACCGGAAGCAGGGGTGCGGGTAAGACGTCTTTGTTAGGCGCCATAATGCTGGAGCTTCCCCAGAGCCAGAGGATACTTACCATAGAGGACACCTTGGAGCTTCCGGCCGAGGCCATACAATCCCTTGGCTATAAAGTGCAGAGCATGCATGTGCAGTCGTCACTGGGAGGACAGAGCGAGATGACCGCGGATGAAGCACTGAGAGTGGCCTTAAGATTGGGCGAGAGCGCCATAGTGATGGGAGAGGTCCGAGGCCAGGAAGCCAAGACCCTTTACGAGGCAATGCGGGCCGGGACAGCGGGTTCCACTGTGCTGGGAACCATCCATGCCAATTCGGCAAAGGCGGTATACGAAAGGGTTGTGCATGACATGAACATCCCTTCCAAATCCTTCGAGGCCACTGACGTGGTTGTGGTGGCGGGACTTATCCGGCCGGCGGGAATACAGCGCAATGTTCGAAGGGTTACCCAAGTGGCCGAGCTTAGGACGGCCAGCGGTGCGGAGGGCGATTTTGCCGACCTGCTTGTTTATGACGAGAGACTGGACCGATTAAAGGAAACGGACGCCTTCAAGTACAACAGCGAGAAGATCGGGGAGATCGCAGGCAACTGGGGAATGACCATGGAAGAGGCCCTTGAGAACATAGAGGCCAGAGCGAAGATCCGGGAGATACTGGTGGCCGTGGCCAAACGGACCAAGAACATGGACCTGCTCAAGGCCAAGTGGGTGGCCAACAGCAACAATACCTTCTGGACCCTTCTGGAACAGCATTATTCCAGATCACCCAGGGTTGATTACAAGCGATTGGTGGAAGACTGGAAGACCTGGTTCAAGGAGAGCGTAAAAAATGCCTAGTCGTGATCAATTGTCGAAAAAGGAAAGGATACATGAAGGTATATTCATAGATAATTGGTATACCAGGGGCTGTATATGGGCCAATAATCTGGTGCCTTCACTTTCCAAGGGCATTGCCGAATCCAGAAAGAAATCTCGTAAGCGTACCTTTGACGAGTCCAAAAAGAAAATCGAAAGAATGGAATCCAAGTTCGATGACACGCAAAAGAAGTACAAGAGCACCGATCCCCGCTATCGAACCATGGAGAACAAGTACAAGCGTCAGGTGGACGATTATGAGAAGAAGAAGCGGGAGTACGAGAGGGACGAGTTCAAGAGGCTGCTCCGTTTTGCCCGCTTCGATATCGAGCCCCACGAAGTGATAACCTTTGGATACGTGGTAATGATAATAGCCATAATACTAATGCTTGTGGCGGACTTTTTCATGGTGTTCGCCGTGGTCAATCTCAATCTCAACAGCGATGCTTACAATGATCTGGACAAGAACGCGGACGGATACAACGACCTGATCCAAGATGTTGATCCGGTGTACAGCTATGTCGAGGACCCGGAAACCGGTACGGAGAAAAGGGTGTTAGAAGGATACGCCGGAGATATCAGCCTTTTGAAGTTTGTGGTCTTTATTATTATTCCCACTCTAGCTATAGTCTTCGGGTCGTATACTGTGATCGAGGATTATCCGAAGAATTATGCCAAACGTTTGCGCATACAGTCCTTGGGAACCATGCCCGAGGCCATCAATTATCTGGTCATGTCCATGCACCTCAACCCCTCCCTGGACAGGGCGGTGGATTTCGCTGCAAATAATGTGAGCGAGCCTATGTCCTCCAATCTGAAGAAGATGCTCTGGGACGTGTACATGAGAGAGCACGATTCCATAGAGGACGCTTTCGTTGCCTTTGCCTACGATTGGGGCGAGTGGAACGAGGATTTCAAGAGATCGATGTACGCAATTCGCTCAGCGGTGCTTGAAAGGACCTCCGAGGGCGTTCACCGCACATTGGGCAAGGCGAACGAGATGATGCTGGACGGAACGAAGAGACAGATAGAGTCGTTTGCGGCATCCCTTGCCGGCCCTACCATGACCCTTTTCGCCCTGGGCGTGCTGCTGCCCATTACCCTGTCCGCGATACTTCCCATTGCCCAGGTAGGCATGGACTACCTGTTCTTCATTGTCCTGATTCTCGACGTTCTTTTCCCGTTGAGCACCGCGGCCTATGCCTATCGCATCCTGGGTATGCGTCCGGGAACCTCCGTACCACCGGAGGTTGAATCTCCGCTCACCGAGTTCGAAAAGAGCAGTATTTTAATTGTGTCAGTCTTGATGGTAGCCGGGTTCGTTGTCCTGGGTTATTTTACCTTTACCACTGCCATGGCCCTTCACGCTGCCCATCAGGGTTACGGTAGTATATTCGCTTTGCTTGGTTCCATGCCCTTCATGTGGGCGATAACCTTCCCCCTATCACTTTACTTCTATATGACAAGCAGGGACCAGAAGAAGGTACGGGATATGACCCTTCAGATGGAAAGGGAGTTCCCTGATGCCCTGTTCCAGCTAGGCTCCAGGATAGCCGAGAGGAAGCCCATAGAGTTCGCCTTGAGAAAGGTTGGTCAGAGCATGAAGGGCACCATGATCGCATGGACGTTCCGCAAAATATCTTATTCGCTACAGGTCACCCGCTCCACCCTGAAGAACGTGCTCTTCGGCCCGGAGGGTATACTTGCCCAGGCTCCTTCGACCACCATAAAGGCATCCATGAGGACTGTGATGGACGCTGTGAGGAAGGACCCAGTGACCGCTGGTCAAACAATCATAGGTATCTCAAACTATCTGAGGGACCTCAAGAACGTGGAGCACGAGATCCGTATCAAGCTGGGGCAGACCATCGATATGATGCAGTCCACAGCCACTTTTTTCGCACCCATGATAATGGGTATAGTGTCGGCCATATACATACTCCTGTCCAGGTATCTTAGCGGCGTGGACCTCTGGGGTGGCACCGCCCAGGCATCCAGTGTCAGTCCGATACCCGGTGATGTGTTCTCCCTTATCATCGAGATATATCTGATACTGACCATTGTGGTGATCGTGTACTTCTGCGCAGGGATAAGGTACGGGGAGGACAACGTGGCCCGAAAGTACATGCTTTCCAAGGTCCTTCCTGTGGCCACCATAATATACAGCGTGTCGGCGGTAGTTGCCAAGATATACATCGGCGGATGGTAGGGGAATGGAAGTATACATCCTGAACAGCGGCTCCAACGGAAACGCTGTTGCCGTATTCTCCGATTCCACAGGTATACTTTTCGACTGCGGTCTGTCGTGTAAGCAGATTCGGCTCAGGCTGGATGCAGTGGAACGCTCTTTGGAGGACATGGACGCTATATTCATATCTCACCAGCACAGTGATCACATGAGAGGCCTGAGAGTAACATTGAAGCATACCTCTGCCCAACTCTATTCCGACAATTGGACCCTATGGCAAAAGGATATACCTCCTGAGCTTTATCAGGGGAGAAGGACCGAGCTTTTTCCCTCCCGGAATTACAGGGCGGGCGACCTTACCGTAACCCCTTACGAGATGAGCCACGACGTGACGCCCACCTACGGCTTCGAAGTCACCAACGGGCACCGGTCTGTATGTATATTTACAGATACCGGCCGCCTCCCTGCCAAGGCCCAGCCGGTGCTCCGGCGTTCCAACTTGATCCTTTTGGAATCCAATTACGACGATAACATGCTGACCAACGGACCATATCCACTTTTTTTAAAGAGGAGGATAAAGGGACATAGGGGCCACCTGTGTAATGAGCAGAGCGCCGATGCTTTGCAGTCGGCGCTGGGCCGGCGGGAGGTAGATGGCGGGGAAATGCCGTCGAATATCGTGCTGGGTCACCTCAGCGAGAACAACAACAGCCCGGAGCTTGCCTATAAAACAGCCAAGACAAGGATAGAGATTTACTTGAAAAGACACGATATCCGGCTGGCCACGGCTTCCAGGTACGAACCGACCGGTCCGTTCTTGGTTGAATAATTTATTAAAAACGCGCCTTACTCTCCCTCAGCTCCTCCGGAATGACTGATCTTAGCCTCTCCAGGGCCCTGAGCTTATCCCTTTTTCCCACCTTGGCCTCGCCCACAGCGTTCTCCAGCACGTCGATGGAGTCGTCCATGGCCGGCTTGTCCACGGGGTACGGAACCCCGTCCTTGCCCCCTACGGTAAAGGTGTATTTCATCGGGTCGCGCCACGAGGGCTCGGCCCCGTAGACCAGGTCCGCGATAAGTGCAAGGGCCCTCACCGTCCTTGGCCCCATGCCCCTCGTCAATATAAGTTCCTCGTAGTTCCGGGGAGAGAAATCGTAAACCTTCCTCATGGTGTTCCAGTTTATCCTCCTGGGCATGTCCAAAACAGCGGGTCTGGCACGGCCCGGACTTGCGCCCCTTTCCCCGAAGTCCTCCAATACGGACTGGCCTTGGGAATGGGCCAGGATCCCCAGCACCGTCTCGTAGTCCCTCCTCAAAGAGCCGAGGTCCGAGACCAGGTCCATGACCGTAGTCCTGTTCTCTCCGCTCCTCTTTGAAGACAGGTCCAAGGTCTCTCCCCTTCTCACCTCGGAAAGTATACCGCTGTGGGGGGAATCAAGGTAGCCCTGCTCCAATCCCTTGGAAAGCCATTGATAACGCCTGGCCATTCCCCTCTCCCCGTTCATGCCCTGCTGTATCACCGCCCAGCTGCCCTTTTCGGACATGAGAAAGGCGTGATGATAGAGATTGAAGCTGTCCTGCACCGCCGCGTTGTCTATCTTGGCGGTGAGCCTCGATGCCTTTACCATGTACTCCAGGGAGTTATCGGAAAGGGACAATTCTTCCCCCAGGTTGACAATCTGCCCGGGAGTCTTTCCGGAGCGTGAGCCTTTCCCCCCGCACATACACACCCCAAGCTCGGGTCCGAGCACGCTGGTTAAAACACCAGTGGTCACCGTGGTGGTGCCCGAGGAGTGCCAATCAAAGCCCAGAACGCAGGAAAGGGCCTGGAACCAGTAAGGGTCGGCAAGCCTGCTAACCACCTCGTCCGGGCCGTATTCCAGAACCATGATGTTCATTATTGACTCTGCTAGGGGCCTCATCCTCTTCAATAACCAGTGAGGCGCCTTGCCTCCGTGCAGGGGAAGGTTGGATACGGAGTAGGTCATAGAGCTTAGATTGTCCCGGGGACTTAAAATAGCTTTTGTCGGGGGTGGGCGGATATTAACCTCTTATCGTTTCCTTCTTGTAGATATTGCCACCAAAGATACGATCATGAGTGCGGCCATGATAAGGATCGGGTCGAATCCCGGGCTTTCATTACCGTCATCCCCCTCCCCTTCGTCATCGCCCATGGCCTCGCCTATGGCGGCGAATATGGTGGTGTGGGTGACATTGGCCCATACGATCTTCTTATGCTTATCCACCCCCGTTTCCCCGCACTTGACCCAATCGCCCTTGTGATCGTCGTAATAGTATACCGCCATGTCGTCGAGGGCCATACCTTCCACGTCCTTGTCCGAGTAGGAGAACTCAAGGTATATCCATTCGGCGTCGTCTGGAACGGTCACTTCCACCGTTCCCAAGACCTTCGACTCGTTCACACCCTTTTCCTCCAGTTTATTACCTGCGGCCGCGTTGTAGAGCTCGAAAGTTCCGATAGTGGCCATCTCGGCCGACCCGGTGGAGGAAATCCTTACGGACGCTTTGACGGTGTCGCTGATATCCACGGTGCTCTCTATTATTGTGGCATCGCTTTGCCCTGTGAAACCACGACTTCCGTCGTCCTGGAGGTACCAGGTGATGGATAATCTGCCCAGCTGGTCGCCGTATGATGCCGATTCAGCAAAATAGTGCTCGTTGATCTGGAACTTTGCGTAGTTTACCTCCCTGGTGTACAAGCAGAAGCAGCTCCCCGCCCATGAGCCAGTTGTAAGGTCTATCTCGGCCACGTAACCGCTGGTGGGTGCCTGCGCTATATCTTCCAGGTTTATCGCCCCCATGTCCCTTATACCCCCGCCAGCCGGGGCATATAACCGGTCTCCGGTCGCTCCCAGGTTGATGTCTCCGGATTTCTCGCCCACCACGGTGGCATTGGAGAAAACGAAGCCTTGTCCTGTTGCCGTGCTTTCATCCAGCCATCTGCCTTCAAGGGCCGCATCGCCCGTGGTAAGTGCCCTTTCCGCATTTATACTAGGGCCTATGTTGAATAATAGTAGTAACACTGTTAGTCCAGTCACAAATCCGATAACTCTTCTTTTCATGTCATCACCTCATCCTACGTTAACCTTCAACCCTTATTATTATAAAAATATAGCGATATGTGATGCCGGGAGATGTCTCCGTTGATGGTGATTTTTCATTTCTGTCGTGACGACGGTGTACATCCCGATATTCATTTTCTTCTCCTCAAAATTTATATACGTTGTCAAACATGGTGTGGGCCATAAATAAAAAAGTGGTGAGCATATATGAAAAGAATACCATATGTGGCGGCACTGCTGGGCGTCGTTGTCATCATGATGCTGAGCAGCTTTGCCCCCAGCGCAGTGAGCACAACCAGGGAGGTCAGCTTTTCGTTGAGTGTAACTGATCCACCGAACGACGTAACCGGAACCAACGCCGTGGGCGATGTAAAGGACGACGCTGATATACTCTCCCTCAGCACTTCGGAATCCGGCGGAGACATAACCGTGGAATTGACGGTGGCGGGCAAAATCCACAATAAATCCTCTGGAGATTTTACCGACCCCAAATATTCCTATCAGATCTACTTCGATGTAGACATGGACGGCAACACCGATTGGGAGCTAGTCACAGACTCTTTTTCATGGTACTACGAATGGATCGCTGTCCTCAAAGACGACACCGAGGATAATCAGTATACGATAAAAGGGGAGAACCTCACTGGGAATGGTACTGACACTCTCACAATAATATTTCCTCTGGACTATATTACGGACGAGATTATAGGTTGGGATTTATACGCGACTACTTATCACAGTTGGTTCGAGGAGGATTATACACCAGGGGACGCTAAAGATACAGCGCCCGACGGAAAATTCTCCACCGATTCCGAAGGTGACAATGACGGGGACGGCATGCCCAACGGCTGGGAGAGCGACAACGGTCTGAACCCGAACGATGCAAGCGACGCGGACGAGGACCCTGACGGTGACGGATTCACCAACTTGGAGGAGTACAATAACTACACTGATCCCCAGGACCCAAGCTCACATCCGCCGGAATTAAACGAGGGCATCGTTGTAACGATAACAAAGCCAACAGAGGGTGAAGTGATCGAAGGCAGCACCGACTATGCCAGCTCTTACGTTGCGGAAGGAACCGTCACACCGCCAACGGGAGAGTCCATAAGTGGTGTTAAATATAGAATAAAGAATTCCGAAGGAACATCCGACTGGAATTACGCCCAGGACACTTCCACCAACGAGGACTGGTCTAACTGGGAGGCCCAGATATCCACCTATGATGTTTACGGGTATACCACGTACGGCTTCTTGAAAGAAGGCGAGAATACCCTGGAAGTAAAGGCCTTGACATACGGCGAAGACTACAACACGGCCTCTGTGACCTTCGTGTTCGAGACCTCCGACGGTACGGACGGTGGCGACGGCACGGATGGCGGAAGCGACGGTGATGACGACTATGACGGATACGACGGCGAGGACGGTTGGGATGACAGCTCATCTCCAAACCCCTCCACCCAAACCCCGACGGATACGACCATATCCGTATCGATAGACACCGTTACTTACGACGTTGACGAGCTCCCCAACAACAAGAGCGACATGGAGGTCCTGATAAAGGGAACCACCAGCGGTGTGGACCACTGTGAGATATGCTTCGTCAACTATTACAGCGACGGTACACACGACGAGGAGGTCTACTGGACGGGAGAGTTTGATGCCGCGGGCGAGCCCTACATGGACGATTTCGACGTGTATCACTTCAAAGCAACGTCGAAAAA
>CAZUZU010000070.1:0-6700 GCA_964624865.1 uncultured archaeon
TTGAGTTCGCCTGCGGCACGGGGGGGCGTGTCCTGGCCAAAGGGAAGGGTAGGCTCCGGGCCCTTGAAAGGGAACTAAGCCGCCTGGAGGTGTAAGATGGCGCAGGTGGTAAAGGCCGTGGCCGTGGACATAGACGGGACCCTGACGGACGAAAAGAGGAGGATATCATTGGCAGCGATCAAGGCCCTGAGGCGGGCGGAGGCCAGGGGGGTGAAGGTGATCCTGTGCTCGGGCAACGTGCTCCCCATAGCCTACGGGATAGCCACCATGCTGGGGGCCGCGGGGCCGGTGGTGGCGGAGAACGGCGGCGTGGTGATGCGGGGCGACACGGTCCATCTGCTCAGGGATATAAAAGACCCCAAGAGAGCGTTGAAAAAGCTGGAAAAGGAAATGGGGGTGAGACAGCGCAGGACCAACAGGTGGAGGGAGACGTCGGTGGCCATAGACACGGGCTATGATATCACCCGGGTGAACGAGATCATCGCTCCCTTCGGCGTGGAGGCAGTGGACACGGGCTGGGCGATACAGATATTCAGGACGGGGACAGGCAAGGCCGAGGGTCTGAAAAAGGCGGTGGAGCTTCTAGGGCTGGAGAGGGAGAATATTATGGCGATAGGAGACAATTACAATGACATGGGGATGCTTGAATACGCCGGCATCGGGGTGGCTGTGGCCAATGCACCCCGGGAGGTAAAGGAGGCGGCGGACCACGTAACCAGGTCTGAGAACGGGAAGGGAGTGGAGGAGGCACTGGCACTGTATATGGACGAGGTATGATCATCAATGGACAGTAAGGAGAGACCAAAGGGAGAAGAAGACCACAACGCCGGCACGGAGACGAAAGGAGAGGGGGAGGGAGCCGGGAAAGGAGACGAAGGAGGAAGCAGGGAAGGAGGAGAAGGAGATATATGGCCAAGGGTTGGTTTTGTCTCACTGAACACCCATTACCAGGTCTTCGAGCCCTGGAAGGGAGGGAAGTGGGGCGGTGCGGAGGTGCAGCAGCGGCACATCACCAGGAAACTAAATGAAATGGGCATGGACGTATTTTACGTTGTGCAGGCCGACACCGGGGCAAGGAGGGTCGAAGAGCGGGAAGGCATCCCCTACGTTTCACTCCTTTATCCCAGGAACTCTTTCTTTTACGCAGGCCTGTTCAACATGGTCCACAGGGCAGGTAACAGCATGAAATGGCTGGCCCTGTCCAACAGCCTGAAGATGGCGGACTGCGACGTATACTACCAGAGGATAGCCGAGTGGACCACCGGCGGGGTGGCACTGCACTGCAACATAAACAACAAGAAATTCGTTTTCGCGGCAGCCCACGACGACAACTGCAAGCTCAAGAGCCTGTTCTATGGGAAGGGAGGGAAGGCGGCCATAAGGTACGGTATCAGGAACGCCCACAGGATAGTGGTCCAGAACGGGCGGCAAAAAGAATTGTTGAAGAAGAACTTCGGAAAGGAGGGGGTCATTATCCCCAGCGTGACGCCCCTGCCCGAGGACTACAGTGCGGGCAGTGGGGAATATGTTCTTTGGGTGGGCCGGACGGCCAGCTGGAAAAGACCGGACATAATGGTCGGGATCGCAAAGAGCCTTCCCAGATATAGGTTCATTATGATAGGGGGTAGGGACTGGCAGGACGACGGGTTGTACGACAGGGTAAGGAAAGAGGCTGCCACAATGGAGAACCTGGAATTCCTGGGCCATAAAACGTATGAGGAGACCTTGGAATACTTCGACAATGCCGCGGTCTACGTCAACACCTCCGAGGAGGAGGGGTTCCCCAATACCTTCCTGCATTCCTGGTCAAGGGGAAGACCGGTGATCAGCATGGACGTGGACCCCGACGAAATTATCTGCGAGCACGGCACAGGGTTTCATTCCAAGACCGAGAAAAAGGCGGTGAACGACATAAGGTCGCTGATGGAAGACCCCGGATTGAGAAAGGACATGGGAGAAAAGGGCAGGAAATACTGCGAGCGGAGGCACGACGTTGACAAGGTGGTGCCCAGATACGTTGATTTGTTTCGCTCACTGGTAGAAGAATAAACAATATAAATAAGAAAAACAATATAATAAAAGAAAGAAAAGATCGGACAGCGGTTCGGGCCGCCGATCATCTCACGAATTCTATACCGAGCCTTTTACCGCCCTTTCCACCGATCCTCTGGGTCTTGCCAAGTATCTGTTTTGACTTGACTCCGGTGAGCACGATCATGACCCTGAGACCGTCACCAAGCGTCGGGTCTATCCTCGCACCCCAGATGATCCTGGCATTGGACGATATCCTCTTTTGTATCTCTTCGGCAACGCTCTCGGCGTCCCTTACCGTCATGCGCTCCCCGCCCACAACGGAAACCAAGGCGCCCTTGGCCTCGGACACGTCAACTTCGAGCAGTGGCGAGTTTATGGCCTCCTGCACGGCTTCGTTGGCGTTCTCGTGCTCCTCGCACTCGCCCAGGCCGATCATTGCAACGCCGCCGCCCTTCATGATGGTCTTTAGGTCGTTGAAGTCCAAGTTCACCAGGCCTACCTTGGTGACCAGCTCGACCAGACCCTTTATGGCCCGCATGAGTATCTCGTCAGCCACCTTGAAGGCCTTGTTCAGCGGAAGCCGGGGTACCAATTCCAGCAGCTTGTCGTTCGGTATCACGACCACCGTATCAGAATACTCCTGAAGCCTTTCCAGGCCCCAATCGGAGTTCTGCTGCCTTGCCACACCTTCTCCTTTGAAGGGATAGGTGACCACGGCTATGGTTAGGACGCCCATTTCCTTGGCTATCCTTGCCACAACGGGAGCTGAACCTGTACCGGTCCCGCCTCCCAGACCGCAGGTTAGAAATACGATATCGGAGTGTGAGAGCTTTCTGCGAACCTCCTCTTCCGCCTCCAGCGTGGCCTGTTCGCCGATGTCCGGGCGTGCGCCGGCCCCAAGGCCCCTGGTCGTGTGACGGCCCAGCAATATCTTGTTGGGTGCCTGGATGTGGAGCAAGTGCTGGGCATCGGTGTTCATGGCTATCAGATCGGCACCGTATATGCCCTCCTCGGCTATCCTGTTCACCGTATTGGAGCCAGCACCGCCGGCGCCCACGATCTTGATGACCGTTCTCAGGCCGGCAAGCACCCTCCTGATCTCTTCCTCCTCGTCACCCTCGGGCATCGGCTGTCTCGGCACGTACTGGGGTGGATGGAAGGGTTCTTGGGGGCCGGGCTGCTGCGCCTGAGCGCGAGTTGGTTGGCCACCTTCGGGCCTCAACACTCCCGCGTCCTGTTGGGCTGCCATTTTCGGCGCGGGCCTTGCCTCGGGCCTTAGCTCGCCGGGCGCCTGTTGGGCCTGCTGATCCTCGGGTGCCTGTTGGGCCTGCTGATCCTCGGGTGCCGGGCCGACCTCGGCTAAAACTTCCCTGATCTTTTCGTCATCTTTATTTTGGACATCCCTATTTGGTTCGTCTCCCTCTCCAGTTCGTTTGAGGGCGTCGTTTATTATATTTTTTAGCATATCTCACACCTCCGGATTACAATCCGTTTCGCTCACTCCACGATATTTTGCGTATTATTCCGCTATATGGAGTCTGTTTATTTATCTTTTGTGGTCCGGTCCCCTGACAGGAACCGTTCGCTTGGTGATACCTTAACCCATTACTATTTTCTATATAAATATATCGTTTAACCCCTCCACGACCCCTCCACGCAACCCCTAGGCTCAGAACGCGTGTCGGGCCCCTTGACGAATTCCCCCGACATCCGGGGGGGCCAGGTTGCCCGAAAGGTCTGGCCAACATCAGTAAAGCGGGCCAGGACCATATGACCTTTGGCCGGATACTGAGGACGAGCGCCTCCAACCCGACCTGCGCGCATTATGCCCTGACAGATATGTTCATTCACACGCACAAGGCTTCCGGCCGCATCTGGGACAGGCATCGGAATACTTCTCCCGGAAAGCGGAGCCCAAGTCTATATCCGCAAGGTTGGCCAGTGAAAGCAGCCAGGCCAGAACGTCGGCCATTTCCTCTTCCAGATTATCTCGGGCCTTGAGATAAGACCTGGAGACCTCGCCCACTTCCTCAACCAGCCACATGTAAGTGCCGGGAAAGCCCCGCTGCCCGTCCCTTTCGCCGTATATTTCCCTCATGAGCTCCTGGGCTTGTTTTATTTCCATGGACATGCATAAGAGTAATTTAGATTAAACGTTTTCCCGGGACCATGGACGAGAAGAGGGCCCAGTGTAGAGAACATCTCCGGCGATACCAAGGGGTGGCCCCGAACTTCGGGGATTTCCTGGAGACCATGGAAAGCTATCCCCCGGACTACATAAGGACCAATGTGTTGAGGACAGGAGCGGGGGAGCTGCGGCAAAGCCTCCGTGAACAGGGCGTGGAAACGGAGGAAACGGCTATAAGAGGGACCTGGAAAGTGGTAAAGGGCAGGGCGAGCAAGGCAATGGAATACGGGTTGGGCCACTACTTCATCCAGGACCTGGCGTCCAACGCCCCCGCTTTGGCCCTGGGCCCGGAAAAGGGGGACCTGACGGTTGATCTGTGCGCCGCACCCGGGGGAAAGACCACCCACCTGGCCGAGCTGATGGGCAATCAAGGGAGGGTTGTGGCCAACGACCCCTCCGGCCCAAGGTTGAACGTGCTGGTGTCGCATCTTTCCCGTATGGGTATTATCAACACCGCGGTAACCAAATACGACGGCAGGGGCCACCCTATGCTACGAAAGGCCGACAAGGTGCTGGTGGACGCCCCCTGCAGCTCCGAGGGCACAATGAGGAAGAACTGGAACGCGGCGGACGACTTGGACAGGGAGGGGAGGAAAAGACTGGCGGCCATACAGAAGGGGCTGTTGACCAACGCCGTGGAAAGGGCAAAAAAGGGAGCCGTCATGGTCTACTCGACCTGCACCTTTGCCCCGGAAGAGAACGAAGCGGTGGTCCGGCACGCATTGGCTGGGGGTAAAGCGATGCTGTTGCCCGTTGATATAACGCTGAAGCACTCCCCGGGCCTTAGAAACTGGGAGAACGGGGACGGGGACGTATATGAATTCGGTGAGGAGATGGAAAGATGTGTTCGCATATATCCTCATCAGAACGACACGGGAGGGATGTTCGTTGCCAAGATCCAAAAGCTATAGCCGGGTAAGCTCGGAGGATAGGGAAGAGGTGACAAGATACCTGGAAGATAGATTCGGTATTCCAAGGGAGGTTATGGATGAAATGGCCTTTCTTGATCACGGCTCTTCGATATTTGCCACCACCAGAGAAATGGAGGAGTTGCCGGGGGAGGTAAAGGTGGAGTTCGTTGGTATCAGGGCGTTGAGAAGGGAAAGGGGGGGCTACAAGCCCACCACCGACCTGATATTGGCATTGGGTAGATACATATCGAAGAACGTGGTGGCCGTTAGAGAAAAAGACTTGAAGGATTTCCTGGCCCGAAGGCCGGTAAAGATGGGCGACGAATACGGCTACGTCGCGGTCCGAGGGCCAAAGGGCAGGATGCTGGGATGCGGTTTTTGCAAGAACGGTGAGCTTATGTCCATGATACCCAAACAGAGGACGAGTCTTTTTCCCTGAGAATTTTTTTTGATCACAATGCGTCAATGCCCCGTCGATCGCTCCGGGGAGTAAGCGGGGCTCTAGGATGAATCACTGGCCGGCTTTGCAAGCAGCCTGTCGATCACTCCCGAGATAAGGGTCAGGGCACCGCCTGTTATTATCAGCCAGAGTCCGAGGCCGAACTCCCAGTAGAAGGTCACTTCCTCCCCGCCGAAGACGAAGGTGTTCTGGCCCCTGGCCGGGCTGCTGACAATGGTCTCCACCACATCCCTTATCTCGGCAGGGGCCTCGGTCATGGAGAATATGTGGGAAACGATCATTGGCAAAAGCAGTAGTACAATGATTATCGGAAGTAATATCAACAGCCCGTGCCATATCAACCGATTGCCCCTTTTTCGCTTCCTGTCCCTCAAATGCACTACCAGCACCACCAACTCCAGGACAACGGCCACCAACACGACAAGGGTAAAGCAGGAGCAGCAGGTGCCAAGCACGGGTACGCTGTTCACCATCTCCTTCTGGATGTCGTCAGCCGTAAGGTTGCCAGGCGCCGTGGTGTTGTTCCCTCCCCCTTCAGGGATGTTAAGCTGGATGCCGTTTATCCCGCCCAGCTTAAGGATGTCCACTCGACCATCGGTGTCGAAGCCCTCGCCCTCCGCCTCGACCCCGACCACGTACCAGGGAAGCAGAAGTCCTATGATCAGTATGATGATGGCGACCGCGCCCAGGTAAGAACCCGCGTTCAAGGGGACTTTCTCTGGAGGGGAAGACGGATAAGAAGAGGGGGATGGTTGCTCCGTGGATTGAGGGCCGGCTTCCGGACCCGGGGAGGGAGCCGTGCGGTCTTCAGGTGGAGATGAGGGATAAGAAGACTGACCCAAGGAAGAAGAGCCGGTATTCGTTCCATCCGGGGGAGGCGGTGGCGGTGGGGATTTGGTGCCTGGGCGTGAGGTGGGATCGGGGGGCGGTGGGGCCTCGCCCTTTCTTGATGCACCGGCATCCTCTTCGTCGTCAAAGTCAAGCCACTCGTCCTCTGCCATGGCTTCCTGTATCCCAGGGTGATATTTAGCCTTTTTTACAGACCAATAAAAATATGGTGGAGAACCAAATAAACAATACTATATAGGTTCCGTGCTATATGTGAAA
>CAZUZU010000070.1:6710-13621 GCA_964624865.1 uncultured archaeon
TTTAAGGTTTTTTACTATTATCCGATATCATTCCAGTATACCGAAGGCGCTCCTCTCCATTATGAGGTCCTCGATACGCCGCTCCCTTGGCAAGAGGTCCGGCTCGTGCTCCAGGCTCCAGAATCTGATGGAGGGCTTCCCGCACTCCGCACAGGGATGTTCCCCCCCGTCCCCACCCTCAATATAGGGGCATTCGAGAAGGGAAAGGTCCAATTCAACTCCCGCGTCCATCTCCATATCGCTGAGCACTATCATTACGGCGGCCTCCCCCTCCTCGGGCCAAAGGGCCTTCTTTGCCCTGGATATCTGCCTGGTGCCGTAAAGTGTCCTTAGTATCTCCAGGTCCAGGTTCCTGACCTTGGAGCCGCGTTCGGTTCTACGCAGGGCCCTCATCACAGCGGAGAACAGCATATGGTGGCTGCACACGCATCTTGCGGTGATCGGAGCCGCGGCCCTTGCGCCTTTTTCCTTAAGCCCGAGGATCAGATCCTGGTCGAAGCGGCGCACGGGCAAAAGGATGCAAACCTTGTCTTTCATGTCCATCATGTGTTCGGATTCCATGTCCACACCTCCCGGTCCGGCTTAGCTCAAAGCGAGAACAGCCAAATCTCTATGTCCTCGATGTCGTTTAGCTCCTCGCCAAAGAAATCGATCTCGTTGCCCACCCTGTTTATCTGCTCGAAGTTCTTGAGGAACGGGTCCACGGGGGAGATGTTAAGGGAAAGGCCTCCTATGCTGTAATGCATGGGAATTACCACCTTCGGCTTCAGCTGTGACGTCACCGTCAGTGCCTCCTCGTAATTTATGGTAAAGTGGCCGCCCACAGGTAAAAAGAGTATGTCCACGGACCGGTCGAACTGCTCCAGCTGCTCGTCCCCGAGGACATGGCCCAGGTCACCTACATGACAAAGGTTCACACCGCCCATGGAAAACAAGAACATGTTGATGTCGCCCCTTCTCATGCCGTGCACGTCGTCGTGGTGGGCAGGGATCATCTTCAGGTTATAATTGTCCAACCTACCCGCCTCCTCTGGCATAGTTATCAACAAGCTGTCCGGTTTGGACACCACCCTGGTGGCATTGTGATCGAAATGATTGTGACTTACCAAGACGACGTCTCCCTTGACGTAAGGTGGCTTTATTCCAATGGATTTGCCGTCGTGAGGATCGATTACAATGTTAGTATTTTCATCTCCCACCTCGAAACATGCATGTCCGTACCAAGCTATCCTCATCAATACCACCGCTGTCGGTTTAGAGGTAATGAGTCACCGCATATTATATTTTTTTGTTCCTTGGTTACGCCGCATCGCCAAGGTTATATAATCAATTGTACATATACTGAAGCATGGTCGTATACGTACTGGACGCATCGTTCATGATCAAGGGAGACCTTTCGGGACTCTACTCGACGGCAAGCGATTGCGTTACCGTGCAGGGGGCCGTGAACGAGGTGGAGGCCAAGGGCAGCGAGAGCATGATCTGGGAGATGAACAACCTCTTGAACATGGGCATGAGAATAGCCGCTCCGTCAACAGAGTCCAGGGAGACGGTCATAGAGGGGGCCATCGAGACCGGGGACCTGGGCCGGCTTTCCGACACGGATATTGATATTATCGCCCTGGGCTCGGAAATGGACCGTGGACTGATACTTACCGACGACTACTCCATACAAAACATGTGCGAGTTCCTGGGCATTGATTACAGGGGAGCGAAGGAGGAGGGTATAAAAGAGGAGTGGAGGTGGACATATCGTTGCACCGGATGCAAAAGGAATTACAGGCCGGAAAAAGCTGAAAAACACGAATACACCTGTCCGGTCTGCGGCAGCAGGATCAAATCCAGGAAGAAGAAATGATTTTTATTCCTTCTCCGTTTCGTAATCCACGGTCATGGTGAGGGTGTAGCTGTTGGAGGTGTCGCTTATCGTTCTCAGGCCCGCGATATTGAACACAGGGACCTGGTCCCCGCATTCCTCGGCGATCACCTTGACCTCCCATTCCCCAAGGTAATCCCCCTCGGAACCTTGTTCTACCTCGTAAGATACCTTGACCATGCCTTCCTGGCCATGGGGATTGGATGTGGGGCCGCCGGTCTTCATCAGGTCTCCGCCTCCGGGCGGTACGACCTCAAGGCCGAGATTGTCTCCCTGGTTGGTGTACCTTGGCCCCTGGTCCGCCTCGTCCTTCCACTTCAGGGCAAGGGTTACGTTAACTATCCGGGAGTATTTCTCCTTGTCCATTGCAACGGATATAACGTCCTGTGAGTTCTCATTGACCGTGCCGGATTCCCGGAGTATATCATCGGTGTTCATAACCAACTCCAAGGGCTCACCCAAGGGCCCGAGCATGTCCAGCTTTTCCTTGACCTCCGCGTAGTTCTCAGCCTTGATGGTGGAGGCCTGGTAATTGAAGATCATTCCCAGGGCAAGGGTTATAAAAACAAATGAAATAAGACCGGCTATGAACTTCTTGTTCATCACCGTATCCGATACCGCCTTGCCTAGGGACATGCTCATCACCGGGGCCAATAAAGTAAACCCGATAAATAAAAATTGTGTCCGGGCAAATATTTATATATCCGTGTTTTCTAATAGTAGCGGATGAGATCTCGAGGAATGTTATGGGCCTACAGCAAATTGGCAAGACTCGAGTATCTACCCGCTGTTATTCCGGGGCTTATCATGGCACTTGCCCTTTCATTACCAAGCAGGGAGATGATACTCTCGCCCTACTTCATAGAGGCCTTCTCCGGTCTTTTCATGGCATACATGTCCGGTTTTATCATCAACGCCCTTGGCGATTACGAGATCGACAAGACCTACGGCACCTACAAGGGCGACAACCCCAGGGCGGTGGATCTTTTCACCAAGAGGGGCGTATGGGCACTGCTTGCCGTTCACACCATCCTACCCATGCTGTTCTCCCTTCATCTTGCAATGGTCTTCACCAAGCCCCTGCTCCCTATCTTGTTGGGCCTGGGATACGTGTTCGGGCTTGGCTACTCCGTGCCTCCCTTTAACTTCAAGGTCAAGGGCATATGGCACCCGGTCTCGCTTGCCTGCTGCGCCTTCCTTTTCCCCCTGCTCTATATCTACATACTTTTCTCCACCGTTTTCTCCTGGTGGGCAATTGCGGCCATAGTGGGAATAACGGTTGCCCATTATTCACTGGCAATAACCAATCAAGGGGTGGACTACTTCGAGGACAAACAGTACGGGGTGGAGAATCCTACGGTCAAGTTCGGGCTGGCAAGGAGCCTCAAATATTCAGGTGCCGGGCTGGGCCTGGGCTTCTCGATCATCGTGGCGTCGATTATCATGTTCTCTCTCCAGGTCATGGCGGAAACCACGCTGCTCGGCTCCTACCTCCTCTACATACCGGTCGCAATAGGGGCCCTGTTGTTCTTCTCCTACTCGGTGCCCATGAAGGGCACAGTCAAATTGTACCGCATCGCCAGGACAAGGGCTCCCGACCAAAAGAAATCATGGGCCATGAAGAACTACATAAATTACTCCAGGTGGCAGGCTTCCGGCATCATAGGCCTGATGATAGTCCTGGTTACCGTCAATCTGACCCCTGTTTTATATCCCATCCCACATTCCCCCTCCCTACCGGGGTCCGACCTTGAAAGCTACTCCGTGGAAGTGGACGCCAGGGTGGAGGCATTTCGGGACAGGTACAGCTACAAGAGTTTCATTAACGTCTCGGTCACCAACACCGGCCGGGATATCCGAGAGGGAAATATCTACCTCATATACGATATTGGCACAGCACCATTCGTTCACCGCTCGATACCCCTGGGCACTGCACTCCCGAGCGACATGACCATCAACGTAAGCTATCTGGAGGTCCTGCCTGACAGGAGCAATATCACTATCAAGGGAGAGGTGGCCATAGACCCGGAGGGGGACGGCTACCCGGACGTTACCAGCGCCACCTTTGAAAGGAGCGTGAACATCAAGGACATGTATTTCCCCCTGGCCCCGAAGGTAAAGAGCGACACCCACACCAATGCCCTGTATTCATCGGTGGACCTCTCGGTGATCAATCTCGGATCCAAGAAGGACAAGGGCGAGGTCTACATAAGGATCACCTCCTGCCTTTCATCCAACCCGAGCATCCAGGTCTTGAACCTTACGGTCTATCCGGATACGAGCCTCTACATCAACCAGAACTGGACCGAGACCAAGATATTCTCCCAGCCGCTGTGGGGCGATTACGACCTTACCATCACTCTATATTTGGATGACGAGAACGGAAGGAGGGTCATGGACCGGTACGTCACAACCATCTCCTACTATTTCTTCTAAGGGAACATTGATTGGCATGCACAATGATCAGATATTGAACATCCTTGGCGAGATCAGCCATCGGTGCAGGGAGAGGGCGGCCAAGATGCTGCTCGAACCCAAGTGGGCAGGGATCACGGGCAGGGGCGCGGGAGGGGACGAGACCAGGGAGTTCGACCTTGTCATGGAAAGGGAAATAATCGACGGGCTGGAGGCCCTGGATAATATCAGGATAGTATCTGAGGAGAGCGGGGCCATGGATATCGGGGACCCGGAGATTGCGGCATACGTGGACCCGTTGGACGGGTCAAGGAACGCTGTGCGGGGCATACCCCTCTTTTCACTGTCGATAGCCGTGGGTCCATTGGACAGCGCCCTGGGCCAGGTGGAGCTGGGCTTAGTGGCAAACCTGATGGTCGAGGAGACATTTCACGCAGTAAAGGGGGAAGGGGCCTTCCGCAACGGCCGGCCCATAGAGATCAAGAGGAAAGACAATGAAAACATAGGGATACTGGCCATGGAGGGATCCCCTTGCCCGGCAAAGGCCGTGGAAAGGAACACGGGTCTTATCAAAAGGGCGGAAAGCGTGAGGGACCTGGGTTCAATAGCCCTCGATCTCTGCTACCTTGGCATTGGCGCGGTTGACGTTCTCACCGACCTCAGGGGAGGGATATGCCGCACCCTGGACATCGCCGCCGGCTATCTCGTGGCCAAGGAATGCGGCCGCGTGATCACGGGCGGGGAGGGGAAAGGGATGGGCGGCCTCAAGATAGGGCCTCGGACAAGAACGGACATGGTCGGCAGCCGGAATCCCCGGCTGCATGAAAGGGTTCTGTCTCATCTGGGCCGCCCGAGCTGAGATTGTTCAACAGGTTTAAATCTAATTATTTCAATGACCCGAGCGGTGGATGAAATGGAAGAAGAGCTGGACACAGCAATCATTGGGGCGGGCGGGGCCGGTCTCACCGCCGCCATATACGCCGTAAGGTCCGGAATGGACGCAATGGTCTTCGAGGGCAAGATCGCCGGGGGCATGGCCAATACCGCATGGCAGATCGAGAACTTTCCCACCCGCAAGAAGATCGCCGGTGTGGAGCTTATGAACATGATGAAAGAGCATGCCCTGGAATACATAGCAGTCAAGGAGGGGGAGAACGTGGAGGAGGTCAAGGAGGAGAACGGGGGCTTCGTGTTAAAGACCAGCGAGAACGAATTCACCGCCCGGTCCCTTTTGTTGGCCACCGGTGCGGATCACCGCAGACTGGGCGTTCCAGGCGAGGCGGAGTACAGGGCGGGCGGCGTGTCCTACTGCGCCACTTGCGACGGTTACTTCTTCAAGGGAAAGAAGGTGCTGATGGTGGGCGGGGGCTCAACGGCTGCCAACGACGCCCTCTTCCTTAGAGACATAGGCATTGACGTGACAGTGGTTCACCGCAGGGACAGGATGAGGGCCGAGCAGGTGGTCATGGACAAGCTCAAGGAACGGGACACAAGATTCCTGTGGAACACCGAGGTCAAGAAGATAAAGGGAGACGGCAACAAGGTCACTTCGGCGGCCCTTGTGAACAACGAGACCGGCGAGGAGAGCGAGGTGGAGGCCGACGGTGTCTTCATAGACATAGGATATAATCCGAACAACGAGCTCGCCGAGCAGCTGGGCATTGAGATGTACGGCGGGGGTTACATCAAGGTGGGCAGGGACATGAGAACATCTAAAAGAATGGTATACGCGGCAGGGGACATAACCGGGGGTTTGAAGCAGTTGGTGGTGGCCTGCGGCGAGGGTGCGGTGGCGGCAATGTCCGCCTACGAGGACGTCACAAGGCCCTACTGGGCAAAGAAATGATCTCGGCACCGCACTCGGAGACTATATAAGCTTGCCCCAGGTATGCTCGGTGTTGCAGGCACTCTCCCCCAGGTCCGATTTCTCGACCCGGACGCCGCCGTCCCTGGTGCTGAACCGGAACTCCTCCACCGTCGAGGGATATTCGTTGTAGTACAGTATGGATTTCATGCCCCAGCGCCGAGGCTGCTGGAAGCGCCAGTAGGCGCGGGCGTAGGCCCTTATGCGGAGGTCGAGGGTTTTCTCGTCGTCCCTTCCCCTTACCAAGAACACGGGCAGGCCGTTCTCCACCTTATGCTTTACACGCACCGCCTTGGTCCGGAACCTGTATTCGGTGTCCGTTTCGCGATGGTAGAAATGGATGGAGCGGGACAACCGGAGGTCGCCCCAGTCCCAGAGGGAGGTGGACTTTTCCTTGGTCCTGAATATCTGCGGGCCGACGAACGCGCTGTGCGGCAGATTTGCCTCAATCTGCTGTCGAACGCGATCAAGTTCACGCAGCCCGGCGGCACGGTCACGCTGCGTTGCGGCCTCAACGCGGGGGGCGAACCCTTCATCTGCGTATCCGATAACGGGCCTGGCATTCCAGAACATGAGGTGCCGGTCGTGCTGCGCTCATTCGGTCAGGGCGCGTTCGCCCGCGAGAATGCCGAGGGCGGCAGCGGGCTCGGCCTGCCTATCGTCAAGGGGCTGGCCGACCTGCATGGCGGGTGGTTCGAACTGGACACCCGCGAGGGCTGCGGCACTGCGGTCACGGTGGTGTTCAACAAGAAGCGG
>CAZUZU010000071.1:0-13392 GCA_964624865.1 uncultured archaeon
CCGGCCCAGATCATACTCGCCCCCCTGCCGCTCCACCAAGGCCAGCAGCAGCTGTGCAAGGTCAACTATCCCCGCCCTTTCTCCAAGGCCCAAAATCGATGCGTCCACTATCTGCGCCCCGCCCCTAATACCGTCCATTGCATTGGCCAGGGCGAATCCCCTGTCGTTGTGGCAGTGCACGGCGATCATCGGTTCAAAGCCAAGCTCATGCAGCTCGTTTTTCAACGTGGTTATATAATCGTACATATTATGATCTGTGCCAGGCACCATCGCCCCGGTTGTATCGGCAACGCTGATGATGTCCGCCCCCGCCTCCAGCGCGGCCTGCGACACGTCGAGAACGTTCTCCAGTGGGGAACGGACGGTGTCCTCGGGCGTGTACCTTATGGTAAGGCCGGGGTCCCTGCTCCTGGCGTATGCTATTACCTCCGCAATATCCTGCTTTGCCTGGTGGAGGGGCTTCTTGAAAACGCCTTCCAGCCTCCCGTTGGAAACGCAGTAGAACACGCCAAGGAAACGCACGCCGCATTCCAGGGCCATGTCCACGTCCTTCTTGAGGGAGCGAGAATGAGCACCCACCCTTGCCCTGTAGTCGCGGGAGGCTATCCGCCCCACCGAGTCCATGATCTCCCGGCTTACAGCCGGGTGCCCCGCCTCAATGAAGTCCACCCCGATCCGGTCCAGCATGTCAGCTATGGCCATTTTTATGTGGGGGTCGAAGTAGACACCCGGGGTCTGCTCACCCTCCCTGAGGGTGGAATCAAGGACCTTGACCGTCATGGTAACCGGGCCTCTCGTCCTCGGGCCGACACAGCTAACGGGTTCGTCATGCCTATCAGACCTCTTATTAGGTTGGATGATTCAGGTACCCAGGTAGTCATGCCCGACCCTCTCTTTCCTGGAGAGCTTCATAGAATCGGATGGTCATGCCAGTTCGACCCCTTCTTCTTTTGGGTGGGCCGAGAAACCGGGCGTTCATTCGCCCCAGTCCTCTTCCTCTTGGGGTGCTTCCTGCACTTCCAGCGGGTCCAGACTGGTTACCTCAAGTTCGGTTCCACAGTCTTCGCACATTATTATCTCGTTCTGTTCAGTTCCTTCAGGCACGTTCAGTTCCGCGCCGCACGTCGGACATTCTGCCATTTTTATTCACCTCGTTTTTTTCTAAGGATAGGAAATCCTTATATAATATATAAACATAATGTTATTTATCTAACAAAAAGTGGGCGATTATGTTATGGCAACTGTATCTCACGTCGTAAAGAGAACAATAAACACACGGCCCATGCTGCAGCAGGCTATGATCGAGGGCATCGTGAACTTCTCCGCTTTGGCCGAGAACCTCAAGCCGGGAATAGAGACGGAGCTGGGGCTGGAGGTGAAAAAGAGCGCCGTGATGATGGCCCTCCGCCGCCTAGCCGAGCAGCTGGAGAAACGGACCGGGGTGGAAAAGAAATTGGATATAAGCCCGGAGGTGATAATGAAGACCAATCTTTGTGACGTCTGTATGGTGAAATCCCCCTCGGCCCTGGACAAGATCAAGGCTATTTACCAGGTGGTGGACTTCGAGAAGGGCGAGACCCTGAACGTGATCCAGGGCAACTATGAGATAACGGTGGTGATGTCCCAGAAATACCTGGCCCGGATGGAGGACATACTGAAGGGGGAGAAGATACTGAACATCGAGCGGGAATTGGTCTCGCTAACCCTGACCATGAGCAGGGACTTCCTGTCCACCCCCGGCGTGCTGGCCCTTGCCACCAGGAAGCTGGCCTGGGACAACGTGAACATCTTCGAGAACATCTCCACCATGACAGAGCTGATATTCATCATAGCAAAGGATGACGCGATAAAGGCCTACAACACCTTCCAGCAGCTCATCGAGGACCTTTCCAAGGACGACGGGGCGTAACAGGCCATATTGACCGGAGACCAAGCACCACCTTCGTGTTCCCAGGGTGAAAGGCATAACTACGTCAAATTACTTGGAACCTACCATACTCTTCATCCTCGGAGTGGAGCCGTAAACTTTTATATTCCCGTTGATTATACACTGATAACATGCCAAAGTTCGACGAGAACCAGATAATGATCCTCAAGCTGTCATATGCCTGGAAGGACGAGTCCGGTCAGGGGATACCCGTTCAGGAGATACAGGATTACACCCACCTGATATACCCAGACCTCGAGGCTGCCATCAACGACCTTATCAATAGGGGTTACGTCACCTACATACAGGGCCCTTTCCCGGAGCTCTTCGCAAAGCCGATAATGGGCCAGTCCACGCAGATGCAGTACAACATCACCCAAAAGGGCATAGACCTTATAGAGGACCCTGAGCAGCAGGACGAGGACTGGAAGAAGAAGTTCGATGAGCTGGACGAGCCTCCCGGGGACGGGGCCGACCCTGCTGGTATAAGGATGTGAGCGGGGTCATGGATTTGGAGGGTTTTATCAAGGGATTGAGGGAGAAGAAATGGCTGATCGATTTCCTGATCATGGCCAACCTCGCGGGCACGGTCCTCGGCTATCATTATTACGCGGTGTACTCGGGCCAGCTAGCCGACTTCCCCGCCTACATGTGGCCGGTAATAACCGACTGCCCCAACTTCACCCTGCTCTTCGCCGTCTCGTTATGGCTTTCCAAGAGGGGTAAGAGATACGGGCTGCTGGACGGTTTCGTTTTCGTGGGACTTATATACGCCGGCATCTGGACCGTTGGCGTGGGCGCCCTCCACCTCCAATACTTCATGGCCCTTGACGACGCACCATTTTATATCGTGTTATTCTTCCTCCACCTGGCAATGGCGGCGGAGGCGGGTCTGCTCTGGCCCGGCCTGAAACGAATAAGTTTACCAAGCTTCGCCCTGGTCTTCTCATGGTACGGCCTCAACTTCTTCGCCGATTACTGGCTCGACGCCCACCCAAGGAGCGTTCCACCCGGCTCCGAGACCGCGGTCATGCTGATAACAGTGGTGGCCACCGGTATCCCCCTGGCCCTGCTGCTCGAAAGGCTCCTCAATTGGGAGGGAGGGGTGGGGAAGACCGGTAAAGGAAGGGGGACCGAAAAGGAAGCAGGGATGGGGAACGCGAACAAAGAAACCAGCTTAGGGGGAGGGTGGAAGACCGGTAAAAAGGGGAAGACGGACAAAGAAATAAAAAGATTTGTTAGGCAGGTTTTGGGCTGCGGCTGCCCCGAACCCGTTTTTGAATATATCCAGAGGGATAGGAAACCGGAGCTCTCCCCCGGCATCCCAGGGGACAGGATAAACGTGGGCAACAGGCTGCTGATCTACATGGTCCGATTTAACCGGTTAGATATAGCTAAGAGCCAGATCAGGCCCCTGGTCTCTCACGGCTTAAAGGAGCGAGACGGTAAAGGATTCAACAGGTTCAGGCTCGTGCTCTTTCTCCCCGACATCGGGGACAAGGAAACCCTGGCCAAGGAGTTCGAAGAACTGGGAGCCGACGAGAAGACCCACCTGCACGTGCTTCACTCTAAAATGTTAATATGAGCCGGTCTTATCGGCCCCTAAGGTGATGCTCGTCCTCAAGTTCATGTGACCAGGGCCACGGTAACGTTTTTATATGAAGTATCACATTTTTACTAGAACGGAGTACCGACCATGCACCCGGCCCAAGTGTTTACCATGCTGAACATCGCCCTCAATCCCGGTGGAAAAGGGGCGGTGAACATAGAGCCCGTGGAGGTGGAGAGCATTCCCGGCCACCCTCCTCTCATCTTACCACAAAAGGAGTACGAAAGCCTGGTGGAATGGGCCAGAAACGAGCCGGAGCACTCCTGGTCAGTTCTCTTTGCCAAGGATATCATACCACAGGGCTACCTTGTCCTTTCCCACTATCCTATGCACGGTCCGGCCTCCACACCAAAGAAGAGCGAGAGGAAGAGGGTCGATTCGGCACTCAGAAACCTAGGAACTGCCGGTTTCGACCTCAAGGCAATATACGCACATAATCACTCCAGGTACGCCCCAGGGATTCAGAGCAATGACATAGAGAGCATCCAGCACCTAATTAAGTACGAGATGAAGAAGGAGGAGCTGGTGTTCGACGTCCATGTCATCGTCTCCGGGGAGCACGACACCAGGGCCTACATATACCTTGAAGGAGACTTTTACTTCATACCGGTAAAGATCAAGAAGTTCACCTATCCCATCCAAGACGAGGACAACAGAAAGATATTTGAAACATACTACGTCATCAAGAAGGAGACCGAGGGACTGATCCTGGAGTCGCTGGCCAAGCCCAGGGGTGCGGAGAGGGACGCCGTCATCCTGCCCGGGGGATGATCATGTGTTTTCATATGTCTGTGAGCAAGGAGGCCTATTACCTGGAAGAAAGGTTCGAGGCCGGCTTTTTTGACCCGGGGTTCGAGCCCGTATACCACGCGGCAGCCTACGATCACCCCCTCCTCCCGGTGATATCGAGCCAGGACCCCGAACACATCCGGCGCTACCGCTGGGGCCTTATACCTCACTGGGTCAAGGACCGGAAGGGGGCGGACAAGCTGCGGGATATGACCATAAACGCAAGAGCCGAGACCCTGTACGAAAAACCGGCATTCCGCTCTTCAATAGGAAAGAGGCGCTGCCTTGTCATCGCTGATGGCTTCTACGAGTGGCATCACCACCAGGGCAAGAACTACCCCCACTACATCCGACTCAAGGAGGGGGAGGGCTTTGCCATGGCGGGCCTTTGGGACAGTTGGGAGGGCGGGAAAGAGGGCGGGAAAACCTTTTCCGTGATCACAGTGGACGCCAACCCCCTCATGGCCAGGATCCACAACAAGAAGAAGAGGATGCCCGCTATATTGAGGGCGGAAGACGAAAAAAAGTGGCTGGACACCGAACTCCCCAAGTCGGAGGTGGAGGCCATGCTCCGGCCCTTCGACGAGAACCAAATGCAGGCCCGAACCATATCCAAGCTCATCACGGCCAGGGGCAGGGACAGCAACGTTCCCGAGGTCATGCGGGAGCACAGGTACGAGGCCCTGGAGTCGAGGCAGACTAGGTTGTTCTGAGAGACGGAGGGAGGAATTAATTAGATAATCCGTTTTCGGATATAACATAGGATAAACCAGAGCAGACATTTCTGGAATAAATTTATATAGAAATGAATATTATATATATTTGATGTAGGAGAATAAAGATGGAAAACAAGATATGTAATCAAGTCATAATTGCTTTCATTGCGATTCTGGTCTTTAGAGGATTAACTATAGATACTGTCAGTGGCGAAAGGAATGTTAATTTTACAATAAATATCACAGACCCTCCTAACGATGTGGAAGGTATGAATCCCACTGGACAGATAAAGGATGACGCAGACATATTAGAATTGTCTTCGTCATTGGATGGGACAAACCTCTTCTTCAAACTCAGAGTTGCGGGAACGATCCACAATCAATCTATAAATATCTCGTATTTATACAGCATATACATCGATATCAATATGGATGGCAATTATGATTGGATTATCTCTGCCAGCACCGTATCATATACAAGTTTTGCCCTGTTGCAGGACGATTTTGGAAATTACACATATAATCTTGAAAATGTAACAGGCATTGGCACCGACACATTGACCATAAAGATACCATTGGATTATATCACAGATGATATCTTGGGTTGGGATATCTACGGCATGTGCTCTCACTTGGGGAGCATAGATGGCATTACTACGTCTGTCCAAGACACTGCTCCAGATTTTGGATTCACCACCAACCCGGAGGGAGACAAAGACGAAGACGGAATGCCCAACGGTTGGGAGGGCGATAACGGTTTAAACCCCAACAATGCAAGTGACGCCTCCGAAGACCCAGATGGGGATAACTATACCAATCTTGAGGAATACAAGGCGGGAACAGACCCAATGGATCCCGAGGATTGGCCCTCTGTATTAAATACATCCATATCCGTTATCATCGAAAAACCAATAAACGGCGAGGTGATTAAAAGTAACAGTTACTATTCCGAGGAATACAAGGCACAGGGCACGGCTTCCCCAGTCCCAGGCACTAATCTGAGCTATGTGGAGTGGTACATCGCGGATAGCAACGGATGTAATAATTGGTACTTTGCCGCAGATATCTCTAGCAAAGGGGATTGGTCCGAATGGGAAGCAGAACTCAGCATATATTCTACATATGGGTCCCTTCCTTTAAAATATGGGGAAAATACCTTAGTTGTTAGGGCGATCGATGAGCAGAATAACTACAATAAGGCCATGGTCACCTTCATCTTTGAAGAATCTGATGAGGGAGATGGCAGTGATGGTGTTGCAACACCCGACCCCTCAACCGAGACGCCAACCGACCTTTCCATTGAGATATCCATTGATTATGTAAAATACGACATTACCGAACTTCCAAACAATAAAACAAATATATCGGCCAAAATAAACGGAACTACCAATGGTGTGGATCATTGTGAAATATGCTTTGTGAATTATTACAGTGACGGAACTCATGATGAGGAAGTCTATTGGATGGAAGAGTTCGATGCCGCGAGCGAGTCCTACATGGACGATTTCGACGTGTATCACTTCAAAGCAACGTCGAAAAATTGGAAGACCTGGGAGTACAAGATGAAGGGCACCGTGGATTCGTCCGACTCCGAAAGCCCGGATGCCGAGGACAATAAAACGGTTACCAAGTCCATCATATACGTCAGAGCATATAAGGACGCCGGGGAAACGAATTGGAACCAGGACTCGTATACCTTCCACATGGATAGTAGTGGAGGCGGCGGGGGCGGTGACAGTGACTCATCTACCAGCGCTATTCCCGGCTTCGAGATGATAGCGGTTCTCGCAGCCCTGGGTGCGGCATTGTTGATATTCGGTCGCAAGCAGTAATGGAAGGGGGGCTTTGGCCCCTCTGTGTCCTTTTTTTAAGGGCAGGTCTCGACCAATATCAATAACACCAACCGAGATTAGTTGGGAGGTCGCATCCCTTGGCAGAGATAACGTTCCTAGGCAGTGGCGGAGGCCGCTTTACCACCGTATTTCAGGAGAGGTCAACCGGTGGTATATATCTGAACAGTAAAGGAGGCCGGTTCGTGATAGATCCCGGTCCGGGCTCCCTGAGCATGATGCGCAGGTTGAACATAAACCCCACCATGATACACGGCGTATTCGTAAGTCACTGCCATCCTGACCATTATTCCAATGCCGAGGTGCTAATTGAGGGAATGACCAAGGGAGGGAGAAAGAAGAGGGGGATCTTTGCCGGCAGCATCAGCGTTCTGGAAGGCGCGGATGATATAGGCCCCGCCATATCCGAATACCATAAAGGGAAACCGGCAAGGGTGGAGACCCTCAAAAGGGGAAAGGAACTGGGAGTATCCAAGGACCTGAAGTTAAAGGCCGGCTTTGCCAAGCACAGCGACCCCACCACGGTTGGCATGATCTTTGAAACGGAGAACATTAGAATATGTTACATGGCGGATACCGCCTTTGACCCCGCCCTGTTGGAGGATTACGGCGATCCGGACATGCTCGTGCTCCCCGTTACCCGGCCTTTGGGGGCAAGGATACCTCATCATCTTTGCACCGAGGATGCTTCCGTGCTGGTCAGGAAGTTAAAGCCAAGGATAGCGGTGCTTACCCATTTCGGGATAAAGATGTTGAGGGCCTCTCCTGTAAAGGAGGCCCGTTGGATAACAAGCCAAACAGGAATAAGGACGCTGGACGCGGTGGACGGGCTCCATATTGACATAGGCCGCTCCCACCTGGAGATCAAAGACCTTCTGGATTAGTCCCTCGAAAACCTTATAATTCCGCTTATTATAAGCTATCAAAACTAGATATGTTGGTGCTGTCATATGAAAATATCCGTACTTATTCCCACGTTGAACGAGGAAGCCTCCATCGGCAAGGTGCTGGACCAGATCCGAGAGACATTTGACAAGGCCTGTTACACCCGGGAAGATTATGAGATTGTGCTAATAGATTCTTCCAAGGACCGAACCCCCGAGATAGGTAGGAAGAAAGGGGCAAGGATAGTAACTGAAAAAAGGAAGGGCTACGGCAGGGCCTACAAGACCGGGTTCCAAGAGGCCAAGGGCAAGGTAATCTGCACTCTAGACGGCGATCAGACCTATCCCGCCGAGCTCTTTCCCCAGATGATTGAAACCCTTGAGACCGAGGACCTGGACTTCATCACCTGCGATCGATTGAGCCAACTGGATTCCAAGGCTATGACCACTTCCCATAAGTTAGGCAATTGGGTGCTTACCAAGGGCTCCAATCTGCTTTGCGGCACCAAGATAAAGGACAGCCAGAGCGGGATGTGGATATTCTACAAGAGGATACTGGAACTGATCGAGCTAACCGACGACGGGATGCCCCTGAGCGAGGAGATAAAGATCGAGGCATACAATCACCCTGACATCAAGTTCAGGGAGATACCGGTACCCTACTATATCAGGGAGGGCGACGTCAAGCTTAACACCTGGGGCGACGGCTGGAAGAACTTCAAGTTTCTTTGGAAGAAGAGGAGAATGTTGAAGAAGAGGAAGAAGAGGAGGGCGTGAATGTCGGAAAGCCTGTTCTGCCCCCGATGTAACTCATTGTTGGTTCCAAAAAAGGGCCCGAAAGGGCTTCGTTCTTACTGTCCCAGCTGCGGAAAATATCTGGATAGATTGGAAAAGAGGGAGGAGCCCGAGCCCGGCCCCGGGGGTTTCGACCTTTTTCCTTACAAGAGTATCAGAACTGGGCAGAAGGGTCTCATGGAGGATATCAAGACAGTACTAAGGGACAGGGCCGTCCTAATCGCCTCCGCACCCACCGGTATTGGTAAGACCGCGGCGGCACTCAGCGTTGCAGTGAAACATGCAAAGAACAACGGTAAACTGGTGATGTTCCTTACCTCGAAGCAAAGCCATCACAAGATCGCCGTGGACACCCTCAGGGAGATGTCGAGCCGGAGGGGAGAGTCGATAAAGGTGGTTGACGTGATCTCCAAGAGGGACATGTGTCCCAGGCCGGAGAGCCAAATGGCCTTCATATCCTTTGGCGATTTCTGCAAGAACCAGATAAAGAATCATATGTGCAAGTTCCACGAGGGAGGGATGAGAGGGGTGGTGAAGAGAATAGAATCCAGTATCATGCACGTGAACGAACTGGTGCAGGTATGTGTCAACAACCAGGTGTGCCCTCACAAGGCCGCTCTCGAGGCGGCCGCCAATGCCGACGTTCTGATATGTGATTACAATTATATATTCTCCTCACTTTCGGAGACAGTTCTGCAGAGGCTGGGCAGAGGCCTGGAAAATGTTATCCTCATAATAGACGAGGCCCATAATCTTCCCGACAGGATCCTTTCCCACCTGGACAGCACATTGACCATGAGCAAGGTGGAAGAGGCCCAAAAGGAGGCAAGGCCCAGGGACAAGAGATTATATCGTCAGCTGTTGGACCTGGAGTCCAGGTTGAAGGACCTGTTCACCAATGTTAACGAGGGCAAGGAGAGATACCTCGGCAAGGCCGAGCTGGATAACATCCTGTCCAAGGTGCTGGGTCAAGGGCTTGAAAGGATCGGTGTGGAGGATTTCACTGGCCAGTTGATAGACGTGGGTGAAGAGGTTTTCGAGACCGGTGCCAATAGGGCCTACTGTGCTGAGATCGCCGAGTTCGTGGAAACCTGGAACACTGAGGTGGAGGGAATGGTCCGCATTTTATCCCGGATGGCGAATGAACGGATCACTGTGAAGTTACTTGATCCAAGCGTACTGTCCGCCCCTGTCTTCAAGGACTGCTATTCCGCGGTATTGATGTCCGGGACCCTTCACCCCGGAGAAATGTTCAGAGAGGTGCTTGGCATAGGAGAGGCAAGGGCGATGATCAGGGATTACGAATCCCCGTTCCCCAAGGAGAACAAGCTGGTGCTCTCCACAAGGGGAATAAGCACCCTCTATCGTTTGAGGGGGAGGGAGATGTACAACAAGATGGGCACTGCCATTGCGGCCATCGTTCAATCAACGGACGGGAACTCAGCGGCCTTCTTTCCATCCTACAGGATACTTGACGACGTGGCTTATACAGTTGGCACTATAGACCTGGACCGGAAGGTGATAATCGAGGAGAGGGGAATGAGCAAACAGGAAAAGGAAGACATCCTCATGAACCTCGAGAGGTACAAAAGGAAGGGGGCGCTGTTGATGGGGGTCCAAGGGGGCAGCCTGAGCGAGGGCGTCGATTATGCGGACAACCTGCTCTCCACCATAATTATCGTCGGAATTCCATTTGCACCCCCCAATCTTGAGGTGGAGGCTTTGAGGGAGTTATACATGAAACGCTTCGGCAGGGAAAAGGGCCAGCGATATTCTTATGTGTACCCCGCATTGAACAGGGTGATCCAGGCCGCGGGCAGGCTGATCAGGGACCGGAAAGACTACGGATCAGTAATACTGCTGGACGAGAGATTTCTTTATTCCAAGTATCGTTCCTTGTTGCCCCCGGATTTGAGGCCTAAGGCGGTTAAATTGGACGATTTGCCAAGGATTGTCGAGGATTTTTTCGTAAGAAAGGCTTAAAAAGATATAAATACGGTATGTGTTATATCTTCATACTCTTCGTAAAAAATGTCGGAGGAGTCAGAGATGAGGCAAAAGCAAAGAACGGACGAAAATATCGTAGCCCTCATAAGGACCTTGAAGAAGGCCTCGTGGGACAATAAAGTCCCTTTCTGGCGAGACATTGCCAAGAGGTTGGAGAAACCTCGAAGGGTCTGGGCCGAGGTCAATGTGGGCCATATCGAGCGATACTGTAACAAAGGTGAGTATGCAGTGGTGCCAGGTAAGGTACTTGGCGCCGGAGAATTGGCCAAGAAGGTGAACGTGGCCGCGGTGAGTTTCAGCGTGTCTGCCAGGGAAAAGATCGAGGAAAGCGGCGGTACCACCATGAGCGTCGCGGACATGTTGAAGAAGAATCCCAAGGCCAAGAAATTGAGGATCATAGGGTGATGCACATGGACTATGTAAACGCTGAAGGTCTCGTACTGGGCAGGGTCGCAAGTTACGTAGCGACACTCCTGCTTGACGGTAAAGAGGTCATCATAGTAAATGCCGACAAGGCCATTATTACCGGTCGTAAAAAGGATATAATCTTGCATTACAAGAAGGAAAGGAAGCTTGTCCATAAAAGGAAAGGCCCCTATTACCCAAAAAGACCGGACAGGATATTCAAGAGGACGGTTAGGGGAATGCTACCCTCCAAGAAAGCGAGGGGAAAGAACGCCCTTAAAAGGTTGAAGGTATATGTTGGTGAACCCGAGAGTGTATTACCAAAGAATGTGAAATATACGGAAATGCCGAAAAGCGCCAAGAGGCGGCCGGCGAGGTTCGTTGAACTGGGCGAGGTCTCTAGGATGATAGGCGGTAAATTCTGAAGGTGATTCAAATGGCAAAGAAGAAAGAACCAGTGCAAAGAAGCGGTAAGCGGAAAACGGCCATAGCCAGGGCGACGGTAAGCCTTGGGAAGGGTAGGGTTAGGATAAACCATAAGCCCATAGAGATATGGGAACCACAGATGGCCAAGGATAAGATGATGACACCCATGAGACTGGCCGGCGATAGGGTGAAGAAGGTAGATATCAAGGTCAAGGTCAAGGGAGGCGGGATCATGGGCCAGGCCGATGCGGTAACGACCGCAATCGCCAAGGTGTTGGTGGATTATTTCGATGACGAGGAGCTCAGGGCCAGGTACATGGCCTACGATAGAACGCTCCTGGTAAGCGATCCCCGCAGAAAGGAACCCAAGCACCCCCTGGGCAGAGGGGCAAGAAGAAAAAGACAGAAATCGTTCAGGTGATCAGATGATAATTCCGATAAGATGCTTTACCTGCGGCAAAGTCATAGGGCACATGTTCGAGGAGTTCAAGAACAGAACGGAGAACGGTGAAGACCCGGGAAAGATACTGGATGAGCTGGGCTTGAAAAGATACTGCTGCCGCAGGATGCTGATAAGCCACGTAAATCTCATAGGACAGATCAAAAAGTACGTGTGACCAAATGATATGGCAGGTGGTTTCCATTTGCCGGGGCCGTAGGGTAGCTTGGCCCATCCTGTTAGCTCGGGGAGCTAGTGACCCGCGTTCAAATCGCGGCGGCCCCATCGCTTTTCTTTGGCAAGCGAAGAAAAGTGATGGCAAAAGAAATCCATGTGTTACCCACGCTCATGGCTGAGAAACATCTGAGATTTCCTTTGCGGTATGATATTAGCCGGTGGGGTAACACTCCCCCCCGCCGAAAAAAGCGGGGGTCAGTATGTCGGGGTGGCTCACAAGCCTTTGCAATGTACCTGATAAGGTTAAAGCCTTGAGGGAAACTTAGCTTCCCTCAACAAAATGCACACCTTCCTTCGGTCGGTGTGCAATGTCGGGGTGGCTCAGTAGCCTTTCTTTGGCGAGCAAAGAAAGCCTACGGGGAAAGAAACCCTCACTCAACCCACTCTCCTCATATAAGAATAATATGGGCCGGTGGGATTTCGTTTCCCCACCACTCCCCAGTAATACACGCCAAATTACCCCCTTACTTCGGGCGGGGGTCAGTATGTCGGGGTGGCTCACAAGCCTTTGCAATGTACCTGATAAGGTTAAAGCCTTGAGGGAAACTTAGCTTCCCTCAACAAAATGCACACCTTCCTTCGGTCGGTGTGCAATGTCGGGGTGGCTCAGCCTGGTTGGAGCGCCGGACTCATAGGGCGATATAGTGGCGCGCAACACAAAGCCCCTCCTGAGAAATCCGGAGGTCGCGGGTTCAAACCCCGCCCCCGACATATTTACCTATTGGCTATTATCAGGATAAGGTCATGAAGTGGGTATTTCTGCCGGGGTGGGGAAGACCGAAATTGATCATTCCTCTTCTTTGTTGTCTGACATCTTGCCGATCCATATCACGATCATGATGAATGCTACAAGCAGGCCCAGGGCATAGAGGTACATATTCTCTGCCCCGTCTTCCTTGCCTTTCTTTTCCAAGGGCTCCATTTCAAGAACCCGCTCTGCTGGCTTGCCGTTGCTCCCTATTAGCAAGTCTTTATCCACCGTCTTATAGCCCTCTTTGCTCAACCTGATGCTCACCTCGGAACCTATGGCTTTCATGGGCATCTTGAACTTGACGTAGCCGCTCTCGTCTGTGGTGCCGGTCTTGTTCTCCCCACCGTAGATCAACACCACGGCCACTCCTCCCAAAGCCCCGTCCCCGTCGGTTGCAGGCCCCAGGGTGAGCGTGAACTCCGGGGGGTGATAATCATGGTCGTTATCCCGGACTACGTTATCTATGAGCAGAGGGTTGCTTGCGAACCAATCCAGATAGATCCCGTACACGTTCCCCTTGCACTCATTTTCCTCAAGGGTAACGTTTTCGGATTCCT
>CAZUZU010000072.1:0-13341 GCA_964624865.1 uncultured archaeon
GGCACAATATGTTCTGGATGGGTGATGGGTAATAGCTAATTTTGTCCCACAGCCCAGGTGATGATAACATTTATATTCTCGTAAGTCCATGAGGGAGGTCGGCGAGAGAATGGTACATATAAAGGTTATAAACGAGCCCACCGAATTGGTTCCCATCCTAAGGGCACTGGACAGCCCGGTCAAAAGGGAAGTATTTGACGAGCTCATCAAAGATTGGCATACGATAAAGGACATTGAAGATCAGTTCGGGGACGACGGAAAGAACGCCCTGGAATTCTTCGAAAAGACCAAGCTTGTCGAGGTCAACTGGACGGTGAACGACAAGAACGAGCGGGAAAAGACCTATCGTTCCTACTATTATTCCTTCCATATAAACACATCGTGTCAGATAAACGAGATGAAGGATATCCTCACCGTTGCCATCATGGGGGAGGACGAGTTCCTGAAGTTCGAGAAACAGGTGATCAAAGAACTCAACGGTAAAAAGGGCAAGAGATTCGTGGGTGACATGCTGGAGAACCTGGACATGACGTCCACCATGCTCAAGTCCATTGTCAAGAGATCGACCAAGTTGGAGTACCGGGGCCAGCAGATCGAGCTATCCAAGAAAACGTGATAGCTGCACGGTTACCGTGATATCCAATGGTCTCCGTGGATGTTCTAAGGATCGGACACAGGCCGAGCAGAGACAAGCGTATTACTACCCACATCTCATTGGTATCCCGGGCTTTCGGCGCCCGTTCCATACATATCGATAAGAAGGACGTTAGAATAGAGGAGACCGTAAAATCCGTGTTGAAACGTTTCGGAGGGGGAATGACCATCCGAACCGGGAAGGGTTGGCGTCCTCTGATCAAGAAATACCCCGGAACAACCGTTCACCTGACCATGTACGGAACGCAGCTCGAAGAGGTCCGGGATTCTCTGATGAACGAGGACGACATACTCGTGATCGTGGGTGCGGAAAAGGTGCCCGCGGATGTATATCAACTTGCCGACTATAACGTCTCGGTGGGGAACGAGCCTCATTCCGAAGTGGCGGCCCTGGCCATATTTCTAGACAGAATATTGAACGGGAGATGGGGCGAGCTTGGCTTTGAACAATGCGATACCATGGTAATACCCTCGGCCGATAGTAAGATCGTTATCAACAATGAGTTCATGGAAAAGAACTCGCTTGACCCACTGATCCCCGAGGACAGTGAGAAGCTCCTTACCCTGCTCAGGATGCCGTCCAATATCAAGGACCATACACTGGAAGTCAGGGATTTGGCACTTGAGATCTGCGCTCTGATGGATAGCGGCGAGCGAAAGATAGTGGAAACAGGGGCGCTGGTCCATGACCTCGGCCGGCTGAGGACACACAGCGTATGGCACGGCTACGTGGGGTCTATCATGGTCCGCCTGTTGGGATACCCCCCTTCGATCCAAGATATCGTGGCAAATCACGTTGGAGCGGGCATCCCTAAGCAGGAGGCTGAACGATTGGGTCTGCCGGCCCGGGATTTCATACCCCGGGCCCTGGAAGAAAAGATCGTGTGCGTGGCTGACAACCTTATCCGCGGCTCAGAAAGGGAGAAGATCGGGGGCAACATAGACCGGTTCAGGAGCCGGGGTATGAAAAGGGCTGCCAAGAGGATAGAAGAACTGCACTTTGAACTTTCCGAATTAGCTGGCCTTGACCTCGATGAACTGGTAAATTAAGCGGGTTAACTAAGCTGGTAAAGTAAGTTCAATCATCCCTCTCGGCGGCGGACGGAAATTCTCAACGTACCAATTCCTTCTATACCGGCCTCGATCTCATCCCCGGGCCGCACATGCCCTACACCTTCCGGTGTACCCGTAGCTATGATGTCCTGTGGCTCAAGGGTCATGATTTTAGAGATATGTGAGATTAATTCGCCTAATGAGAATATCATGTCCCCGGTTCGGCCCCGCTGCCTGAACTCGTTGTTGACCTTGAGCCAGATATCAAGGTCATTTAAGTCAAGTTCTTCCCGTTTCACTATTCTCGGACCAATTGGGGCAAAGGTGTCGAACCCCTTTGCCACGGTCCAGGGCATACCGGCCTTCTTTGCCTCGGCCTGGATGTCCCTTGCCGTCATATCGATGACTATCGAGTATCCCAGAACATTGGAAAGGGCTTCCTCCGGCCCGACATGACTGCATCTTCGTTCCATTATCGCGGCCAGCTCCACCTCGTGATCCACCCTTTTTGAGGACGGGGGCAGGATCACCGCCTCACCGTCGCCGATCAGGGAGGAGGGAGGCTTCAGGAATATCTTGGGCTCGGCCGGTGTCTCGGACCCCATTTCCCTTGCATGGGCCCGGTAATTCCTGGCCACAGCCACTATCTTTGTCGGCCTCAGGTCCATTGTATCATTGTCAATCGTGATTTTCATCATATACACGTCCAATTGTTATACACATGCATTTATTTCAATGACATTGAGTCGAGTAGAGTATATAACATTTTTCTCGTCGAGAAACAATTTATTAACTAGGAATAGATACGAGTTTTAATGGATAAAGGACCAGGGATCGATGGCAGGCCAGGTATGCGACATATTGTTCGGAGGTGTGCTCTTTGTTCGCCGATTTGAGCAACCAGCACTGGTTCATCATCGGTCTTCTGCCGGGTATAATTGTGGGGGCGATCATGGTCTACCTGATAATGCGGATGCGGTTCAGGAATAAGATTGCAGCCCTGCTCCGTTCGGCCGACGACCTTTTGATCGGGGACATGAGCGACGACGCGCTGGCAATATATTATGCATTGTCCAAGGTGGTTTCGAACAGGGACTTGGAAATGTACGGCACCGTCACAAACAACGAGGGGCTATGCTATTTTAATATAGCAAGATTTGACAATACGGAGGATAACCTGAACCGGGCCATAAAGGCCTACAAGGACGCACTCAGGGCAAGGAGATCGGACAGATACCCGGCAAAATACGCAATGACCCAGTGTAACCTGGGCAATGCGTACAACGCCTTGGCCGAGATCAAGGACAGGATAAGGAATCTTAGGTTGGCGATCAGGGCCTATCAGGAAGCCCTGAAGGTCTACGAAATAGGCAAATACCCCATAGATTACGCTGCCACCCAGAACAACCTGGGCACTACATACAGCGCCCTTGCCGAGATTATGGACAGAGAAGAGTATACAAAAAAGGCCGTGGCCGCATACAGGGAGGCGTTGAAGATATACACCCCGGGAATGTATCCTTCCAATCACAGGGCCGTGATGTCCAATCTAAAGAAGACAAAGTATACTGACGATTAACGGATTTTTTACCTATACCCAGATACTCCGATAATACATCTTCATAATTCACAGCAACGCTTATTAAATAGTAGGTGTATGTAATCACTGGTGATGAAGAAATGCGTTCGACCAAGAGTCTATTACGCATTGCGCTGATTTTTGGATTGGTCATAGTATTGTTCTTCTCGGGCTTGCTCAAGTGGGCCGGGCCCTCCGACGCGGTTATTTACAAAGAAGATATAGAAGATACGCGTTTGATTGGTAACGACCTTACCTTGGAACAGGCCCTGGAAATAGAGGAGGCCGGGCGTTCTACCAAGGCCCTGGACGATCTCAACGGGAATAACATACATGATTCGCTTGAAAATAAGGTAGACATGTGGAGCAGGGAAAATGTCCATGTGATCGTCAGATTCGATTTTGCCAGGGATTGGGACACCTTCAGATACAAGATATCACCGGCAGCCCTGGATTATCTCGAGGCGGAAGGAGCGGAGATCATAGAGGTCTATGATATGTTAGGCCTTGCAAGGATGAAGGTGCCTGCCAACAAACTGAACTACATTGCCCAATTATCCTTTATCGATTTCATTGAAGGGATTCCGGAGCTCAGGATATGCCTGGACAGCAGCCTGCCCGCAATAAGGGCCGACCAAAATACATTGAACAATGTCGGTGTTTCCGGGGTGAAGGGGGAGGGGCAGGTAATAGCAATATTGGACACCGGGATATACGGCGACCACGACGCCTTTTCTCAGGACCCCAACAAGATAGTGGGTTGGAAGGATTACATGAACGGACTTACAACTCCGTACGACGATCACGGTCACGGAACCCATTGTGCGTCAATTGCTGCAGGCGACCCCACATCGGGTAACTATATAGGTGTGGCCCTCAAAGCACAGTTGGTGGGGGTCAAGGTAATGGACGAGATAGGGTCAGGCAGCTATGAGATATATAATGGGATGCAATGGTGCTTGAGCAATAAAGGAAATTACGGTATTTCCGTCATGTCGATGTCATTGGGAACCATGGGGCAGGGCAGTTCCACTATCGACAGCGCGGTAAGCTCCTGCACCTCGGCCGGAATGGCTGTAATCGCCGCAGCCGGCAACGAAGGGCCAAGCGGTTCCCCTGCCGAGCAATCAATGGGGTCGCCTGCCCGGGCACCGGCTGCAATAACAGTGGGCTCATGCCAGGACAGCGGCACCTACTCCACCTTCTCCACCTGGGGAGTTACCGACTCGGCCGCCTACTCGGCCCCGGACCCCTCTGTCTATGCATTGGATCCCACCAAGCCGGACGTAACTGCTCCGGGAGAACAGATCTGGGCCGCCAACAGCAAATACGGCGGTTCTTGGACAAACATGGGCGGGCAGGCCTACTATGGAAAGGACACACCCTGGGTCATGTCACAGGGAACATCGATGGCATGCCCCCACGTGGCAGGGGTGGTGGGCCTGATGTTCCAGATGAACCCGTCGCTCACCCCGTCGGACTGCAAGGACGCACTTAAGGCGAATACCAAGGCAGGTACCGGTGGGGGTGACGGGGACTACCGCAGAGGCTGGGGCATGGTCCAAGTGGCGGAAATGCTCCTTGCCATCGGTCATCCACCCTCCCTTACCGATTACGGGGTCGGGGGCATGACCGAGGTGGAGGTGGACGAAGACGAGTCCGTTACCTTCAGCGCAAGCGCCACCGACGAGGACGGATACATCGACGTGTACCAATGGGATTTTAACGGAGACCTCCAGCCGGACGATTACGGCCAGAGTGTCAGCCATTCCTTTCCCAACAGTGGAATCGTTACAGTTACCGTATGGGCGGTGGATAATGACGGTTTGAGCGACAAGGGCACCATACAGGTAGGAGTCGTAAATCTGCCTCCGGACGCAAAGGCATCCATCTCCTCGCCCACGGGCACTATATACATGGACGAAGATGTAACGCTGACCGGGACAATGTCCACCGACACCCCTTCGGACCAGGAAGACCTCATCTACCGTTGGGACCTGGACGGGGACGGAGAATACGATGACGACCTGGGAGAGGAGGTGATCAAGGTATGGGATCATCCCGGCGAGTTCGAAATCGGCCTGGAGGTCATGGACGACGACGATACGACTGACACCGATACCTTGGATATAACAGTGGTCAACAAGCAGCCCACGGCCTCGGCCCGGTTGGACGACAGCATGGAGCCGGGCAGTATTTACGAGGACGACAAGGTCTTTTTCGATGGATCGGAAAGCTCGGACACGGCCAGCGACATCAACAATCTGGATTACATGTGGGACTTTAACGACAGGGACGGGATCGACTGGTCCAACCCCGACAGCACGAAAAAGAACCCGAGTTGCGTGTACGAGCTGGCCGGTTCTTACGTGGTATCATTGAAGGTGATGGACCCCCATGATTCCGAGTCGATCGTTTCGACCCTGACGGTCACCGTATACAATGTGGAGCCCGCAGCGGACATATCCGGCATATCCAACGCAAATCCCAGCGAGGGCGACTCAATAATGGCGGACGGGAGCGGAAGCACGGATTCGGCCAGCGACGTTTCCGGGCTGAACTACACCTGGGACTTCGATATTGATTACGACAGCGACGGGGACGGGGTTACCGACAACGACGCCGACGATTTCGGACAGATGCCCACCTTCAAGCCGGTAAGGGACGGGGAGATCACCATGAAGCTGACAGTAACGGACGACGACGGTGATAAGGGCTTGGATTATTTTACGTTCAACGTTACCAACTCCCCTCCCCGGATAAAGGACCCGAAGATCATGGACCAATTCGGTAACGAGCTTACAGAGGTCTTCGAGGGTGAGACCATCACCCTGGAAGCGGTGGTTGAGGACGTGGTCACCGACCTGGAGATCATGCAATACGAATGGGAGTTCGACGAGAACGGCGTTCTCGTCCCCTACGCGGGCAAGACCATAGAATACACCCCCAAGAACGACGGATACCTGCTGTTTTCCATATACGCCAAGGACAACATGGACAGGGTGTCAAAGGATTTCGATGACGCGATATTCGTCAAGAACGCACCGCCCGAGGTGGTGAGCGGCGTAGTGGACAAGAAAATAAATATCAACGAGGAAGTTACATTCGAACTGGAGGTGGAGGACTCGGAGAACGACATGGAGAACCTGATATATACATGGGGCTTCGGGGACGGGAAATCGGACACCACTTACGAACCGATCGCCACTCATAAATACGGGCCAAGCTCCGCAGGCTCGACTCTTGCCGTGAAGGTTGAGATCTCCGACGGGACAGATACAACCATAGTGAGAATGAACATTACGGTTAACAATCCACCCGCCGCGTTGTTCGAGATCTCCAAGGACCACGTAAATCCCGGAGAGGAGATCACCCTGGACGGGGCGATGTCCAGGGACACGGACGGGACGGTGGTTGAGTATCTTTGGGACCTTGACGTGAACAAGGACACCAACGGGGACGGGATCAAGAACAACGACGTTGACGCCACCGGGGCCAACCCTTCCGTCTCCTTCGACAAGAGCGGTGACTACTACATCTTGCTAACCGTAAAGGACAACGACGGGGCAACCGGTACCAAGCAGGGCTACGTGAAAGTAAAGGACCAGGGCATAATGAGCGGCGGATCGAACATGATGACCAATCCCACGGCCGAGAACGGGGGGCTCTACCTATACCTGGCAATCATCTTAATAGTGATCTTTGTGGTCGTGGTTGTCGTTTTGCTCAAGAAAAGAAAGGATAAAACGGAAATGGAAGAGACCTTTTTCAACGCGTCTCAAGGCGGACAGGGCCAGGCACGAACAGGCGGTGGGCAGGGGTACGCTCAAGGTCAGGGGCAAGGATACCAAAACAACAATGAATACGATAACTACTATACGCCCGCTTACGAGAGCCAACAACAGCCTGAAGAAAAAGACCCGTATCAATACACCAATTACGAGGAGATATACGGCGGAGGAGACGACCGGTTGTAGAATCTTTAATTATCGCTTTCCTTTGGCCGACACGGCTTCCAGGTACTCAATATCCTTCTGATATGACCACATGTAGACTATCTTGCCTATGATCTTCCTGGTTGCATCGAGCTCGGCGTCATAATGATTCAACCTCACGACCTTGGCCTTGATCTTGTTCTCCTTCAGCTCCTTGGCCAGGTTTTTTTCATCAAAATCCTGATCGTATCCTAGTGCAACGATATCCGGTTTGATCCTTCTCACGGGGGCATACATATCCTTATCGTCACCCAGCATTGCCTTGTCCACCGGTTTTAGAGCGGCAATAAGCTCCTGGCGATGCTCCTGTGGCATGATCGGCTCACGCTTCTCTTTCCTTACCGTATTATCCGTGGCGATCACAACAAAAAGCTCGTCGCCAAGTTTCTTTGCCTCGCTGAGAAAATGAAGATGGCCAACATGCAGGATATCGAAAACACCGGAGGCCATTACCCGGACCATTCTTCGAAGGCCTCCACGATGTTTTTCCCTTCCAGGAAGGGCAATCCGTTATCCTCGGCATATTTCATCGCCTTTTCCTTGGGAAGAGCCAGGTCGTTACCTCCCATCATCTCGCAACCCCCAACAACCGGCGTGATACCCGACATCAATGCCAGGGCCGTGGCAAGCTCGGTGTGCCCGAACCTGTCCTTTAACGGTCGAGGCGAGGAACGACATATGGGAACGTGCCCCGGGCTCCTGAACCGTTCGCCCAGTTCTTGCAGGGCCGTCTCACCCCTTATATCTTCATTATTCCTTGCCATCAAGGCGAAATCCTTCATCGTAAGTGCCCTGTCCCTGTCGGTCACTCCCGTATATGTCTTTCTATGGTTTATGGTCAGTGAAAAGGATGACTTCGTGTCGTAAGGTATATCGTTAGCCACGAGATATCCCAGGGCAGGGAACCTATCCTCCGCCGAGGAGTACAGGTCGGTAAGAAAAGGGAGCTGAAATTTCTCACATATGTCGTGATGGACCATCAAAAATATCAGACCGCCCCCGTTCTTTCTCATCTCCCTTACATGGGCGGGTTGTATGAACTCGGCCCCTATGAAGAAATCGGTCTCTTCCTCCCTACCGTCAGCGTCGTATACCAGAACGAAGGAACCACGCTTAAACTGCTCGATAGCCCTCTTTACATTAGTGGATACCATTGGACGCACCGCTTGGCAACACAACTACTTCGGCGGCACGTAGTTGATCCTTGCCAAAGCTTCCTTGTAATCCTTGGGAGAGAAATAACCCTTCAACCTTCTTTCCTTATCCACGACAATGACCGCGTAGGGGTCTTTTTCCCTGACCTTGGGCACGATATTGTCAAGAAGGGCGCTGTACTTTACCTCCATGATATCCTTGTTCATCAACTTAGTAACCGAGACCTTGACCGGGTTGTTTCCCTCAACTATGGACTTGAGGATCTCCCTTGCCGTGACCACGCCCTCGGCGGTCTTGTTCTCGTTCACCACGATGACCACGCCGCGTGGTATCTCCATGAGCTTCTCCGCCGCGGTTTTACCGCTGGATGTGGTGGGAACCACCATGAACTCGTCCGTGACAACCAGATCGCTGATCCTCAATTTGGGCCTGTTGCCCTGTGCAGGGCCTGCTGACTTCTTTTTCCTTACCTTTTCTGCCATAACCTCTCACCCTCTGCAGGTGTTTATATTATTAGAAAGCAGATAAGTATTTGCCAATATAAGCCTTTCGGAGGGCACGGAAAAAGGACCGTCCGTTCGCCCGGACGGACTCGTCGGGAAAATAACCTGGAGGGATTGGAGACAATGTTATTGCATTCCCGGCCTCCCTAATAGCCTTATGGTAAGTTAAATATACAACTACCGTATTTCATGCTATAATGACCTTGAAAATACCATCGGACGACAGGATAGAGAGGGAGGTCTTGGCCCTGGTAAGGGAGTTCGGATGCGTGGACAACCTGACACTGCTACGGTCCCTGCTACTGCAAAGGTTAAAGGAAGAGGACCCCGAGTTCCGGGTGTCCCACACAAGGTTGAGGAAGCTGGTTCCGGGCATGGAGAAGGTGGAATTCATAGTTCATGCGGCGGAGAGCGAGGACATGACCCGAAGGTACGGCGGGGAAAAGGCCCTCGACCATCTGAAGAAATGCCCTGTATGCGGCACCAGGCTGAACCCGTTGAAGAACGAGACCCTGTACGGATGGGTCGTAGTGCTGGAAAAGAAATGTCCCCTGTGCGGCTACTGGACGGGTAGAAATCTGCGCAGGCCCAATCGTTACGAGGTATGCATTATCAAGGATTGATTATATTGGTGAACCAAATAAATGATACTTAAACGGTTCCGCACTATATGTGAAAACCGGTCCATAAATAAGCCAGATCTTTAAAGTTTCCCATAGGTACTATTATTGTCTTAATGATATTGATGCTCAACAATAGTTTTAAGAATTATTGTTCGAATGTGAGTCCCCTCCAGCTATTTTTACACCATCTCCGCCTCTTAAAGGGAGAATTAATATGAATTTTACATATTTAAAGTTTTATGCTCTTGGCCCCCGATCCAACCTGTTGATGTCCAATGATCATTGTTTTTTCATCCCATAAAAAAATGAACAGGCAAGTTTACAAACCATTTTACAGATAAGAAAGATAAGAATGAAAAAATAAGCTAGGAACGAAGTGCCCGAATAAGGCGTGTTATTGCATATTGCTTTCGGGCACAAGACCACGTTAGTGGTCGCAGTGACTGTGCTTAATTTTCAATGAACAGCAGTGGTTTATCACAGGAATTGAAAATAAGCTAGGAGCGCAGTGACTGTGCTTAATTTTTTTATAGTTCTTGTTCATAACCCATCGAGGTGATGGCATGTCCAAATCCGAAAAATACATGGAACTGGAAAAAAAATACGGGGCAAGGAACTACAAACCATTGCCGGTGGTTCTTTCGAGATCGGAGGGAGTGTGGGTTTGGGACGTGGACGGCAAAAAGTATCTGGACTGCCTGGCATCCTACAGCGCTGTGAACCAAGGTCACAGGCACCCCCACATATTGAAGGCAATGGAAGAACAGACGAAGAAGCTGACCCTGACATCGAGGGCCTTTTATAACGATATGTTGGGCCCGTTCCTTAAAAAGCTGTGCCAGACCTCCGGGATGGAGGCGGCCCTGCCCATGAACACCGGGGCGGAGGCGGTTGAAACCGGGATAAAGATAGCAAGGAAATGGGGCTACAAGAGAAAGGGGGTGGAAGAGGACAGCGCCGAGATAATAGTATGCGATCAGAACTTCCACGGCCGCACCACAACAATTGTTGGGTTCTCCAGCAACATGAGGTCAAGGGAAGGGTTCGGCCCCTTTACTCCGGGCTTTGTCTCCATACCGTACGACGACCCGGAGGCATTGGAGAACGCCATTACCAAGAACACGGTGGCCTTCCTCGTTGAGCCTATCCAGGGAGAGGGAGGTGTGATTATACCACGGAGAGGATACCTAAAGAGGGTAAGGAAAATATGCGACAAACATAATGTTCTTCTCATGCTGGACGAAATACAGACCGGTCTGGCCCGTACGGGAAAGATGTTCTGTTACCAGCACGAGGGCATAAAACCGGACATAATGCTCCTAGGCAAAGCGCTCGGAGGAGGAGTATATCCCGTGTCCGCGGCCCTGACCAGGTGGGACGTTATGGACGTGATAAAACCGGGAGAACACGGCTCCACTTTCGGGGGCAACCCCTTGGCATGCGCCGTAGGCATCGCTTCCCTCGAGGTCTTGGAGAAGGAAGAACTGGGCCGGCGCTCCGAAAAACTTGGCAAGTATTTCCTGGACGGCTTAAAGAAGATAGCCAAGGACAACCCTTTGATCAGCGAGGTAAGGGGAAAGGGCCTGTTCCTGGCAATAGAGCTAAATATCGGCGTAGGTGACGCCAGGAAATACTGTCTGATGCTAAAGGAGAAGGGGATGCTTGCAAAGGACACCCATCATGTCGTCATCAGGTTCGCACCTCCCCTTGTCATAAAGAAGGAGGAGATCGACTGGGGCCTCGGAGTCATAGGAGAGGTGTTCGAACCGGCATAAAGGCATAAGAGATAAATAATGAATATGTATTATGAGATGAAGTAGATATGGTGATGAGAAATGGCCTATGAGATATTCAAAGTGGAAAAGGAAAAGACTGGAAAGGCAAAGGGAATACTGAGGGACGACGAGCTTAGCAGGCAGTCCCAGGTCATAAGGGACTGCAAATCACTGGGCATGGACGAGGAAGGAAGCTTTTTCATGCTCGAGGGCGATGAAGAGATTCTAAAGAAGGCATTGGAGCTCTTTGAACAGGACGAGGTGGGGGAGAAGCTGGAAGGGACCAAGAAACAAGAGGTCCATGACAAGATCAAGGAACAGGAGGAGAACGCAGAGGGGGGAATGGGGCTTCTCTTCGGATGAGGTGCCCCCATGTTCGAAGAAGATGTCCAGAACATATTCCGTGCATACGACATACGAGGTGTCTACAACCGGACCCTCAGGCCCGAGGTGATCTCCAGGATCGGCGTGGCCTACGGAACCTTCCTCGGGGGCCAGGGAAAGGTGACGATTGCACACGACAGCAGGACCAGCAGCCGCCATCTCGAAGCCATACTTACCGCATCACTGGCCTCTGCGGGCATAGATGTGGACCGGATCGGGGAGGTACCCATACCTACGGCGAACTTCGTGACCTGGAAGGGGGATTACACAGGCGGCGTCTACATCACGGCAAGCCATAATCCAGCCGAGTACAACGGTATTCGTTTCAGAAACCCCGACGGGTCCGGATATACCGAAAAGAACGTGGAGATCAAAGACTGTTTCATGAAAGGGGATTTCCGTTACGCGGGCTGGGACGAGCTCGGAAGGATGAACAACCTGGACACCAGGGCGGTAATCAACGATTACATTGACTTTCTCAAGGATAGGATAAATGTGGAGAGGGAGATGTCAGTGGTTCTAGACACGGGCAATGGTTCCGCCGGCCTGATCGCACCCTATCTATTCGACGAGCTTGGGCACAAGGTAAAGACCATCAACGCCCAGGTTGACGGGAGGTTCCCGGGAAGAGAAAGCGAGCCGAAAAAGGGAACGATCGACGACCTGCAGGAGATCATGCGGGAGAGCGATCATGATTTCGGAGTCGCCTACGACGGGGACGGGGACAGGTGCAAGTTCGTTGACAACCAGGGCAACATCGCCCATAATGAGAAGATCGGTATACTGATGGCAAGGTATCTCAAGGACACGGTTCCCGAGGACAGGAGGAACATCACAGCCAATATCTCCTGCTCAATGATACTCGAAGAGGTGCTGGGTAAGGAAGGTATTGAAATACACAGGGTGAGGGTCGGCGATGTTTACGTATGCCAGGAGATAAAAAAGCATAACTCGATGATGGGGGTGGAATCGAGCTCCCACTTCTTTATATCGACCCATTACATCTTCGACGACCCCATGTACGCGTCCCTGTTGATGACCGAGGTGCTTGCCCGGGAAGAAAGGCCTTTGTCCGCAGTGCTGGAGGAGATCCCGTCCTATCCATACCATGAGCTTGGCTATTTCGCGGACGATTCCATTAAGTTCTCGGTCATTAAGGAGATCAGCAAGATATACGAGGACTCGGATCAGGAGGTCACCACAATTGACGGGGTAAGGGTGGACTTCGATGACGGATGGTTCCTTCTCCGCCCCTCCAACACCGAGCCCAAGATAAGGCTGTTCGTGGAGGCGCACACCGAGGAGAAGGCCAAGGAATTGATACACCAGGCGGAGAAGGTACTGGGGGAGAACGGAGTGGACAAGAGGACATAGTTATGGCCAGGGAATGCACTCCCGCCGTAATAAGATGTTTCTTTAAACTCAAGGATATTAAAAGAAAGGGATGGCTCCAATCTGGCATACCGGCGGGTAAGGCGGAGAGCGTAGGCGACCATTCCGCGTCCACCGCATTCCTGGCATTATTATATTCCGGAATGAACCCGGAAATCGATAGGGACAAGCTGGTATCGATGGCCCTGGTCCACGACCTGGCGGAGGCGGAAACAGGGGATATAACAC
>CAZUZU010000073.1:0-1908 GCA_964624865.1 uncultured archaeon
CCACACCTGCTCCGTCCACACCTGCTCCGTCCACACCTGCTCCGTCCACACCTGCCTCAGTTGCCACTTCGGAAAGCGCGTCCTTCATCCTTTGGCCTTGGATGTACTCCATGACCAGCGTGGCCCCGGCCATGTCGATGTCGTAGATCACAGGGGCACAGACCCCGGCGGCCCTGACATCCCTGATCAGGATCGCCTCCCTCTTGGTCCTGGTCCTGCGCAGTTCCCGGTCCAGGGCCTCGAGGCGGTACCTGCGGGGGATCCTTACCTTGTAGACGGCACCCCTGTCCATATAGCGGCCCAGGTATATCTCGGCCTCCGCGCCTCGCCTTATTAGCTTCATATCGATCATGTTCTCCACTTCTTCAACTGATTCCACCATATTTGGTCCGCCTCAGTAATTTCATTAAGGTTCATCCGATTTCATCCGGATATCCCTAGTTTTTACCCTAGTTTTTACCCTAGTTTCTAGGGGAATGCCTGGGGTGATTTCATCCGGTGCCGTACTACATCTCTGTCTGATAAATGTCCGATATATGTCCGATATATGTCCGTTATTTTGCCAGTTTATAAATGTTTTTAAATAACTATTATTCATCATTTTCATCCTCCTCTTTTGGCACAGCTTGGCACAGTTCTTAAGCAAGTTTATACCTCCTATTAGGGTCAGTCATAGATGTAGATATATTCACAATAACACCTTTATTTACCAAATCTTGCAAATCTCGAATTGCTGTACGTTTTGATGTTTCAGTTATGGTTTCATAATCGGTTCTTGCTAGAATTTCTTTCTCCTTTAATACCTCAATGAATTTCTTTTGCCTTTCATTCAATAAAACTATAGCTTCCTCCTTTACGCTCTTTTCTTCCACCATCTTCAGATACTCATTGCTTCGTCTGAATACAATATTGAAATCCGTGTCAGTGTATTCTATTTCGGGATAAAGGGCGTTTTCCGATCCTTTTCCAAACATCATTCCTACCATAATACCATTATGTCCCTCTCTTGATGTTTGCCATCTTACGTTCTGTTTTTTTGCGGATTTGGGGCTAATCTCTTGATTTGACATGCACGTTTTACCCCATTCGGTTTTTTCCACTGGCTTAATTCTATCCATATCTCCGGACATCAACATAACATTCGGATAGGGAGGGGTGATATAAATCCTTTATCCCGCATAACTTCCGCCCATCCCCGGGACAAAAGTAATTTATAACCTTGTAGCGATTTCACCCCATGGACGATACAGGCCCTAGCGGAGAGCAAATAGCTTCTCTTGACATCAGCCTCATGGACCTCGGTGACATGGAGCTCCGCAAGTACCAGATAGCCATCGCCCTCACAGCGGTGCGGGACTCGACCCTGGTGGTTCTCCCCACGGGCATAGGCAAGACCCTGATCGCCATGTACGCCGCCGCCCACGTGCTGGCCACTACCGGGGGCAAGGTCCTGGTGCTGGCTCCCACCAAACCACTGGTGGTGCAGCACGAGGAGGACTTCAGGGACCTTTTCAAGCCCGACGTAAAGGTGGAAATACTCACCGGTACCGTCAGGGGCAAGAAGAGGGCCGAGGTGCTGAAAGGGGACCACGACCTGCTTGTCGCAACCCCCCAGACGGTGGAGCGGGTGTTGAAGAAGGGTGACCTGAACCTCACGGACTTCTCACTTGTCATATTCGACGAGGCGCATCACGGGACCGGCAAGTACGCCTACACCTACATAGCGGCCAAATATGTCATCGACAGGGGCGAGAAGGCCCACACCCTGGGCATAACCGCCTCACCGGGCACCACGTTCGAGGACATCCTGGAGGTATGCAAGAACCTCGACTTCTCCAACGTGGAGATAAGGCACGAGGGCGACGTGGACGTCCTGCCCTATATACAGGAGAGGAAGATGCGCAAGAT
>CAZUZU010000073.1:1918-13324 GCA_964624865.1 uncultured archaeon
ATAGACGTTCCCCTGCCGTCAAAACTCCTGGAAATTCACAACATTTTGGAAGATATCGTGGAGGACTACGCCAAGAAGCTGCGCAAGATGGGGATGCCCGTGTCAAGGAGCAAGAAGAGGACAAGGAGGGAGCTGCTCAATATCAACAAGAGGCTGAGCGCCAGGCTGGCCAAGGGCGAGGGGAAGAAGAAGCCCTGGTTGTACCAGGGCAAGGCCTTCCTCTCCGCCATGCTAACCCTCTCCTACGCGTTGGAATATTCACTGAACCAGGGGGCCCACACCCTCCACAAGTACATATCGGAGAACATCCTGGAGAAGCGGAAGGAGCGCAAATCTTACGCAATGCTGGCCAGGGACCAGAGACTACAAAGAATCATGCTCAAGCTGGAGGGTATGATGAACAGGCTGGAGGACTCCCACCCGAAAATACCGATAATGAAGGACATCGTGAAGCGCGAGATGGCCAGGGGCAAGGACTCCAGGATCATACTGTTCACCAATTACAGGGACTCGTGCGACGTGGTCTACGAGGTGATCTCCAAGCTGGACGGGGTCAACGCTGTAAAGTTCGTGGGCCAGGCAAGCAAGGGCAAGAGGAAAGGTTTGACCCAGAAGAAGCAGCGCGAGGTTCTAAAGGCCTTCGAAAGGGGAGAATACAACCTGATGGTGGCCACCCAGGTGGGTGAGGAGGGCATAGACATCCCGGAGACCGACCTGGTGGTGTTCTACGAGCCCGTGCCAAGCGGCATCCGCACCATCCAGAGAAGAGGGAGAACGGCAAGGAAGAGGGAGGGGCGGGTCATGGTCCTGGTGACCAAGGGGGCGTCGGACGAGGCATTCTACTGGAGCGCCAGGCACAAGGAGAAGAACATGCGCTCCGCCGTGGACCGGATAAGGAGGGAGCTGAAGCGCTCCCCCATCGCAACCCACACCCCCAGGAACATCGAGTTCGAATACACCGGCACAATAATCAAGATTTACCCGCCTTCCCACCCCACGGTGGAAGACATAATCCGAGGGAACTACCAAAGGGACAAAAAGAAAGAGGATAGTAAGAAGGAAGATACAAAAAAGAAAGAAGCCGAAAAGGTAAACAGGGAGAAAAAAGAGACAGTAGCGGAGAGTAAAGGGGTTAAAAGGGAAAAAGGGGAAGGAAAAAATACAAGCAAAAAGAAGAAGAAAGAAGATGGGATTGAAGATAGGAAAGTTAAGGGGAAGGAAAAAAAGGGGGATGTTAATAAGGCGGAAAAAGAGAGAACGCGGGAAGAAGGGGAAGACGGGGGGAAGGGGAAGACGGACAATAAAGTAACAAAGGGGGGAGGGGGGGGTACCGACAAAAAAATAAAGGCGCTTAAGCAGGAGCTGCGGGGCCAGTCCACCCTCATGGACTTCCCCGGGGAGGTAAAAAAGAAGTCCGGGGCAAGAGATACGGGAGTAGAGGGGGAGCCAGAGGAGGAGAAGATACCGCTGGTGGCGGATCACAGGGAGCGGGGGTCGGAGGTCCTTGCCTACCTGGCCGAGATGCCGGACATCGAGCTGGTCAGGGAGGCCCTGGACCTGGGCGACTACCTGCTCTCCCCCAGGGTGGTGGCGGAGAGAAAGACCTGGATAGACTTCATCAACTCCATCATGGACGGCCGCCTGTTCAGCCAATTGGAGAGGCTGAAGCAGTTCTTCGACGTACCCCTGCTGGTTGTGGAGGGCAACGACAGGAGCCCGGCCTCGGAGGGACAGGCAAGGGGTATGCACCCCAACTCGATGTACGGGGCCATGGCCTCCGTGCTGGTGGACTTCTCCGTGCCGGTAATATTCACACGCAGCCAGAAGGAAACGGCTGATATCCTGGCAGCCATAGCCAGGCTTGAGTCGAAGGAGAAACGGCCCATGAGGCTCCGCCCCCATAAAAAGACCCGCACCCTGGGGGAGCAGCAGATATACCTGTTGGAGGGGCTGCCCAATGTATCCACGGTGCTGGCAAAGCGCATCCTGAACAAGTTCGGCTCCATCCGGAAGTTCGTGGACGCCAATACAGAGCGCATGACCAACGTCGAGGGAATCGGGGAGAAGAAGGCAGCGCTGATAAAGAGGGTGCTGGAGTCCCTTTATTCCGAAGAGGACGTGGAATGAAGGTTATTAGACTGCTATCTTTGTTTTATACGATATACCAAGAGACTACATACCAGTAGGCACAGGAGGCCGGCGGCATACACGTATCTCATGCCCATACCGCCGTATATAGGCGCCATTGCCACAGGGGCAAGGGCATAACCCGTGAACCTGGCGGAATTGAACAGCGAGGAAACTGTCCCCCTCTTCTCAGGGACCAGCTCCACCGCCAGGGTGTTGAACGAGGCCCACACGAACGCCACCCCGGCCCCCAGCACCAAAAAGGATAGGAGATAGGTGTAGAACCCCGAGGCCGCGAACAGGGCCGTTATGCCCGCCGCCATTGAAAGCAGGCCGACGAAGCCGGTGGGCCGCCTTCCCGCCTTATCCACTACGACCCCGGCAAAGGGCGAGGTGAATATACCTGCCAGCCCCGAGGCGGAAAGAACCACGCCCCTTTCCCACGACGCGAACTCCAGCGGAGGGAGGTCAAGCGCGTCGGAGAGGAAAGTGATTATCCCTATGTAGCTGAAGAAGACCAGGAAGCCCGACGCGCACAGGATCATTACCTGCCTGCTGCCGGCAGGGCCCTTCATTTCTTTAAGCACCTGGGACATACTAACGGTCCCTTCCTTACCTGAAGGGTCAAAGATCATCATGAAAGAAAGGGCAATCAATAAGGACAGGGCTGCAAAAGCCACGAACAGTAATCTCCACCGCCCTTCCACCAGCCCACCTATCAGAAGGCCTACGGTTATACCGCCCGTGACCGAAGAGCCCAAGAGCCCCATGGTCTTGCCCCTCTTCCCCTCGGGGGTTATATCTCCCAGCATTGCCACCACCACCGGATTGATCCAGGCAAAGCCCAAGCCCTGCACTATCCTTCCCGTAAGGAACAGCTCGATGTTGGGTGAGGCGGAGCATATCAGAGAACCAAGGGCATAAATTGAAAAACCGGCAACCGCCGACCTCCTCCTGCCGTAGACGTCGGATGCCGTGCCGGTGAACAACTGGACTACCACGAAGGGTGCCATGAACAGGCTTACGGACAGGGCGGCGGTGAACACGTCCACGCCGAACTCGGCACGAAACCTCGGAATAAGGGTGACCACGGCGTTCCCGCCCACTGGCCCGAGAAACGCGCCCAGATAGAGAATAAGATGCTGCTTATCCACCAGGGACATGACCACAGTTAATGGCTCAAAGGGTAAAAGATTTATCTTACCCCGGGAATAGGGTGTCATGGCCTATCCCCGTAACGTACTGAACGAGATCAAGTGGCGCTACCATAACCTGGACAAGGTGGTGGTATCCTACGTTAGCAGGGGAGCTCCCAATGACACCGGCTTTTTAAGGGGAGGGGACATAGAAGACCTGGATAGAGGAGGAATCAGACTGAAAGACGGCGGGCTCATACCCTATCACCGGATTTTGAGCATAGAATACGAGGGGGACCGCGTTTTCGACCTGGAGGAAGAGCGGAAGTAACGTTTTTTTATCAGTAATCCTTCCTATACCTTGGTGAATCAGATGCTGCCCGTTCCCGAGTTCAGGGATAAAGACCTGGAAGTTACCTACGATTTTCTGCGCTCCAAGCTCGATGATTCAGGCATGAAAGGCGTGGTCCTGGGACTCAGCGGAGGGCTGGATTCCTCGGTGGTGGCCGCTCTCGCCGCCAACGCACTTGGAAAGGAAAAGGTGCACGCGCTGCATCTTCCCGACAAGGTCACGCCCGAGGCGGATGTGAAGGATGCCGAGGACCTTGCCGGTTCGCTGGGGATTGCCTACGAAAAGATCGATATCGACCCCCTGGTGGAAGAAGCAATGGAACTTATAGGAGAGTTTGCCGAGGAAGAGGAAAAGGCCTTGGCAAACCTCAAGGCCAGGTTGAGAATGGTCCTCGTGTACTATTACGCCAATACCAATGACCTCCTTGTCCTTGGGACCAGCAACAAGAGCGAGCTCATGCTCGGCTACTTTACCAAGTACGGCGACGGGGCAAGCGACGTTGCGCCCATAGGTGACCTGTACAAGAGCCAGGTCAGAGCCCTTGCTACTACGCTCGGACTGCCCGAGCCCCTGATTGAAAAACCGCCTTCAGCAGCCCTGCTGCCCGGTCAATGCGATGAAAAGGACCTTGGTTGCGATTACGATTCAATGGACCGGATACTCTATGCCCTTGAAAGAGGGGTTAAGGTCGAGAATATCGCAAAAGAGATGAACATGGAACGTTCCTATATCAAAGGGACAAAAGCCCGGGTAGAAAGTAACCGCCACAAGAGAAAGATGCCCAAGATCCCCAAACTGGGCATTACAACCATTGGTACCGATGTAAGAGAATAAATAAAAAACAAATTAAAATAAGGAGATTGGGGTCTAGTAATATCCCCCGTATCCCCCGCTACGCGGGCTTTGCGACTTGATCCCTGAGCCGCGCCTCAATTTCTGCTTGTTCACGCCAACTCCGCGGGGTGTGATGATTAAATAATTATTGCCGAGACCGGCGATGTCACCGCCCACATCCTCGGACAAGCGCTGAAGCTCGCTAATAACCCTGCGAAGTGTCAGCTCGTCGTTGGATATTGCCGTAAAATCTATTAGCAGTATATTACCGTCGTATACTATGTTTGATAGGTAGCGGACATCATCAAAGGACTCGATCTCTGCGATCTTGATCTCCGTCCTGAAGCCGCCCTTTACCCTGCCCTTTCCGGGCCCACCCTCTATGTACTTGCCAAGGTCAATATATCTCCTACCCTCGATCTCCTGCGGCTCTTCTGGCTCCGCCTCTTTTATCTTCCTTCTTAGCGGCATATTTATCCCTCTTTTTTATTAGATATGACTGTTACAATATAAAACTAAATGTGGTATTTAACTGTTTCTATGAGGGAAGCGTATAGTGGGATTCACGAATTATAGTGGAGAACCAAATAAATAATACTTTAACGGTTCTGCACTATATGTGAAAAACCGCCTTTGAATAAGATAGATCTTTAAGGTTTTTTACTATAAAGGGCGCCGTTGACGTAGTAGACCTCGAGCCAAGAGTAATGGGCGTCGTCGCCCTCCTCTTCCATGTCTAGGAGGTCGTCCTCGTCCAGGTCGCTCTCTTCTTCCAACTCGCCGTCCAATACGCCTTCCTCTTCAAGCTCGCACAGAAGGGAATCGTATTCCGATGTCGATGAAGCAGTGCTCACAAGACTCGGGTCCGCTGCTGTTATTTGATTCATTTTCTTTCACCTCTTGGATGTCCTTTCTTTTTTCATCTGGAGGACATTTGCTTTTCTTGTTCATAATTAAGCCCCCGTCATATATAAAGAAGACCGAGGGGGGTGGGCGGATGTACTTGTGGTAAAAAACAAATAATCCAATTGATTTATATTTTATAAGCTCATTCACCTCCTTATGGAAGACGACGACACCAGGATCAGCATAGTAAAAAATACCCTGGAACACGTGGAGCCTTTGGACGAGAGAAACGTCAATATCTTCTCCCTTCTGGGCAGGGCGGAAAGAACCGCCGACCGCATAGAGGACGAGGAGAAGAGGGACCGGGCATACGCAGACATAGCTGTTGCCTACAACTCCAAGGGACTGGTCGAAGAGGCCTGGAAGGTCCACCACAAGATCAAGGACCACTATATCAAGATGAACGAGGTCTACCCCAAGCTCGACGCCCTTCCCGGAGGTCGAAGGTACACCGTTCTGCTTTGGGCCCTGATCATTGCCGCGGTCATCGGGTTCGGCTGGTTCATATGGTGGGTATTACGCGGGATCGTTTGACCAGGCGATGCCATGTCCCATCGACGGTGGCGCCGGGCCGGGAGTAGGGAACAAAGAGAGCAATGTTTTTATGTAAAAAGATCAATTCCCGCATCAAAGAGATCGGCCCTTGTAATTTACGAATAACCGGAGGAGCTGTTGGTAAGGGCCAAAAAACCAATCGATAAAAAATAATGAGGGGCGATAACCTATGAAACTAGGAAAGATATTGTCCGTTTTGGGCATAATCATCACGGCAATAGCTGTAGTGATAATGGTAGTCGGGTTCACGTCAATACCGAGTCCGGCCGAGGAGGCGGTCTGGACCGGCAACTACAACTACGCGGACGAGAAGACGGCCAGTCTGGAACCGGGGGAATACGAGGTATGGTACCCCCACGACGACAACCCGGGACAGGTGACCATAACGGACCAAAGGGGATACGAGATATTCGACGAATACAATATAATCTTCTTTTCCTCGCCCAAGTCCGTTTCGGTGAACGGCAGGGACTACGATTACCTGGGAGACTTCGTGGTAGAGGAGGAGGGCACCGTATATGTGGAGACATCGGACGACGGCACCGTATATATTACAAAACCAATAGACCCCGCCGCCTCGGGACTTTTGATCGGGGGCTCGGTATTCCTGCTGATCCTGGGGATCGTCTTCATAATCGCCGGGGTGGCGGTGTGGTTCTCGGCCAAGGCAAAGGAGAAGAAGGCCGCAAGCCAGGGACAAGCACCTGCGGCACAGCCCTACCAGGGCGGAGGATACGGCCAATACCAGGGCGGCGGCGAGGGACAGGCAACGCATTATCCATGCCCTTACTGCGGCACGCCCCTTACCTACTATCCCCAGTACGCCAGGCACTACTGTTCAGGATGCGCAAGATACGTCTAGCGTAAGGTAATTCGGCGGAAATCTACAACAAAGCCTCACGCAGCCGTTACCAATGGGCATCCTCCATGTTCCCTTAAACTGATTTTATCTCTTTAATGATATCTTCCAGGCTGTCGCCGTCCCGCTCCAGGATCGTACCTGTGACGATCACGTCCGCGCCGGCCTCTATCTTGTCCCTTGCCGTATCGGCATCCCTAATGCCGCCTCCGATGATCAAGGGTATGTCGATGGCCGTCCTCACTGCACGGACCATCTCATCCGGCACGGGTTTCTCGGCCCCCGATCCCGCCTCGAAGTAAACGCAGCTCTTGCCCATGCCCTGGGCCTTCCCCGCATAGTGAAGGGCCTTGTCCAGGTCCCCCTCGTTTATCACATCGAGGTCCACCTTTCTTTCCACGGTGGTAGGCTCTCTGCTGGTGCTCACCACCACGTAACCCATGGATATGGGCCTTATTCCCCATTTTTTTACCAGGGGGGCTCCCTTGGCCTGCTCCCCACCCCGGTACTTATGCTCCTTGGAGTTCATTAGCTCCATAAAGAATATGTAGTCCGCGTTCTCCGAGATGGCCTCGGCGGAGTTGGGAAAGAGGATGGTGGGCAGGTGGGACCGGGCCTTTATGGCCGCGATGGTGTCTCGAACCTGCTCCCTGGTCTTTACGGTGGAGCCGCCCACCATAATGGCGTCGGTGCCGTATACCTGGCACAGTCCGGCGATCTCCCCCGCCCTATCCGGGGTTTGGCTGTCAGGGTCTATCAGTGAAAAATGCAGGCGCTTGCCATTGGCAAGGAGCTCCTGTATGAAGGGGATGTGCTCCAGCTTGACATCCGCCGTCTCCTTGCCCGTCTCACTTCTCTTTACCATATTATCCGCCCTTTCCATGCATGGGGATTCCATCCTTTTCCTCTTGATTTTTTAGAGGAGGAGGGATAAATATATAAAATTTATTATTCGGGCCCGGCCTGACCGCCGTCACAGGGGCACGAACTCCTTAAGCCTGTCCAGGTCGGGATTCGCCTTGCCCTCCCTTACCAGTGGGAAGTTAACGTCCACGATCACCGGCTTCTCTATCAGATAGTCCTCGTAGGCCACCCTGAGGGAGTCGTAATACCTCCGGGCCGTGGCGTGGTCCCTTGCGGAGAACATCACTATCCAGTCGTACTCACCGTTAACGTAAAGGATGTTCAGCAACCTGACCTTCTGCCTCCTGGGCTCGCTCCTGCCCACCCTCTTTATTATCAGATCGGCCAGTGATTCCGTCATGGGCTTCATCTTCAACAGGACCATATACAGGACATGGTTGAGCTTGCTCTCGTCAACCACGGAGGTGTAGCCCCACACAACGTTCTCCCTCTCCAGTGCCTTCCTCTCTCTCCACACCTTCTGCCTGTAGGTCCCCAGGTCCTTGGCCATTTCCCTGCTGCTGCAGGTGGGGTCCTCCCTCAGGGCTTCCAGGATCTCGTTGCCGGTTTTGTTACCTTTTATATTATTTTTAGACATATTTCGTCAACTCGTTACATATTTTATCACAAAGTTCTATATATGTTACAAACATATAAATTTATTGGAGGTGAAAGAGATATGAAAGAAGAAGAGAAGATGGACTATGAGAAGATAGAGATATACCCCAACGACTACGACAAGAAGACCAGGAAGAAACTGTACCACCTGCTGAGGACCCTTGGTATAAGGTTCGAGTACGAGCACTACTAGACGGGGAAAAGAGATGAGCCCGGAACATACGGAGTCCCGGCCTTCCCACCCCTCCCCCGACCCCGGGATAAGAGGCAAAGGACAGGTGAAAGGCTCTTCGCGGGATACTACAAAACCCGGGGCGGGCAGTGACCTTTCCGTTTTTTTCCATCCGGGATCAATAGCCGTGATAGGCGCCACTCCCAAGAAGGGCAAGCTGGGAAACATCCTGCTCCGCAACCTCATGGATGGGAACAGGGAGATATATCCCGTAAACCCGAAATACCAGAATATAGAAGGGCTAGAGGCCTATTCCTGCGTGCTGGACATCCCGGACAAGGCCGATCTTGCCGTTATCTCCATCAAGGCCTGCCACGTGCCCGTGGAGGTACGGAAATGCGCGCAGGCAGGGGTGAAGGGGATAGTGGTCATATCGTCCGGATTCTCCGAGCTTGGCGACGAAGGCAAGGAATTGGAGCAAGATATATCTGATGCTCTCGCAGGCACAGCCATCAGGTTGTTGGGCCCTAACACCCTGGGGTACTTCGCCCCTTACCACGGTCTCGACGCCATGTTCCTGGAGAAGGACACCTTTGACAGACCGGGCAAGGGCGGCATAGCCCTTATATCACAGAGCGGTTCACTTGGCGTGGACTTCATGGAGACCCTGTCCGCAATGGGTTCCGGGCTTTCGGTCTTCGCAGGACTGGGCAACAAGCTGGACATAGACGAGGGCGACCTGATCGGTTACCTGGCCCATGACCCAAACACCAGATGCATAGCCCTCTACCTGGAGGACGTGAGAGACGGACAACGGTTCTTCGAGGTCTGCCGGGCATTAACCGGGAAAAAGCCCATTATCCTTTTAAAAGGGGGAAGAAGCAGTAAAGGCGGCAAGGCCGCATCGCTCCATACGGGCAGTATGGGGGGTGAATACAGGGTCTTGAAGGGTATCATGGACCAGCTGGGCATAATAGAGGCCAGGGACGAGGTGGAGCTCACCGACATGGCCCTTGCATTATCGGAGCTCCCGGAACCGAGAGGTGACAGAGGACTCATAATCACCAACGGCGGGGGCAACGGCATAGTTGCCGTGGACCTGATCGAGAGTCAATGGCAGGGAGCGGTGAAGGTCGTTGAACCAGGTCCGGATTTCGGCCGGGAACTGGGCAGAATACTCCCGGAATACATCTCACCGGGCAACCCGCTGGACCTTACAGCGGAGGGAGGGAGCGGGGAATACGTCGAGGCCCTAGAGCTGGCAGCGGAGAGGGACCTTGTCGATTTTGTCATATTGGGCATCACAGTGAGCGAGCGGATCGACGGGTCGATGGTTGAGCCCGTGCGGCGCATATCCTCCCGGTACAACCTGCCCGTGATCACCTATGTAAAAGGAGGAAAACAGGACATCATAAGGGCGTTCAATTCAGCGCATATACCCACCTATCCGAGCGTGAGGAGGGCGGTAAACGCAGCCGGAGCGTTCATCGAGTGGCATATCAGAGGTGGTGGTGAGTGATCCTGAACGAGAATGAAGCAAAGGCCCTGCTCTCGAAATACGGCATAGTCCACCCACCCGGTTTGCTGGTAACCCAAGATCGGGAGATAGAGGAAATCATATCCCGGGGACGGCTGGCATTCCCACTGGTCGCAAAGACATGCGGCAACGACATTGCGCACAAGACAGAGGTCGGCGGCGTTGTGTTGAACATAATGGACGGGAACGAACTCCTGGAGACAATTAAAGGACTCAGGCAAAGATTCCCCGAGAACAGTATCCTGGTGGAGGAGCAGCTGGACCACGAGGTCGAGTTCATACTCGGAATTAAGAGGGACCCGAGTTTCGGTCTGGTGATCATGTTCGGTGCCGGAGGCAGGCTTGCCGAGCTCTATCGGGACGTGGTTTTCAGGAAGCTGCCCCTCGACCCCCGGGGGGCAAGGGAAATGATAGGGGCTCCCAGGATAGGCAAGATATGCGGCGGCTTCCGCAACATGGACATAGATGAGGAGATCTTTGTGGAGGCGGTCTTGGGCCTGTCCAGACTGGCAATGGACCTAAGAGATGACCTACTCGAGCTGGATATCAATCCCGCGGTGTATCGATACGGCATGTTGGTGGCACTGGACGCAAAGATTGTGTTGAAGGAGAGAGAAAAATTTTCGGAGCCTGTATTGGTCGGCCGGGCTTCCGGATAAAGATAGAGCTGCACTGCCATTTTTTTAATAATTCTACCTCATCCGGGCGTCATAGGGAATCCCTGGTATATTCGCCGTTGATCAGCCTCACTATCCCCAGGGGATTCTTCGCTTTCAAGGGCGGGGAAAGCATTTTATCCGGCATGTCCTGAAAGGCCACGGGCCTTGTGAAACGGGCCGCCGCCGTCATACCAACCGACGTGGTGCCGGGTGCGGTGGTGGCGGGATACGGGCCGCCGTGCTGCATGGAGGTGCACACCTCCACCCCTGTGGGCACCCCCTTCCAGATGACCCTGCCGACCATCCCCACCAACGTGTTATAGACAGACTCCGCCATTTCCCCGTCCCCCTCTCCCGCATGGACGGTGCCTGTGAGCTGTCCTCCCGTGATCCTTGCCCCATCCAGCATATCTTCCATCGAGTCGCATTCCACCACCAGGGTCACCGGTCCGAAGTATTCGCTCCTCAAATCTTCCTCCGCCACGAAGGTTGCGGCATCCGTTCTCATCACCGTGTTCTCGAACCTGTAACCCTCCTCCAGGGAGGGTTTACCCCCGCAAACTATCTCCAGTCCGGAGATATTGCGGCACTGCTCCAGGCCCTGGGCAAGATTGTCCAATATTCGTTCGTTCAATAAAAGACCGGGAGCCAGACGTTTCATTTGTTGTGCCAGGCCCTGCACGAACTGCTTAGACCAGGGGTCCTTGAGCAGGAATATCACCCCCGGCTTGGTGCAGAACTGGCCGGA
>CAZUZU010000074.1:0-13057 GCA_964624865.1 uncultured archaeon
TCTTACGGTCTCCCCCGCCCCAAAAGACCAATAAATATTTAGATAAAAAAAACCTTAACATATAACATGTCCCGAGGCAGAGGAAGGAAGAGGAGAAGGATCGGCCACGCCCCGAACTACAGGCACTTCTATCCCGCCAGCGGGAAGGGACTTCACCTGGGCGACCCCGTATTCCTGAGCCTGGAGGAGCTTGAGGCCTTCAGGCTGGTGGATTTCGTGGGGCTTACCCAGGCCCAGGCCGGAGAGAGGATGGGCATATCCAGGGGAACGTTATGGAGAATTTTGACCAGGGCAAGGAAAAAGGTAGCGGACTCCATAATCAACGGCCGTGAAATAGTTATTATGCCCAGGGAAGAGCACGAGAGCCTGGAACGGGAATAACTGCCACGCACGTCCCACAAGCATATTTGCCTGGATCTGTTCAAACCATCGAGAATAATATCAGTGATGGTCCCTGAAGGCGTGCTGTTTGCACGCGTTCTCGTCGGTGGCGGGCTCCAGTTCTCCCTTTTCCCAGGACTTCAAGGCATCTTTTACCGTTCCTACCGCACCCACGTATACCATTATGCCCATGTCCTGGAACATCATGATGGCCCTGCGGCCAAGCCCCATGCAGAGCATGGTCTCGACCCCTTCTCCCGCGAGAAGCTCCGGGGGATAGCCACTCCCTCCCCCGTGCTCGCTTGTGTTGTCTATGACCTTAACCTCGTTGGTCTCCGTATTCACCACAGTGTAGGTTGGCACTCTTCCGAAGTGCTCGCCCACTCTCTCATCAAGGCCCTTGCCTCCCATGGTGGGAACAGCTACTATTGTCATCTACATCTCCTCCATTATCTTGGTCACTATTTTTCCGAAGGCTTCCTTACCCCCGCTATCCGCATCCTGAAGCATTATCGGTTTTCCCTTGTCCGACTCTTTCCTGATGTTTATGTCAATTGGGATGGAGCCGAGCAGTTGGGAGCCTTGGAGTTGGGCCAACTTCTCCCCGCCGCCCTTGCCGAATATATCGATCTCAGCGCCGCATTCCGGGCAAACGAACGAGGACATGTTCTCGATTATACCGATGTTCGGAATGCCTATGTTCTTGGCCATGGTCAGGGATTTCTGGGAGTCCAAGAGGGCCACGTCCTGGGGCGTGGTGACCACCACGGCGGCGGTGGGCTGGAAATCCTGGGAAACGGTGATTGCCTCGTCGCCAGTTCCGGGGGGCAGGTCGATGATCAGGTAATCCAGTTCGCCCCACTCCACGTCCCTTACGAACTGCCTTATGGCCACGCTCTTCAGTGGCCCCCGCCATATCACCGGCTGCTCCTCGGAAAGGAACAGGCCCAGGGATATCACCTTTATACCCTCCGCGTCAAGAGGTATTATCGTATTCTCGTCCTTGACTTCGGGCTTATCCTTCAGGCCTAGCATCTTGGGCACATTGGGCCCTGTGATATCGGCGTCTAGAAGCCCCACTTTCTTTCCCTCTTCGGCCAGGGCATAGGCGATGTTGATCGCCACGGTGGTCTTACCCACCCCTCCCTTGCCGGAGGCAATGATGATCCTGTTCTTAATTCCCTTGATCCTTTCACGTATCTTCCTTCTCTCTTCTTCCATTCTCTTCTTCTGTTCTTCAGGGGACGGTTTGACCATATTGTATCACCTTATGCCGATAGAGCATGTTCTACTCGTATTTATCTCTGTCTCATACATGTTTGCATTATACCATTTAATCGATCAGCTCGGAAACATCGATGTCCTTCTTAACCATGGAGGCCAGCCGGTCCAGCCGGTCCTGGTCCTGGTGGTTGAGCAGGGGCACCATGTCATCGATCTTCTTGGCCACCTGAAAGGTATCGAAGGGGACCAGCAGCAGGGGTGTGTCGGCTTCAGTGGCCTTGGATATGATATTGGAGGGGGGAAGTATGTTGTTGGACAGCACTATGCCCGACGCCCCGTTCTCTATACCGGCAACTATCATGTCAGTTCGATCCCCGCTGGTTATTATCAGCTTCTCTTCCTTCTCGAACAGCGGGTTCCTCAGGGCGGCGTTGGCGGACATCGCCCCCACAAAGACGTTCTTGACCTTTCGGTGGATACCGCCCTCCCCTGCGATGACCCTGGCGAACAGCGTTTCAACCACCTGGGCCACGTCGTAGGACGCCAGCTCCGGTTCCATGGGAAGGGCGCCAAGGATATTAATGTCCATGCCCTCGATCTCCTCCCGGTACATGTCCATGAACTCCTCCGTTGATTTCAACTTGTTCAGGATGATCCCGCCCAGCTCCGCCCCCCGGATATCCAGATACCTCTTTGCATACACGATCTGGTCCATGATCCCGTGCTCGTTGCCGGCAAGCACTATGACAAGGGGGGTCTGCAAGGCCTTGGAGATAGAGGCGGCATCCAGGTGGACACTCCCACCGTAGACAAGGTCCTTTCCCGCCTCGATGAACAGTGTCCCCGTACCTTTGTCGTTCTCTTCCACCATGGACCTCAGCTTTTCCCCTATGCTGTCCTTGTCGTACATGAACCTGAGCTTGGAATGATCGAAACCAATTGTAATGGACTCCACGCCCCTGTCCAGGCCGAACGCATTGACCATCAATGCCGCGTCGTAATCCCAGAGCCTTTTCTTCTTGTAGACGTGCCTGTCGCCCATGGGCTTGATGTATCCGTGATCCCCGCCTGTGGAACGCCAGAGTCCTGCGATAATGCTCGTTTTGCCAGAGTTCTCTCGACCCGATCCGAAGATTACCGGTTTCATGATCTATTCACCTCTATTCTTTCCCAACAGTATCCTCACGTCCAGTGCCACCGATCCGTCACCCTGCTCGTACACCATTAGTGGATTTACCTCTATATCACTTATCGCATCACACTGGTTGAGAAGATTTCCGACCTTAATAATTGTATCTATTATTGACCCTATGTCCCTTCTTTTCTCCCCCCTCACACCCAACAGGATGGGATAGGTCCTGATATCGTTTATCATGTCCATGACCTCCTCCCTGGTCAGGGGAAAGGCCCTGAAGGACACGTCCTTCATCACCTCGACGTAGATGCCTCCGAGGCCGAACATCACTATGGGGCCGAAGGCGTTGTCCCTCCTTGCCCCCACTATGGTTTCCAGCCCGTTTGTCACCATCTCGGATATCTCCACTCCCTCGATCTTGGCACCGGGATCGTAATTCCTGGAATTCTTCATTACCGCCTGGTAGGCGTCCATCACCTCCCCCTCGTCCTCGAGGTCCAGGGCCACGCCTCCTGCGTCGCTCTTGTGGATTATATCCCTGGAAACGATCTTCATCACCACCGGGTAGCCAATATCCCGGGCCGCGTCCACCGCCTCCTTGATGTTCTTTGCCATCCGGGTCTTCGGGCCCCTGATCCCGGCCACCTTCATAACCTGCTTGGCCTCCGGGGCCAGGAGGAAATGTCTACCCTCGGCCAGGGCTTGATTCACCACCGAATATATGCCCTCCACATCAATGTCATGATACTCGTAATCCTCGCTGTAATCCCGCACGAACCTCTTCTTTCTATATAGGGCGCCTAGGCAGGACACCGAATCATAGACATCCTCGAACACCGGGACGTTCTCCGATTTCAGGTCCGAAATTATACTCTTGATCTTTTCCCCGCCGAACAGAGAGAACACAATGGGCTTTCTGCCCCGGTAACGTTGGAATTCCCGGTCCAGAACCTTGGGGAACTGCTCGCTGTCCAATGTCCCGGTCTCGCAGTACAGGGCGATGACAGCGTGAATATTCTCGCTTCCCAGCGCGATCTCCAAGGCCCTTCCGTAATCCTCCGCCGTTGCCTGACCGGTAATGTCTATGGGGTTCTTGGCGGAACCGAAGGAGGGCATCACGTCCGAGAACATTTCTGTCAATGCCTCCGGGTCGTCGTACAAGTTAAGGTCGTAGGCCTCGCAGGCATCGGTTGCCATCACACCCACCCCGCCGCCATTGGTTATGATAACTACGTTCTCGCCCTCCGGCACGTCCGATTGTGACAAGAACCTGCACCAGTGGAACGCGTCGTCTATGCTCGTGGCCCTGAGCACGCCGCACTGTCCCATGATCTTATCGAAAACCACGTCCTCGCCTGCCAGGGAGCCCGTGTGTGAGGCTGCGGCCATAGCGCCCCTTCTTGAGCGTCCTGATTTAATGACCACCACGTGCTTCTTCTTGGAGGCGTTTTTTAGAGATTCTATGAGCTTATCACCGTCCTTCACCCCTTCCACGTACATCAATATAACGCTGGTACCGTGGTCCAGGGCCAGGTAATCCACCAGATCGCTCTCGTTGATGTCTGATTTGTTGCCCACCGATATCACCGAAGATAGACCTAGGTCCTCCGCGGCGGTTTTGCCTATCATCGCAATTCCCAGGGCCCCGCTCTGGGTTACTATTGCAATGTTCCCCTCTTTTACGTTGGAGGGGCCGAAGGTGGCGTTCAGACTCACCTTGGAAGAATATATTCCGAAAATATTGGGGCCGAGAACCCTCATGCCGTTCAACTTGGCATAGGACACTATCCTTTCCTCCTCATCGATGTTCCCCACCTCGCTGAAGCCGGAAGTTATCACGACCAGGAACTTCACCCCCTTCTCGCTGCAAGACTTGACCGATTCGAAAACATACTTGGCGGGAATGCATATGACCGCAACATCTATATTCCCCTCGACCTCCCCCAGGGACCCGTATACCTCATTGCCCAGCAGATTTCCGCCTTTGGGATTTATGGGATATATCTTACCTTCGTATCCCCCCTTTACAATATTGTCAACCACCTTGTAACCTATCTTATCTGGGCTGGTGGAAGCGCCCACGACGGCTATTGACCGGGGCTCGAACAGATATCTGATATCCGGTTCTTCTTGTTTCATGATGCCTCCTTAAAGGTCATTTTCAACTCGTAGGTGCCGCCTGCGGGTTTCTTCTGGATATCGAATCCAGCCTTCTCGAACACGTGGAGCATGGCCTTGTTCTCGACCAAGACCTCGGCGGTAAAGCCGAGAAGACCGCGTTTCTTTGCCAGGTAGGTCAGATATCCGAGGAGTTCCGTGCCGATACCCTCGTTCTGACAATCGTCCCTTACGGCAAAGGCCGCCTCGGCTGTATGGGAGTTCTCGTCTATGCCGTACTGGCCTACCCCGAGAACCTCTTCCTTTTCTTCCTCCTCGCGTACCGCAAGGACCACCATTTCATTGCTGTAATCTATAATCACGAACTCCTGGAGCCTTTCATGGGGCATGTCCTTCCTAACGGAGATGAAGCGCTGGTACATGCTCTGGTCCGATAAAGAATAAAAAAAATCCTTGAGCAGGGGCTCGTCGCTGATCTTCACCGGCCTGAGCAGCAGCTCCAATTCCGTTTTGGTGGTCCTGTAGACCTCCAGCTCCTCGGGATATTTTCCCTTCTCACCCGGGATGAAGGCCTGGTCCTGATATATGAGATTTCGTTTCTTTGCCTCCTTTATCAACCAGGGCCTGTGCTTTGGATGTGCTATGGCTATAAGCTCCATTGCCCTTTCCCTGACGTTCTTGCCGTGGAGGTATGCTATGCCGTATTCGGTGACCACGTAGTGGATGTCCCCCCTGTTCAGGGTAACGCCGGCACCCTCCTTCAGATAAGGCACGATACGAGACGTCTTACCTCCTTCGGCGGTTGATTGTAAGGCGAGTATGGTCTTTCCGTTGTTGGCCAGGACCGCACCCCGCATGAAATCGGCATGCCCGCCTATACCGCTGTAGAAGGTCTCGCCCAACGATTCGGAGGTGGACTGCCCGGTTAGGTCTATCTCCAGGGCACTGTTTATAGCGGTCATGTTATCGTGCCGGGCGATTATAAGGGGGTCGTTGGTGTAATCCACTGTTCTGAACTCGACCGCAGGGTTGTCGTCCAGATACTCGTAGGTATCCTTACAGCCCATGCAGAAGGTGGCAACTGTCTTGCCCCTGTTGATGGTCTTCTTGGTGTTGTCCACCACCCCCTCCTTCATCAGCTCGACGATGCCGTCACTTATCAACTCGGTGTGCACCCCCAGGTTCTTCTTGTCCTTCAGATTGGAGAGGATTGCATTGGGTATGCTCCCGTATCCCACCTGGATGGTGTCGCCGTCCTCTATCAGCCTGGAAACGTATCTGCCGATCTTATCGGGGATCGCGGTCTCCACGCTCACGTCGTACTCCAGCAAAGGCTCGTCGTGATGTATCATGTAATCCACGTCATCCATATGGATGAAGCCGTCACCGTGAACGCGGGGCATGCTGTCGTTGACCTGGGCTATGACCAGTGAGGCCCTCTCTATGGCGGTCTTGACTATGTCCACGCTGACCCCCAGGCTCATATAGCCGTGCCTGTCGGGATGAGAGGTCTGGACCAAGGCCACGTCAATTGGCACAAGCCCCTTGTTGAAAACATGAGGTACCTCGGAAAGGAAGATGGGTGTGTAGTCCGCCATGCCCTGATTTACGGCCTCCCTGGTATTGCCTGCTATGAAGAACGAATTATGGCGAAAGTTGGACTTGAACTTCTCCTTGGTGTAGGGGGCCACCCCCAGGGTCCAAACGTGTATGAGCTCCGCGTCGAAGAATGCCTTGGGATTGGACTCCACGTATTCGATCAGGGCTTGGACCAGGTACTGCGGCTCCCCGCAGGCCGTTCCGACGAATATCCTATCACCCCGGTGTATGTTGCCGAATATCTCCTCTTCCGGGGCAAATTTATCCGGATATCTTTCCTTCATCTCTTCCAGGGTCCCGGTTCCTTGATCAGCGGCCATTACTTACACCGATGTCTTCTGGTTTTCCCCCGTACCAGGGAGTCGATACCGAAATGTAGTGCAGCAATATAATGTTTCTGATAATCCCTTTCAAAAGGTTAAGTTCATCCCCTGATCTGTTGAAAAGTATCTGGGTCCTGGAGAAAGGATTACTTATTTTCATATTTCTATCCGGCTCGATTAGACCAAGGCCCTTTCCATTTTGACAGCTCATGAATGCCAACCTTCTTCCCCATTCTACACACTAGGTATATATTACACAGAGCGAGCGACTTTTATTCCGAGCAAACTTTCCAGACGATCTATAGCTCCTCGAGTCGAGCAATGACTTTCTGCCAATCCGCATCGGACTCCACCACCCTGGAACTTCTCATCTCTCTTCCAAAGGTATCCACCACCGTACCTTCCTTCTCCACCCAACCGGGATATCTGACACACAGATCGGCGTGGGGGCTCTGACCCAGGACCACGGTGAAACCGTCCAGTTTTCGGCCGAGATTACCCACCACCAGATAACAATCGGAATCGGATATTCCGTCCAGGCCCATCCGGAGCTGGCCCGCGTCGTTAATGCCCGGGTGCAGCACTATGGTCGGCGTTTCCCCGGGTTCGGCAGGTGACTCGGTTACCACTATATCACTGTCATCCTCCACCAGCTGGGCACCGTTCTCCAACGCCCTGTTAAGGAAGACCTTCATCACGGGATATCGGTCGAGATCCGCGTCCAGCCTGATCCTTTTAGCCTTGGCCAGGTCCTTAAGGGAAGCGTTGGAAACACCCGGTTCCGCCAGGGTACACAGCTTCATATCCTTGGCCTGGGCCAGCTTCTCGAACCTCTCGGCCTCCTCCAGGGTAACGTCCCCGGTGAGGACCAAGGCAATATCATCCCCGTGTCCCTTCAAAGCGGACAGTGCCTCTTTCAATGAAACCGAGCTCGAGCCGTCCCCTTCCCCCTTACCGCTGTCATTGGGGGACCAGGTGCGACGGAAGCGGCAGATATCGCATAAGTGACCAGCGTTCCAGCCGTCCTCCTTGGCACTAGCTCTGAGGACCAGGGTCTTGTAGGTTTCCAGGTTCATCTCGCATCCAAGTCCGCATCCGTTGCAGATGGTGGCCCCGGTCTCCGACCTCCAGGGCCCGGGTTTTTCAAAGGGCAGCTTCTCTGTCAACGCGCCGGTGGGACACGCGTCTATCATGTCTCCCAGCAGCATATCCTTTGAATCGGCCATTGTTCGGCCAAGCGGGGGAGAAACCATGGTGTCGAACCCCCTGTTCAAGAAGCCTACGGCCCCCTCGCCAGTGATCTCCTGGGTAAGGTTCACGCACCTGCCGCAAAGCACGCACTTGTTATTATCGAGCACCATGTTGGTATGGCTCTCGTCGATCTCGAACTCGTTCTTTACCCCGGGGAACTTATCCTGTTTTGCCTCGTAGAGGGTGGAATATTCCCTTAATTTACACTTGAAAACCTCGTCGCAGCCGCAGGACATGCATCTCTTTCCCTCCTCGGCCACCTCCTCCTCTGTCAGGGAAAGCTCCACCTCCTTGAAATCAGTCTTTCTCTCATCAGGTGACCGGAATCTGGATTTCACCCTCTCCTTCCGGTCCACGTCCAGGTAATCCTCCTCGGTGGCATCCTTCCAGTGATTGTAGGGGCGTAGGTCCATTATCATGCCATAGATGTCAGGGTCACCAACTACTGAGGGGATGTTCCGGGAGGGGTTCTTCAAGGCCTCCTTTGCCCCGGCCAGCTTGTCCTTGAAATATAGGTCTATCATCATCGCCGCTCTCCTACCCGAGGCTATCGCCTCGACCACAGTGTTCGGGCCGAGGAACGCGTCACCGCCGGCAAACACGTCCTCCAATTCGGTCTGCAGGGTGTCTTCGTCCGCTGTTATCCTTCCCCTTTCCGAATCCAGGCCCAGTCCCTTGATCTCATCATCATCGTTTCCCTGCCCGATGGCAATGATAAGATTGTCGGCGGCCTGGATGAAATTGGAGTCCTCTACGGGTATCGGCCTCCTCCTACCGCTCTCATCCGGCTCTCCCAGCTCCATTCGGATGAGCTCGATCTGCTCCACCTTCCCCTCCCCAAGCACCCTTGCCGGGTTGGTGAGAAGCTCGAAGTTCACTCCCTCCTCCTCCGCCTCCTCTATCTCGCAGTCTCGGGCAGGCATCTCGGCCCGGGACCGCCTGTAAACAAGGGATACCTCGGACCCCAGTCGTATACAGGTCCTTACCACGTCCATGGCAACGTCGCCACCGCCCACCACAAAGACCTTCTTACCAAGGTCCACCTTTTCGCCGCTGTTCACTGCTCGAAGGAAATCGATGCCGTGTAAAACGCCCTTCAACTCCTCCCCCTCTATGCGCATCTTGCGGCTCTTCCAGGAACCGATACCGACGAACACGGCATCGTAGTCCTTTCTGAGCTCGTCAAGGGTCACGTCCCTGCCGAAGCGGCTTCCGATTTTTACCTCTATCCCGGTATCCGTAACCGTTTTGATATCTTTGGCCAGCACATCTCTCGGCATTCGATATTCCGGGATGCCGTAGCGGACCATTCCTCCGAGCTCGGGCATGGCCTCGAACACGGTGACATCATGGCCCTTTAACCGCAGGTAATAGCCGCATGAAAGGCCGGAAGGCCCACCGCCAACCACCGCCACCTTCTTCCCCGATGATTCGGGTGTCTCGGGCATCCACGGGTCCTCGAGGTCCCGGTCCGCGGCATACCTTTTCATCAGCCTTATGGACAAAGGCTCCTCCACGAGGTTCCTGCGGCAGCTGTCCTCGCAGAAGGCGGGGCAGACCCTGCCCAGAACCGCGGGGAGAATGTACTTCTCCTTCATCAGGGCCACCGCGTCGTGGTATTTGCCCATGGATATCAAGGCAAGGTACCCCTGCACGTCGCCGCCCGCCGGGCAGCCGTCCTGACAGGGACCTATGCAGTCACCGTCGTGATCGGAAAGCATGAGCTCCAGGGAGGTCCTCCTCATATCAATTATCTTGTCGCTGAGGGTCTCTAACTCCATGCCCTCCCCCGGTTTTATGGTACAAGAAGGCATGATCTTCTTACCGGTGTCCACCAAACACAAGCGACATGCCCCGGTAGGATCCAGTTCCGAAGTTTTGCACAGCCCAGGCACGTGCTCCCCCTGATCCCTCAGATACTCGAATATGGTCTTGTCCTCGGGGACGTCCCTTGTCTCGCCGTTGATCTTTACTTTAACCATCTCAATCACCCCCCTCGGACTTAACAAAATTAATGGCATCGAACTTGCAGGTCTCGTAACAGCTGCCGCATTTGGTGCACTTTTTCGGGTCGATCTTGTGAGGCTCTTTAACCTGCCCCTCGATGGCGTCGGCCGGGCACATCACCGCACATGCGTGGCAGCCCGTGCACTTATCGGGATCGATAAGATACTCGATGAGAGCTTTGCACTGTCCCGATGGGCAGGTCTGCTCGTCCACATGGGCATGGTACTCGTCCTCGAAGTAACGAAGTGTCGTCATGATGGGGTTGGGCGCGGTCTGGCCCAGGCCGCAAAGCGCGCCTTCCTTTACCTTGGGGGCCAACTCCCTGAGCAGGTCCAAGTCCCTTCTGGACCCTTTGCCGCAGGTGATACGGTCCAGTATCTCCCACATCCTCTTGGTGCCCAATCGACAAAAGGTGCATTTGCCGCACGACTCCTCCTGAAGGAAATTCGTGAAATACCTGGCCACGTCCACCATGCAGGTGTCCTCGTCCATCACGATAAGACCGCCTGAGCCGAGTATGGCGCCCGCCTCTGTCAATGATTGATAATCTATGGGCAGGTGGAAGAGCTTTTGGGGTATGCAGCCCCCGGAGGGGCCGCCTATCTGTATGGCCTTCACGTCCTTACCCTTGGGAGAGCCGCCTCCTATGTCGTAAACGATCTCCTGGATGGTGGTTCCCATGGGAACCTCAACCAGGCCGGTGTTCTGGACCTTTCCGACCAGGGAGAATATCTTGGTACCCTTGGAGGACTCGGTCCCTATCCCGGAATACCATTCGCTGCCCCCCTCTATGATCAATGGCACGTTGGACCAGGTCTCCACGTTGTTTATATTGGTGGACTCTCCGAACAAACCCCTCTGGGCGGGAAACGGCGGTTTGGGCCGGGGCGTTCCCCTTTTACCTTCGACTGAGGCGATGAGAGCCGTTTCCTCCCCGCACACGAACGCGCCCGCGCCCTTGGATATCTTGATCTCGAAATCGAAACCCGAGCCCATTATGTCCTCTCCCAGCAGGCCCAGCTCGGTCGCCTCCCGGATCGCTTTGGTGATATGTTTGACCGCCAAGGGATACTCGTTCCTCACGTAGATATAGCCATGGTGGGCCCCTGTTGAATAGGCTCCGATTATCATCCCCTCCAGTACCGAATGGGGATTGCTCTCCAGGATGCTGCGGTCCATGTAGGCGCCAGGATCACCTTCGTCCGCATTGCACACGATATACTTCTCGTCGCTCTCCGCTCCCCTGGCGAATTCCCACTTCAGGCCCGTGGGGAAGCCGGCACCGCCCCTGCCCCTGAGCCCGGAATCCTTGACCACTTTGATAACGTCCTCCGGCGACATCGAGGAAAGGACCCTGGAAAGCGAATCATATCCCCCCACCTTCAGGTAGTCCTCCGACTTGGTCGGGTCTATCTTCTCGTTGTTACCGAGCACCACCCGTTCCTGCTTCCGATAGAACGGGATGTCCTTTTCGTTCTCTATCCTCTCACCCGTGCCCGGGTCGGTGTACAATATATCCTCGATCACCTCGCCGTTCATCACGGTCTTCGAAACTATATCCTCGGCATGCTTGGGTTCTACATCGGCATAAAATATGCCCTGCGGCCTGACGATCACTATGGGCTCCACCTGGCAGAATCCCAGGCATCCTGTGGTAAGCAGCTCCACATCGTTCTCAAGGCCGGCCTTCTTTATCGCTTTTTCAAGGGCTTGGGCAACCGCCTCGCTCCCGTTAAGGTAGCAGCACGTCGCCTTTGTAGAAACTATCAGCTGGGTCTTCTTGGGCTTCTCGCTCTCACGGATCTCGTTCGCGAGCTCCTTCAGCTCCCTCGGGTCCTTGATTCTCATCTCAGTTCCCCCCTTTAGCCTTGTATTTTTTTACCACCGAAACCACCTTGGCAGGGTTCATATTGCCGAAATATTCATCGTTGATCACTATCACCGGGCCAAGAGCGCAGGCCCCCAGACAGGCAACCGTCTCCAGGGTGAACATCATGTCTTCGGTGGTCTCCCCTGGTTTGACGCCCAGCTCGTCCACGAGGGCGTCAAGTATCTTCGCCCCGCCCCGCACGTGACACGCGGTTCCCAGGCAGACGGTTACTTTGTAGTCGCCCCTGGGATTCAAACTGTAAGCGGAATAGAAGGTGGCTATGCTGTACACCCTCGATAGAGGCACTTCCAGACTCTCAGCCACATATTCCAGTGCGTCCCCTGGCAGATAGTTGTACTCGTCCTGGATGTCCAGCAGTATGGATATCAGGTATTTCTTGTCCCCGCTGTACTTCCGGATTATCTTGTCAATAACTTCGAAATCCGCGCTATTCTCCAGTCCTGATCCTTTATTATCAGTCTCTCCTGGCTCGCATAAATCTCCTGTATCCGGTGCTGACATATTCTCAACTCTCCCTGGTATGATTGGCCTTTCCCGGGACCTTCACGGTCAGACAAGTTATATATTGTTGGGGCCTTGCATCTGACATTCGGGTCATTTACGTGGCTTCAAAATCAGTTTTACATATATATATATTCGCATATACTCTTCTCTTTTCCCCTTCACCAAAGAAAAGCGTCGATAAAAAGATTTATATGTGTTAACAGCGATATGCATAGGCCCATGACATATGTCGTGGGGAAAAAAATAGAAACAAAGCAAGGAGGTAGACCAATGCCAACAGGGAAAGTAAAATGGTTCGACCCGAGGAAAGGCTATGGTTTCATCGAACTGGATGACGGAGAGGGCGATGTATTTGTCCACTTCACCGGCATTAAGGAGTCCGGCGAGTTCCGCACCCTCAACGAGGGTGAATCCGTGAAGTTTGAAATCACAGAAGGCACCAAGGGTAAGCAAGCCGTAGAAGTAGAAAAAGCCCAGTGAAGGAATGCAAGACCTTTTTTAGATCCATCATTATGATAGATCCCATGAAAGTGATCATTCCTTTTTTATTTTTTATATTTATTTTTTATATTTGAGACTGTAGAAAAACGACACGATTTACAGAGCCAGACGTGTTGAATTGAA
>CAZUZU010000075.1:0-6095 GCA_964624865.1 uncultured archaeon
CAAGGTATCCGTAGGGGAACCTGCGGATGGATCACCTCCTAAGAAAACAATTGTGACTCCCGGCATCAAATCCTGTCTGGTGTCAGCCCACGAGGTATTTGACATGGAACAGAAACTATTTGAATTGAACATAGACGGTTGGGAAAGAGACATCAAGTTCTCCGCTTCTCATTTCATACCCCATCACAGTAAATGCCACAGGCTGCACGGCCACACATACGTTGTGAGCCTGAGAGTGAGGGGAACCCTCGGGCCGGATAATATGGTCTTGGACTTTTCTTCCGTAAAACCACTACTCAGGGACATAATCAAGGATATGGATCACAGGGTATTGCTGCCCTCAGGCTCCAAGTCACTCGATATCGCCGAGGAGGGGGATGAGGTCAGGGTCATTGTAGATGGGAATAAAAAATACGTTCTGCCAGCGGAGGATGTTAAATTACTCCCGATTTACAGTACCACAGCTGAGTGTCTCGCATCATACCTGCTGGACATACTAAAAGAAAAGATTAAAACGGGCAATATATCGTATCTATGCGTAGGTATCGAGGAAGGTAGGGGTCAAGGAGCAACCGCATGCCACGATTACAACCAAGGTTGAGATGTACACATGTTCACGGGTTCATATAACATTCTTTGAAGAAAATGTTGTATTTTTGTCGCAACTAATATATAGTTCTTAAAGCTTATATAAGGATGGTGAACAAAATTGACCATCGGATATACCCTCATTGCAGTCTCGTCGAACAAGGAAAAAAACGTATACGATGTCCTGCGAAAGGTGCAAGAGGTGAAGGAAAGCCATCAGTTAATGGGGGAATACGACATCATATCCAAGATAGAGGCACCCTGCCCGGAGGACATGGGCGCCATAATAATCGACAAGATCAGACCCATAGACGGCGTAATATACACCAAGACACTTTGTGCCATTAACAAGAACATCCTCCACCTGTGATATTCCAACCGATTATTTCATTATCGTCCCATAAGTTTTTTATAAGGTATAGAAATATGACCTTATAATAGAACTGACAAAACGGTGAGTTGCATGTCCAAATCGAGATTGATTGCCGGGGTTATCATACTTGTACTAATGAGCACATTATTCCTTTCACAGGGCGACATGGTCCAAAAAAAAGAAAATAGTTTGTCTCGTGTCGTCAAGGCGTCGGAGGTAATTCATACAGGCACCAGATATTGGACCAACCCGTACGGAGACCCGGAGAACAACCCGGGTCTGGAGCTGGACACGCCCGAAGAACCGGTTGCGGTCTGGGAGACGAGGATAAAATCTGGGGTGCCCGAAGCAACACCCTACCTTTCCTCCTTCGTGGTTCATCAGGACACCGTCTTCGCCACCTCTCCAGATTTCAACCTTTATTCAATCAACGGGTCCACCGGCGATATCATAGATAAATACTATCTCGGGCAGGCGGCGGAGGCCCCGCCGGTCTATGCCTCGGGCCGGGTCTATGCGGTGACCAAAGAGGCCAGCAAGCTCGAAGCCCTTTCGGTCAATGCGCAGGGTGAGCTTTCCGAGCTTTGGAGCACCGGCATCGGAGGAAGGGTAAGTCACAGCATCAACGCGGACGATTCCAGGATCTACGTTGGCCTGGGTAACGGGAGTTTCCAATGCTTTCTGGCATCAACGGGCACGCTTGTCTGGTCCTACGATTCGGGCAGCAAGATACACACGCCTCCCGCCCTGCACGCCGGAGACGTCTTCTTTGCCAACGAAACGGGAACGGTCATTGCATTGTCCGGTAGCGACGGATCGGAAAAATGGCATTACAACACGTATTCGCCTCTGGTATCATCCCCCGTATATCATCAGGGACACGTCTACGTGGGGAACAAGGGGGGAGGGGTCCACTGCATAAACGCTTCGGACGGGAGCCAGTCCTGGTCTCTCAATCTTCCCTATCCAGTACAATCCACCGGTACGGTGGCTGATGATGTCCTTTATATTTGCTCGGGAAACGTACTCTACGCCCTTGGCGCCGAGGGACAGGGGGGGAGCACCGACATACTGTGGAACCATACACTGGGCTCGACGGTGAGGACCAAGCTGGTAACCTCCCAATCCCGACTCCTGGTGTATTCCAAGGACGGGGTTTTAAGATGTGTGGACACCACGGCGACCCTACCTTCGGAAGAAAGAGTGCTGTGGACGAACACGTCATCCGAGATAATCGTGGACGACTCTTACGCCCCCCCGGTATTGGGAGAGGCCGATATCGATCAGCACCCGGACACAAGTAAGACCCCGGTGGTATACAAGGCCACCATAGAAGGCAACCTGCTCTGCCTCAGCGATACCCCGGACTTCACCGGAAGCATGGAGGACATATCGGTTAACGACGAAAAAGATATTTTCGACGGGGAGGTTCTCAACGTAACCGCAAAGGTCTGGAACAAGGGAAAGGTCGGAGGGAAGGTAAACATAGAGTTGTACGAGATACTTAAGTTACAGAGCCCATGGAACCTGTTGGCTTCCGCCCGGGAATTCATAACTCCCGGTTCTTATGCAACAATAACTGCATCATGGACAGCTAAATATTTTGAAGACGGGTCTCCGATATACGTTAGAACGGAGGCCGTGGACCTTCCCGAATCGAACACGGATAACAACATCTTTTGGCACAAGTACAGCCTAAGACCCCTGCCCACAAATGTATGGACCTGTGATTCGGGAACGCCAGGCGGGACACATCATTCGAACAGTCCGGACGTGAACATAGGCAAGGTGGCCTGGTCGGCCAACGTAACGGATTACGGACTACAAGCGGGCCCCGCACTCAAACCCCTCGTCTACGAGGGGAGGTTCATAATTCCCACGGGGTCCGGAGAGGTGATCTGTGCAAGAACGAACGATCCGGAAGAGCTGCTCTGGCAATCCCGAATCGACGATATCATCGGGGAGGACGTGTCTATTACCGGGCAGGCGGCGGCCTATGACAAGGTATTTCTGACACTGGACAATGACGAGCTGATAGCCCTGGATATTCTTTCGGGAGAGCTGGTTTGGCAGAGCGACCTCAAGTCGGAGGGGGGTTTGACCTATGGTAACGGTTCGGTCATCTGTCTTGGTCAAAGCGGATTCCGCGGGTTCGAGGACGATACGGGGGCCCTGCAGTGGAATTTCTCCGTGCCAATGATCCCGGTGGGTTACAGGTACGACCCTACGGACCAATCCATTCTGGCATATAATTCCACTTCTCTGATAAGGACGGGGCTGGACGGGACCGTGCTTTCCGAATACTTGCTCAGTGGCACAGAGCCGAACCTTATGGTGGACAACAAGACCGGCAATATCGTGCTGAACGACGGAAGCAACATCGCCGTGCTCAAACCCGACCTCAAACCTCTGAATTACGACACTTCAGGAAGGAAAAGCGGTCTCGGCCTGCTGCCCGGATTCAATGCCGCGGCAAGCCTTGCCCGATTGAACGGGGAGCCAAACCTACTTATAGTGAACATATCTGACGGTAAGACCGCGACCACGTACAACATATCGGAACTTGCATTGACAGGGGATACGGAGCTGGCCACATCGAGGAGCATGATTTACATCAATAACGGAACCGCCATTGCCGCCTATTCGCTGAAAATGGACAACCAAGGGAAGATGGCCCTGACCCACGGCTGGACCACCGAACTCGATGCCGCAGGGTGGGAGATGGCCTTGGCCGAGGGAAAGGTAATCGGTACAAACGGGGACAAAATCACCGCCTTGGGCTCGGTGAACTCGCCCCCCAAGGCTGAAATAAGCAAACCTCCGGCAGATGCCAAATATCTGGAAAACCAACAGATAACATTCGACGGCTCTCCTTCCTATGACCCGGACGGAGACACACTGAGCTACACCTGGCGCTCAAATATTTCGGGTATTATCGGAACAGGAGAACATATGACTTCCGCCCTGGAGCCAGGGGAACACGTAATCACCTTGGAGGTGCTGGACGAATACGGCGGTGCGGACACGGCTTTCGAGTCTATCGTGGTATTAGAGTCCAAGGTTGAAACGTTCGTTAACGAATCCATTGCAGAGCCCTTCCGACCCTGGGCAAAGGCGGAATTCGGAGGGAGCGGCGAGGTGAGCATCACCCCAACGTCCGCCAATCCGCTACCTGCAGATAACTTCGATATCGGAATGTATTTCCGGATCGAGGAGAATTTCGATGTATTCTCCTTGGCAAACATATCCATAGGCTACTCCGCAGAGGATATCGAACCCGGGGTGAACGAGCTCTCCCTTGGGATATGGAGGTACGAGGAGGGGTCATGGTCTCTGATCGAACACAGTGGAATGGACATCGACACCGGCAGGGTATGGGCCAATGTAACCACCCTTTCCGTGTTCACTGTGGGGGCCGAGATCGAGAACAGGGTTCCCCAGCTCCGGAACCCCTCCGTTTCACCGAGGGCGGGTTACCCGGACACGGAATTCAACTATACTGTGACTTACACGGACCTGGACAATGACGAACCCCTATACGTAAAGGTCCACATAGACGAGAACATCACATTGGACCTTAGCCCGTACCAGGGCAGCAACTACGCCGTGGGGGTCATATTCTACACCACCCTGGCCGGGCTGGAGGCCAATACCCTGCATTACTTCAAATTCGAAGCAAACGACGGCACCTCCTCTATAAACACCTCGGTACAAACGGGGCCGGGTGTTGGACTTAGTCACCACCCTCCGGAAGTGAATATCTCACTTCCCCATTACGAGGATAGGAAAGATAACTATTACGTGCTCCATCTAAACAAGCGGTATGACTTCAAGGCCCTGGTCTCGGATAAGGACGATGATCCCCTTACCTTGGAATGGGAATTTGGGGACGGGGAGACCAGGCCGGGAATAAACGTTTCCAAGGTATATACAAAGACAGGCGTCTTCGTGGTTACCTTGAGGGTAAGCGACGGGGAATTCAACGTTACCGACACGATATCCGTAAAGGTGACGGAGAATGATACTGGAGCCGGTGAGCCGGGCATGGACGCAACTACCGGCGTTTTGACAGCTATACTGATAATACTGGCAGCGGGAATACTTGCCTATCTTCTGCATCGGAAATCCAGGTTGAGGGAGGAGGAAAGGCTGAAGGAATCCTTCTTCATAGGGGAAGGCGAGATAGAAGAAACCGCAAATAAAGAAAAAAATCCAAAGAAGAAAGAAGAGAGAAAAGAGGGAAGGGATGAAAAAGAGAAGAGCAAGAAAAAGAAAACCAAGGGGAAGATTAAGAAAAAGAAGAAAAAAGCCGGTAATAAGGCCAAGAGTAAAAAAAAGAAAAAAGTAAAACAAGGGAAAGGGGGGAAGGAGGAAAAGGCAGAAGAACGCGAAACAGTGGAAGAAGCCATATCTCCCCACGAGAATAATAGTGAAGAAAGGGTTGCGGCAAAGGAAGAAGAAAGCATCCCAATGAAGGAAAAGGAGGGGGAATAAGGAAGAGGGGGGGGCATGACCGGGAATAACAAAGCAGCCATTCCATAGGTCTTCCGGCCCAGCCAAGGGTTATTATTGAAGGAAAAATTAAAATAGGGTCGGGAATTTGTGCACCCTACGATATACAAATCCAAGGAGGAATATCATATGAAAGAAGGAGATGTGATTTGGGTCGATTTCGACGCTTGGGTCGTAACCCCAAACGGTGAGAAGGAGCTGATCGATACAACCAAGGAAGAAAGGGCAAAGGAGGAAGATATCCTGAAGGACGCTGCGGAATACAGCCCTATGCCCATTATACTGGGAGAGACCCAGATCATTCCCGGATTGGAAGAGGCATTGTTGAAAGCGGAGCCTGGCAAGGAGAAGGAGGTAGAAATACCGCCTGAAAAAGGGTTTGGAGAAAGGGACCCCAAAGAAATACTCATGACCTCAGTGAACAAACTCCTGCGCTTGCCTCAATTCCAGCAGGACAATGCAGAGCCCCCGGAGGTGGGGATGGAAGTAACCATGGGAAACAAAGTTGGGACCATCATTCAGCTCACCGCCTCCAGGGCAAGGATCGATTTCAATCCTAAGTTTGCCGGCCGAGATATGGTGTACAAGTTCGAAATACAGAGATTGGCCAAGAAACCAAAGG
>CAZUZU010000075.1:6105-12923 GCA_964624865.1 uncultured archaeon
GAGGCATCGATTGGCATGAACTACGGCCATGCCCCGGACTTCGAGGTGGACATCAAAGGAGACAAGGCATCCATAACCCTCCCGGATATAGCCAAGGTGGACCAGAAATGGCTTTTCGGAAAATTGAGAATCATAAGTGCTATCCGGAAATATACCGAGATCAAGACAATAAGATTCATAGAAGAATACGAAAAGAAAGAAGAAAAAGAGGAGGAAGAGGGGGATAAGGAAGAAAAGGATAAGAAACCGGAGAAGGAAGACAAAGGGGAGAAAAAGGAAGAAAAATCAATAAAGGAAGAGAAGAAAGAAGAGAAAGGCAAGGATAAAGAATAGGCCTTTTCTAGAATTTACCCTTCTTTGCCATCTGCTTGAGTTTTTTTGCCCTTTCCTTGGAATTGTAACCAGTGGCGGCCTCCAGGAACTTATTCTTTGCCCTGATGGTGTCCATGGCAGTTTCCGCATCCACATCTTTTTTGGTATTGATATCAACGAATATCTTGCTCTTTCCCTGGATCTTGGCCCTTATAGGCTGCATGGCACCGTATTCCGAAACGTACCATCCGTCTTTTTCTACCACATTGCCGAATATATCTTCCATCAAGGACTCCACATCACCGTCATAGGTTTTGTAGTGTCCTCGCTTAATACCCATTTCTATCATTATTTCACCTACCTAACAGTTATTTTATTAAAGCATGGACAATAAAAGGAACAGTACCATAACTATTATCGCACCGTACATAAATAGTGCCGTGGTCTTGTTGCGCATGTTCTCGTATTCTAATTTACAGGCGGGAGAACAGACATCCTGGCCCATTGGAATTGGGGTCGAACAGATGTAACAATGCCTGTGTTCCTCGACATCCGCATCCTCGAACTCGTCCTTCGGTACGCTAACGTTCTTTTTCTTCTTTGCCATTCTATTTTTCCCCCTGAACCTCGGAATGGAATATGTCCTCTTTCATCACCCGGCCGTTGGTACCGTCTATGAGCATGATGCCCTCCTTACCCGCTATTCCCCACACCGGGAGATAAACCGTATGTCTAAATTCCAGCTGAACGCTGTCTTCCTTTGGTTTGAAGCTGCGTCTTTCAATTATGGTTGCCGTTTCCCGCTCATCCACCCTTTCCACTACCCTGGTATTAATATCGGATATTCCCTTTCTGGCGATGTCCTCGGCACCAGCCATATCGAGTTTTGATTCCATTATATCGTAATCCCATTCAAGATCTTCGACCGTGTCGTATTCCTTGGCCCAATTATAGTACTTGCCCGTAACGGCATTTACCCCCACCACACCACTAGCTTGGATGCTGTCGCCGTTGTCCACTGAAATAATCTCGCAGTTGTAATTAAACAGATAGATCGGAAGAAGTTGAAGTTGATAATCGTAGCCCGATATCTGGGGGCCTGCCAAGGATTTTATATCGTCTACGCCGAACTTCAAGGGCAGCACGCGAAGGTGACCCCCCTTTTCAGGTACTGTCTCAGAAGTGTCGTCCTGGGACTCAACAGCACCGCATTCGGAGACCGCAGAGAAGAAAGCCCCCAGAGCCTCGTCCTCTTTGCTTTCCTTCTCTATGGTTTTATTGCCGAATCCCTCTATTGACCCTTCAAGTACCGCTCTGCCTATTTCCCGGATCAATTTATCCCTATCCCAGAGAGCAAATCCATTCTCTTTACAGAGGTTCTCCATTGACCGGGTAACGGCGCATAATGCAGCGATAATGACCTTGTCGTAGTCTCCCATCCCAGACTTTATCTTGTGATTGTTGACGGATTCCAGACCGTCTTCGGGCTCCAGGATATAACCTACGTAAACGGCCATGTCCTCCTTCCGGGCGATTATCTTCTTCTCCTCTACCGAAGACTCCTGAATATCGAAACCGAACGATTCCAGCACCGTTCTCAAGACCTGATCCACTGCAGTCAAATCATCTCAACCCTAGCATTATATGTAATTGAAAATATATTATTAAACATATCGTCCATTAGATCACCCCGGTGCCGTCACACTTGGAGCACTTTCCAGTGCCCTTGCACCAATAACAGTTGCCGGTCCCAGAACAATATGGACATCCCCTTTCCCCGCTCTCGTCCGATATATTCCCAGTGCCGCTACACCAAAAACAGTTGCCCGTGCCTTTGCATGAATAGCAGACCCCGGTACCCCGGCAGGACTTGCACTTCTCGCCTTCCCCGGCGCCACCACTATCCCCCTCGCCTTCCGCCTTGGACTCGGTTCCTGCCTCCGCTTCCGACCCCGACCCTACTTCCTCCCCAGGCTTGACCTCGAGCTCAGCCTCGGGTTCCGGTTCCTCTTCGGGTTCTGCTTCAGCCTCGGGCTCTGCTTCAGCTCCGGGCTCTGCTTCAGCCTCGGGCTCAGCTTCCTCCTCGGGCTCGGGCTCTGCTTCGGGCTCTGCTTCAGCCTCGGGCTCCGGTTCCTCCTCGGGCTCGGGTTCCTCCACGGCTTCGGGCGCGGCCTCGGGTTCTGCTTCAGCCTCGGGCTCCGGTTCCTCCTCGGTCTCTATACCACTAACAGTCACCTTGTCATACAGATCAGATTTATTTGCCGGCCCACAGGCTTCCGGCACAGGCTTCTCCGGAGGGAGCTCGCCCTTTGCATCCCCTCCGATCTGCCTTGAAGCGATGTCCTTGAGCTCAGACTGGATATTATGATGGTCCTTTTGCCAGGCCTGCTTTTCCTTCGGTCCTTGCCCGGCCCTTAGTTCTTCCCCACCATGCTCGGCCTCTCCTCCCGCCCTCATGGTACTGACCTCCACCTTGAGCTGGTTTATTAAAAGGGAAAGTTCCGTAACCGCGCCGGGGTCCCAAAGAAGCCCCTGTATCCTCTCCACCGTTGGACTGTCCGCTGGGATCCCCTGTTGCTGTATGTTTAAAAATTCCTTCCTCAATAATATCAGTTTATTAACGTTATCCATGAAATTGTTGAAGACCTGGAGGAGGATTTCGATGTCCTGATCCAAATATGCCTCTATCTCATCTACGACGTATCCCTCCCTTTTTAAGTCGCTGATGAGCGCTATTAGTTCTGATTTTGTAATAGTCATTACAGGCACCTGGGACCGATACAATATAGATGCATAATGCGAAAGAAGATATAAAAATTTGCCCTATTCCTCTATCATCGGACCCATTACCACCAGACCCTCGTCCGGTTTGGCATCGATGGCGTACATCTCCATACTGTGTCTCACACCCCTCATCTTCTCGATCTGAATGAAACGCCTCAACCTTCCCTTGTCCCTCTTAAGGCCCAAATAGACAATACCGTCGGCCAGGAACCCTTCGCTCCCCAGCGAGTTCATTTCTCCGTTGAGGCCCCTTTCAAGCACGATCAAAGAAACGAGGTTCTGGTCCCTCAGGAAGGAAAAGAAATGGAACATCTTCTTCCTCATGTCCTCGTCCAGGGACATGAGGCTGTACAAGGCACCAAGAGAATCAAGTGCGAACGTGGTGAACCTCTTTCCGATCTTCTTCTTGAAATGAAGGATCATATCTTCGGTGAACTGTAGGTAATCCAGAGAACCCTCCTCGCTCTTTCTCAACTCTGTGAAATCTGTAATCTGAAGGTTCAGGGACGGTTCAATGCCTACGCTGTCCATGTTCCTAAGACTGCTGCCCACAGTCTCTTCCAAGGTGGAATAAAGCCCGAATTCTCCGGACTTATCCAGATATTTGGACATCAACATCTGGATGAAAGTACTCTTCATGGACCCGGGAGGACCGGTGACCAGGACCACCATGGGAGGCTCGACATCGCTCTGGAAGATTGCATCAAGGCCTTTTATCGTGCCTTTAAACATTTATTTCACCTCTTTCCATCGGTAAGTATAACAGCTGATTATATATAAATATCTCTCTAAATATACTTCAATATGAGGTCGGTCATCTTTTGATTGTGGAACGGTTTTGTAATGAATTCCTTGACACCCAATTTCTTGCATTCACTCATTATCTTCGTATTCTGAAGTGCGGTCAGGACTATTATCGGTGTGTCGGGACGGATGTCCATAATCTTTTCTATGGCGGTTAGTCCGTTCATATTTGGCATTAATATGTCCATGATAACCAGGTTATAATCCTTTTCTTGTACCATATGTATCGCTTCAAGCCCGTCGTCCGCCACGTCCACCGAACTGATATTGTAATCCTTGAGCAGGTCCTTCATCAGGCTCTGAAGCAGAACCGAATCGTCTGCTACCAGCACCGATCCTTTCTTAGACCTCTTTTTTGACATGCATCACACCCTACACCCCATATATAGGATACCATATTATAAATGTTTTTTCCCCGTGGAACATTTTTCCCACTTTGACCTTTCGAACCAAATATTTATATTTTGCTTTCTGTTTTTCCTTTTTAATAAAGAGATTTGGAGAATTATCATGCGCCGACAGGTAAAATCAGCATTAAAACGCGTTTCGTCAGGCAATCCCCGCTCAATGATCTCGGGTACAAAGACCCTCGGGGGGCTGGCGAAATTCGAAGAGGACGAGATCGAAGAGGTGATCAGGGAGCTGATATCCTGCCTCCGAAGGGATGAACCGGACACAAACAACGCCACCTTGGACGCCTTGATCAACATCCTGAAAGCAAACCCCCAGATAGCCCCCTTCATGCTGAAGCCCATATCCAAGTATCTTGAACTCATAGCAGATCAGGGAGCCTCAACATCGCCATCGAAATATATTGGAAGAATTACCAAATCAGTGGCGATAATAGGGCTTGGGACCAACATAAATCCAAAGCTCGGGGCCATGGCAACCCGAGGGCTGGCAAAGGTCCTCTCTCCCCCGCTTTACAGGCCGGACCGAAAGCCCCAGTGGATCAAGTTGTACTCGGCGGTCATTAAGATACTAGGGCTTACAGCCAGGGCCGAGCCGGGCGCGGTGGCTGTGGCCATCAAGCCGGTGATACGGAGCCTGTGCGACAGCTATAAATATTCAGCTCTAAAGGAGAACGCCAGGCATCAGGACGGTCTCAGATGGCAGGCCATACTGGTGATCAAAGAGCTTGAGAACAGCGCACCCAAGCTCATCATTCCCTACCTCATCAAGGCCACCGCGGAGGACAACAGGGAACTGAGGCAGTTCCTGCTAAATTCCATCGTGACCATAGGAAGGGAGCCTGGGATCGTCTTGCCATATGTTGTCGGTGCTTTGACGGACAATATTCCGGACGTAAGAAAGAACGCCGAGTATCTTCTCAGCATGATAGCAAAGACCTATCCGAACAAGATCTCTCCTTACATGCCAAAGATACTGGAGCACGATAACAGGGAGGTCAGATTGAACGGAATAAAGGCATTAGCAAGCATAGGGGAGAGCGATCCGGACAAGCTCCAACCTTACCTGGATCAACTACAGGCCTGGTGCATGGACGAGAACCGGGAGATCAGGAGGCTTTCCCTGGAAGTGATCGGAAAGATAGGAGAGAAAAGTCCGGAATTCGCAGACAGGCTCGTACCTTTCGTCATCAACGCCCTCAGGGACAAGGAGGAAAGCGTTAGGCTTAGCGCCATAGGAACTATAAATTCAATAGCTGAGAACTCGCCCGAGGTAGTTGAGATCGCTATTCCGGGCCTTATCGAAAGAACCCGGGACCCCAGGGACCACGTGGTTTGGAGGACAAAGGATGTTCTCTCCAAGTTGAACGTTGATATTATCGAATACCCAAGGGCCTGGAGGATGTTAGATAAAGCAAAGAAGCTTCTTGCCCCCCTGAAAAGAGAAGGAACGGCGGATCAAGACGTGCTGGCAATGGAAAGGGACGCTGTCGTGGCCCTGCATCAAAGGGATTACCATAGAGCATTCGATATAAGCAAGAACATACTGGAGAGCCTTGAATCCAAACATCCGGAACAGAGCGGAGGTGGGGATGCCGGAGGTAAGCTGGAAAAAGAGGAGGAATGGGATGTGGACATAGCTCCGGGAGAGGAGGAAAAGGACAGGGGGGCGGTGCCGGAGATGAAAGCGATGCAGCCCAGCGAGGAAGAACTGCCTTTGACCCAAAAGGTCTCCGAGCTGATAGACCGGGTCACCTCCCAGAGAGTCCCCCCCCAATCCGTCAACACGGAACCGCCGGAGGAAAAACCCGTTCCCCCTGGAACAGGGGCAGCGGATCATCTCTCCGAGCTGTTAAACAGGTTCAGACAAGAAATGGACACCATTAGCCTGGACATCGAAGAGATGGATGAAACGGAGAGGAGGGGAGAGGAGGGGGGTTCGCCCATACCAGAGGGAAAGGAAGGCGAGAAAATAGCAGATACGGCCCCAAGCAATGAAGAAAAGGGGTCGGAGGGAGAGGGAGGTAAAAAGAGGTCTTTCTGCCAGTACTGCGGCAGTTCCATACCGGGGGACAGCAAGTTCTGCAACAAATGCGGTAGAAGATTGGTGTAACGGATCGATATCTTTACCCAATGGCAGTAAAACATCGGGTCAAAAAATAAATAAGTCTTCGTTTCATACCTCTATTATACCTCTAATAGGAACCATAACTCAAGGATTCGGAAGTGCGAACAGATGACATTGAAGACTGGAGCGGACAATGCATTGTCGGTATGCATGAACGTGGGCAAGAGGGACAAGGTCCTGGTGTTAACAGATAAGGCAACCGAACGGGTGGGTCAAGCCATCTTCGAATCCGCGCTAGAAATAGCGCCGAGATCGGCCTTGATGACCATCCATGTGCCGGACACAAAGAAAAAGGAGCCTGCCGGGCATGTGGCATCCGCCATGCAACATTCGAATGTCGTTTTAATATGCACCGAGAGAACGCTTACCCACACCAAGGC
>CAZUZU010000076.1:0-12886 GCA_964624865.1 uncultured archaeon
CCTCCAAGGGGCTGCTTGTTGTAAATATATGAAACAACATTGTAATAAATGTTTCGTGTCCCTGCAACATATTTTTTGAGCCGGGGAGTGGCGATTCAAAAGAAAAAAATAAAAGCGCGCGTGACCTAATGTTATCCCTCCATATCTTTCAATAGCGCCGAGCAAAGGCCGACAGGTGTACCGGATGAAGAAAAAAGACGGAAAGATGCCGAAACCGGACAGGACCACCAGGCACATCACGGGACGGGTGCGCAGGGTCTACTGGTACCGGAGGGGCAACCTTGACGAGATAGCGGGAAAACTGCTGGAGAAGCGGGGGCGGAAGGCCGGGAGAACGCTGATCCTGACCAGCGAGGGGGAGGACATGGAAATGGGGGACGATATCGTGGTGATGCCTGCCTCGGGGCTATACTTCTGCCACCTTATGGAGAAGAAAAAGGCCTGGGAAAGCGACACCCTGTGCCTGGCCACGACCCTGGCCGCGGCCAATGCCGTCCACGAAACGACAGGGGCCCGGGTAACCACGAGGTGGCCCAACGACGTCATGTTACGGTCAAAGAAGATAGCATCGGTTTTCGTTTCCCTTCACCCGAGCGAAGATAACGAGATTTTTAAAGTATTTGGTGTAATCAACACCAACGTGGACCTAAAACATATTCCCGCCAATCTGAGGGACAGGGTAACCACTTTAAAACACGAGGGGGTGGAGGTGGAGAACAAGGAGGTGGAGAGGGAGCTTGTACGGCAGTTGGAGAAAATATTGGGAAAGGGGGAGGAGGAAGACATCAAAGCGGCATTGGAACAATGGACCGATAGGTCATACACCATCGGCAAGTTTGTGCGTATATACATGAACCCGCAGATATTCATAGAGGGAAGGGCCTTAATGGTTGACGAAAACGGGTCCCTGGTAATCGTTCACAAGGACAGGTCAACGGGTATGGAGGTCTTTCACAAGGTCAAAATGGAGAATTGTTACAAGCTCTATTAATCCCCTTTCCCGTCCTTGTCCTTCCCTTTCTTTCCCTTCTTGTCATCTTTATCTTTCTTGGATTTCTTTTTTTTATCCGATTCCACCCACAGTTCCGCACCGCATTTCTTACATTTCTCCGCTCCGAGCTTGTTCTTGGTCCAGCAGTTGGGGCAGAGATAATAATCGTTCTTGATCTTCTTGTGCTTCTTCTGAGAGCATTCCAGCTCGCAGCGGACCCTTACGTTCTTCGGACAAATGAAGGCCTTTAAGGAGCTGTCCTGCAGATTGCATCTTCTGACCTTTTTTCCTTCGTTTAGTGCCTGGGCCTTGGTGGCAATGAACACCAATTTCTGCACGCATTCCAGCTTGCATTTCTTCATGTCACTGGCCGGGCAGACATAGTCCTCCACGGATGCGCCCTGATTCGGGCACAGCTCGCCCTTTTCCCGCTTTTTCTGCTCTTTCTTCCTCTTTTCCCGCCTCTCCGCCTCCTCCAGAGACATGGCCATGCTGGCGGGTACCTTCTTCACTGGCAGCTTTGCCAGTGCCTGTTTTTCTTCCTTGCCCGGCGGAAGTTTGCTCTTCTCATCGCTTGGAAGGGTGGGCTTCTTTTCCCTATCGGGGAGTGGCTCCTCCTTTTCCTCGCCCTTTACCGCGCTGGCCAGCTTGTCAAGGACTCCGCTACCCTCTGATTTTGCTGACGAATCGGGTTGGTATCTTTGGTCCATGTAGTAAAGGGGCGAGCCCTGCATGGAGTACGGGCCGTTGCCGTACACGTTGGTGGACGAGGCGGGCATGTAGGCCGGGAAGCTTCCGCCCGAGGAAGGCGCTGCCTTTGTCTTTGCTTTCTTTTTCTCTTCAGCCTCCGCCAGGGCCTTCTCTTTTCTCTTCTTCATTACCACCGCCACAAGGACCAGAACTGCGGCCGCGATGATTATCGCGATCATCAATATAAGCTGTTCATTCCCGCCGCTCTTGTTATTATCGGGATCGTTGTTGTTGATCGGGTCGTTGTTGTTCTCGTCCTTTGACACTGACAGATTCCAGGTCCTGGACACCTTCATATCCCCTTGGACAACCTCCACCTTTACCTTGTGATCACCACCGATCTGGAAATCATCCGTATCCAGGCTTACACTCGAACCTTCCTCCCCGATGAGCTGCTTGGAATCCAGGTACCACCGGTACTGGACCTTGCCCTGGTCCTCGTCCGCAACAGTGACAGAGAGGGTCAAAGAAGACTCCTCGGTAAGGTTCAATACATCCTCCCCCTGGTGACTCCATCCCTCTATGGAAGGGGGTATGTTGTCCACGACCGCTACCGGGCCCGCGGTTGCCACATTGTCCAAGTCCTCGTTCCCGGATAGATCAACTGCTGTAACGGCCGCATGGTATTCATCCCCTGCCTTGATCGCGTTTCCCTCCACCTCCTCCACCACCAGGACCGTGGTTTCCCTGTCCGAAATATCCAGGGAAGGAGTGAGCGAGTAGAAATTTTCCAATGGCTGCTTGGAGAGGAACACGTGATAAAGGGAGAAGTCATCGGCGGAGGAAGGTGACCACTCAAGGGTAAAGGACACGCCGTTGTCGTTCGGGGTGTCGTAGATCTTCAAGCCGGAGACCATGTCCGGTGCTTTATTGTCCTCGGGTATTACCGGCCCCTCGATCTCGAAATCTCCGATATTATTGGCTTCGTCCACCGCTGCCACCGCCACGTAATATTCGGTATTGGGGTCCAGGGGCTTATGCCCAGTACCAGATATGTCCGAAGATGTTGTCTCGACGTCTTCAATCGTCTTCACCGCATCGTCCAAGGTGAGCATGCCGAATCCATCTTCCGAGTCGGAAACGAATACCGCGTAGAGCAGGAAGTCCTCCTCCTCGCTCTCTGCCCAGGTTAACTCCAGAACTCCGCCCTGATCGTTCATCTTGTCCTGGATCGTCACATAGGACAATTTGTCCGGTATCTTGTCGTTCTTCGGGATTACCGGACCATGCACGGTGCTGCCCACGTCGGTTATCAGGTTGCCGGAATCGTCCACCGCAACGATAGCCACCCAGTAGTCCGCCCCGTTCTCCAGCTCCTCGCCCCCGATAGTGGCCAGGGTCGTCATTTTTACGTCACTGCTGGTTATCTGCTTCTCTGCCGTCATTCCGGAGATATTGAAGAACTGCTCGTCATCTATGTATATCTCGTATCGATCGAAATCGCTGACAGTGGACCGGGTCCACTCCAAGGTGATACTGCCACCGTCGTCGCCCGGGGTGTCGTAGGCGTCACCGATCACCACGGGATCCGGGGCAAGGTTGTCCAGGGATTGGACCGGGCCAAGGCAGCTGAAGTTGCTCACCATACCACGGGTGTCCTCCGCCACCACCACGAAATAATAAGGCGTCCCATCCATTATCTTGTTCATACCATACTGGGTAACCGCCTTGGAAGTTGAAGTTTTTTCGTCTATCTCGAAATCAGGTTCCCTGGAATCTATGGAGCTTAACGATGAGATCGAGACGTATATCTCGTAATGGTCGAAATCGTCCTCGTCGTTCTGAACCCAGGCCAGGGTTATGCTCCCCCCGTTGTCGTTCGGGGTGTCGTAGGCCTCTGCATTGACGTCCGGGGGCGGGGGATTGTAGATAATCTCCAATGTCGTGGTCACAGGATCGGACCACTGACCGACGTCGTCCTGCACCCTCAGGGTTATATTGTGGAGACCTATGCTAAGGTCGGACGCGGGAATGGTCAGGGTGACCATGCTGCCCAGAGGCCCGTCCTGGCTGGAGTTCCACTCATAGGTCAACGAGGAGCCCTCCGGGTCGGAACTGCCTGTTGCGTCAAAGCTTACAACGTCACCGGTATAAGCGGGGTTCGGATTGATGCCGGAGATCCGGGCCACTGGCTTGGAGTTCATTGAGTAAGTTATCATGATCTTAGGCCGGTTGGCCGCATAAGTACCGGTAACTTCAGAACTGAGAAAAATTACGTAATACTGCTGGAGCATTGCGGCCTCATTGGAATATTTATACAATATCCCGTAATTTGATTCTCCGTTAACCAACCAGTCTTCGGCGGCAGAGGTGACATCCCAGTCGTAGAACCCCCATGGCTCCGGCGTCTCCTGTACCGGCATATTAACAGTTGATAGTATGGAAGATTCGTAATCACCGCCTTCGGTAGACCAGGAGTTCGTCCCGTCATACGTATTCCATGATGCTCCGCTGCCGGCTGTGGCTGAAGTGCCGTAGCCCGTACCCTCGACCCAGCTTCTCGATATTTTATACGCCTCCACCGGGATTGGCGTTCCGGTGGAGCCGTAATAACCGGCATAATATAGGGAGACAACAGCACTGTCTATTGAGGTGATACCACCCGGAAGGGAGGATAGGTCGAACTTAACAAGGCTTCTGCATACTCCGAGAGCAGGTGTATCATCAGCGGTGTATTGATCGTTACCCACGTAGAGATAGGGATTATAATACATATCTTCATATGAATATTGACCATAGTTATAAGTTGGATAAGCCTTGGATAAGAACGTGTCGTATCCATTATTATTATCTGGCTGGAAGGTCTGAGTATCTCTGGTCCTCGTTGTGTTCAAGCATATAACCGTAGTATAACTGTTGTCGCCAAGGTGATAGGTTCTGGAGTCCGGGGTGCGCATCTCCTCCATTTCCACACCATCGGGAACGTCATCACCCGCGTCAAAATCACCAATATCCTTAGTCGATAATCTTCTCGTCGTTTTTATTGGTCTATTTAAAGTCTCCTCGGACACATTGACAAGAGGTAACAAGGAGACGACTAACAAAATAGCCAAGGCTACTACCAGCAGGACCGACGTCCTTTTGAATTTGGCATCAAGACACATAATCCTTTACGCCTTTCAATAATAATATTGAATCGCTAATATATAAGCTTTCACTATATTTATGATTTTCATAAAAGATGTCAAAAGATGTCAAGGGAATGCCAGTACTTATAACACATATCCCTGTCGGACAAGTTTATATACTTTCGGCCGTTTTTCCGTAATGGTGACCAAATGGTTTACGGAAAGAAGTGGACTTTACTGGCGTTTTTATCCCTCTTGTTCATCGCAGCGATGGTTCAGCTCTTTCCCTCTTTCAATCACTATGTCTGGGGCTCGGACACTGGAGAATACTTCAGACTTTCAAAGCTGTTCGTGGAGAACCGAGGAGGGAGCTTTGACTATCAAGGATGGGGTATCGCATACAAGGAATTTCCCGGCATGTTCCTCCTCACCGGGGCCTTCCACATGCTTTCCGGTCTTGAACTATGGTCCTGCGTCAGGTATCTTATACCCACGTTGGCCGTGCTAAACATCGCCCTTTTCTATTTCCTGGCCTTGGAGATAGCGGGCAGGAGGGACGTGGCCCTACTCTCATCCCTTGTGCTTGTCCTGTCAATGCCCCATGCTTACACGACCTCCCATGCCATGGCAGGTACCCTTGGAGAAATATTCCTTCTGCTGATCTTTTCCCTGATGTTAATATCCTACAGAAGAGGGGGGAAAAAGATATACTTCGGGTTGGGCCTTGGGCTTATCGCTTTGATCGTCACCCATCACCTGTCCACATTTATATTAATTCTCATACTGGGATTCCTGCCCCTTTTCAGGGCCCTGCTCAGAAGCCATGACGACAAATACAAGATAAGAAGGGAAGGAAAAGTCCTCTTCGCCGCGATCCTCGGCATGTTCACATACTGGATATTGTTCACTGAGAACTTTTGGCAGCAAATAGTGCTGGACAGCATAGGTAACGGGAGTTATCTCCTGCCCATCCTGGCATTTATCGCCGTGCCCTACATTCTCCTCCTGAACAAGATATATGACCGCAGGATATTCTCGCCCCCCGAGAGAAGACTAAGCTCCAGGCTGTACAGGTTCGTTTTCCTGGCACTGATACTTATCTCTTTCTTGTTAACCTTCTCGATAACGGGGATTCCCGGCACGGGTATCAAAATACCAATGCGATACGCCCTGTATTTCATTCCCTTCGTTATCATTCTATCCTACACCTCCCTCGGTCCAGCCTATATAGACACGGAAAGAGAGGGATTGACGCCGCTGGCCTGGGCCATGGCCATTGTATTCCTGCTGCCCCCGGCAGTTCTTATATTTCCCCAGGTAATAATCCCGTACAGGTTGGGACAGTATGTTATGGTAGGAACGGCCCTGTTGGCCGGTGCCGGAATGGTATATTTCCTAAGGGACCTGGGGGCCAAGGAAAGAGGGCTGGGCCGCCCCTTCATCATCATCACCATCATTGCATTTTTGCTGCTGCCCCTGGGTACCTATCCGCCAAGGGAGGTCATGGGCGGTTTCGAAGAGGGTATCGACTGGAAGGAATACCGCAGCGTTTACTGGATCAGGGGGCAGGTCCCGGAAGAAAGGGGCGTATCAGCAGATCACAGGATGAGCTCGTTGATCTTCGGAGTAGGGGAAAAGAACGCCACCTGGGATTATGCCTACGATACCTACCATTCACCGGATGCGGAGGGCTGCGAGGACGAGCTGAGGGAATGCAAGTATCCTCACGACGAAATGACCATAGACTACGTATACCTCTCGGACCCAATGAAATCCGGCGTTGCTCTTCTTCAATGGGAGAACGCGGAACCCATGTCACAACCTGCCATAGAGAAGTTCGAGAGGGAGCCGTTTCTAAAGGTTTACGACGACGGAACCTCCGAGTTGTATTTAGTGGTCTGATAAATATTATGTGATAATATCCGCATATTGGTTCCAAGAGATGACCTATAATATCTATAAATATCCCGACCAATACCCATTTTAACTATCTATTCATTGAACTTGGCCTTTTAGCCCAAGCCCTTCTCAGCCCCGCGGGGGGATCACATGGCAAAAACGTAGATCACGAAGACTATCAACACCATGATGAAGCTGTATTTCAGGCCGTTGAGTATCTTGCCTGTCTGCATGAGCCCTGCGACCAACCCGTCTCCTATACCCTGTATCAGAGCGGAGAGCACGTATACGAAGGTTATCTCTGCAAAATTTACGTTCTCAACGTTAAAGGCCGAAACCCCGCCCCCCACGCTCTCGCCCTCTTCCGATGCCTCCCTGAGGTTCTGCTGCATCTCCTTCATCTGGGGCACGAATGTGTTGTAAACGATGAGAATGACCACCAGGAACACCACGAATGCTACCATTATGGTGGCCACGTACATGGTCATCTGGGTGCTCCGCTCGTGCTGAAGGAGCTGTATCTCCCGGGTGTCGCTGGAGGCTGCCGAGAGAACGCTTGCAACGTCACCGCCTGCCTCGTTTGCCTCGTTTACCAGGAGCACTGAGCGCTTTACCAGGGGGGTGTTCAATCGCTTGGCGAACAATGTCAATGCCTCGGTGGCTGGAAGGCCCCATGATATCTGGACCGCCATCTTCTGGATCTCCGGGGTAAGCTCACCGTATTCGCCCTTCGACGCCACCTTAACGGCCTTTGCAAGGGTCAATCCGGCATGTGTGGATTCCCCGAGGTCTCTAAGGAAATCCGCCAGTCTTTCCTCGATCTTCTGGGCCTTGCTTATCCTTTGGCTTTCATAGATGCTGATCGGGCCAATAACGAACATTATTCCCAACATTATCCATGCAAGATAATCGAAATTGAGAAAATCAAGGGTGACTCCGAATGCCGCCATGCCGAAAAAGATCATACCCAGGACCGCTGAAATCGTTAGGATGATCAGCCGAGTCTTCATTACACCGGTAAGGCCCATACCGTATTCCGCTTCCTCGTCGGTTTCCTCCCCCCTCTCTTCCTTCATAATGATATCGACGACCTCGTCGGGCCCCATGTCTTCCATTTTCTTCTTCTTTTTCTTTTCTCCCTTGGAGGGCATAACGATCTTAACCGGCCTTTTCTCTTCCTCTTCTCCCATATCATTGGCACCTCATGCAATCTCTATCCCGCTAATCACATACACGAACATCCCCTGAGATGCAGGGATCATGAATCCGATAATAACATACAACAGGAACATGGAATCGCCACCACCGCCCATCATCGCCATAACGCTCAAAATGATTATCAGGAAGAGTGGCATTGCCACCACTACGGTCACAAAGCTCTCTCCCATGACGCCAAGGGTCTCCAGGGTACCCTTCTGCTCCACCCTGTTCTCCTTCCGGTACTGCTCGCTCTTTGCTTGAAAATACATCTTCAGGCTCCCACCCGATGTAATGGTCGTCACGATTCCCTGCAGAAAGTCCTTGTATTTGATGGAGGGGGACCTTTCGATGGCGGTGTGGACGGAGGTGATGATATCCTTTCCCAGCACGTCCATGTCCCTCACCACGTTGGCTGCCTCGGTCTTTATCTCACCGTAGATGTCCTGAGTGGCCAGGCCCCTGAATATCACCGCCGGATTAACCTCGGCGGATGCCATTGCAGACATGTAATTCACCGCGTAGGGAAGCATGCGGTCTATCTCTTTGCCCCTTGACTTCGCAGCGCCCTTCACCATGGAGGGCATAACGAACAATATCACCACTGGCAGGGCAATTGCCAAGACCCAAAATATCACAGCCACCATTAGACCGACCATACCACCGCCCTCCCCCATGGCCATGGTGAATATCGAGGGAAGAATGAAGCTCATCACGGCAGCCACCACAGACATTACCACGGCCGAAATAATAGAATATAAAATGACCTTGGCCAAGTAAACCTCCTTTACCAGGCCCTTGTCCGCGGAAATAAGATAAAGGTCAAGCTCCGGATGCTTTGCAGCCATCTTTTTTGCCAGGGGCTCGAATTTTTGATATGCAAACCTCTCAATCGGTTTCAATGCCAAGTAACCTCTCCCCCTTTCCTTTTTTTATTAGAGAGTATATCTTATTTTGATCGCCATCTTTGAAGAGATGGACCTTATCCGCATAATATTCCTGTATGACGGCAGTGAGCCGGTGATAGTTGGTCACCCCGTTGTCCACCATCCACTGTATTATCTCTTCACGCCTTTCCATCTCCCGTCTTACCTCGTCCTCCCCCAGGTTCTCACGCTCCGCAACCTTTTCAAGGAGATGGCTGTGGCCCTCGTACTTGAAAGTGTCCATGCCGGGGCTCCACTTGAACACCACGCCCGAGTTTATTTCGTTTGTAGAGGGGACGTAATCGGTAATCTCCCTCATCTCCTTGATCCGCCTTACCTTATTCCTTTTACCGCCTTTTTCACGGATCACGGCGTTTGTGTGTATGATCATGAGATTAAGGGCCTCCATGAGAACCCTCGGGACGTTGATGGGTGGATTCTCCAATCTATGGGTCACGTCCTCAGCGCTGTTGCCGTGCATGGTGGAGTAAGTTGTATGGCCCGTGGCCATGGCCTGGAACATGGTCATGGTCTCCTCGCCGCGGACCTCGCCCACCAACAGATACTCTGGCCTCTGTCTTAAGGCGGCTCTCAACAGATCGTACATGGAAACCGCCTTTCCGCCGCCAAACGCCTCCCGGGTCACACCCGGCAACCAGTTCTCCTGGGGTATATTGATCTCTCTGGTGTCCTCGATTGAAATTATCTTGGATTCCCAGGGAATGAACATGGCGGAAGCTATCATGGTAGCCGTTTTCCCACTTGCGCTCCCCCCCACGAACAACATCGAATCCTGATACTGAACCGCCATCCACATGTGAGCGGCCATCTGGGGGGTTAACGTCCCGTAATTTATCAGGTCCACAATGGTTAAGGGGTCGGCATTGAACTTACGAATGGATATGGTCGAGCCCCGGGTGGTCACCTCGTTGCCAAAGGTCATGTTGACACGATGGGAGTCGGGTGTCGTGGTGTCCAGTATGGGATTGGCCACCGATATGTTCTTACCGCACTTCTGGGCAAGAGAAACGACGTATCCTTCCAGCTCCAGCGAGGTATGGAATTTTATATCGGTCTTGAGCTGCTCGAATTTACGGTGGTACACGAACAAAGGAACGTTTGTGCCGTCACAGGATATATCTTCGAGGTTATCATCGTCGATCAGTATCTGAAGTTTTCCGTAACCGATGTAATCTCTGAGCAGGAAATAGATAACCCTTTCCTCTCCTCCCGGGGTTAGATCGATGCTCATATCCTCGATGACCTCCTTTACCTTTCGGGTAAGGTACTCCTCGAGCACATTCCTTGATTTGACCATTTTCTGATTGTACTTCATTATCTTGGACAAGGTATCGACTATAAAATCGTATATCTCCTTCTCCTTGCCCAGAAGTTCGGGCTCCACCGCAAAATACCGCAACTCCCTGCTCTCCTCTTCGATTCCTATAATGGAGTAGGAGAACGGCTCCCTGATGGCATAAATATCCAGAATCTCATGTGTTTCTTCAAGCTCCTCCCTTATAGCCTCCATTTTATCCTTGCCGTACAGAATCGCGGTCTTGTCTTCCACCGCCTTGAGTTTAAATATGGTGGTCCTCTGCTTTTTCTCAAATAGTTTTCCTTTTTCCTTCTCCTCACCTGGTTCCTCCTTGGCAGCCTCCTCCTCGGGCCCCAATCCCCCTTCCTCCACCACGGGCTCCTCCACCGAGACCGCCCCCTCCCTCTCTGATTTAACCTGCTTTTTCAGGGTCTTTTTGACCTTCTTTTTAGCAATCTTCTTGACCATATCCCTTGCACCATTGGCGATTAGATTATTACTTATATGCCATATATATTTTTCCTTTAATTATCACTTGGATCCGATTATATCAGATTCCCCGGGCATGTCCGGGGGATTTTCATCCTTGGCTCCGGAGAAATCTTTTCCCGGTCTTTCATCAGGTAAAATCTCATCATCTTCACCTTCTGACGACTCTGGTTTCTTCTCGTCTTTCTTGTCCGCCTCATCCCCGTCTTCACCAACCTCGGCTTCCTTAGGCTCATCGGCTTTTTCCGCTCCTCCTCCGGGTTCTTCCGCTCCTCCCCCGGAATCCTCGATGCCCTTGTCCTCATCCACCTTGTCCTCATCCACCTTGTCCTCATCCACCTTGTCCTCATCCACCTTTAGCTCCTTCTTCTCGGCTGCCTTCTCCTCCTTGGATTTCTCGGGCTTGGCCTCCTTTTTTACCTCCCTTCTCTTGACCCGAGAATACGTGATCAGAACCGAGAATAGAATGGCTATGCCCAGGGCCAATAAAATGGCGGTGCCCGAGGACGGAGAAAACGAAGAATAGCTGTCCATGGCGTCGAACTGGAAGGCGGAAAAAACCGTAAGATGATTTACCTTACCGGTGATCGTATTCTTTTCCGTGTTCACTGTGCTTGGTATTTGGACCCACTTATCCTCCTTCTCGCTCCAGTAATACATCCTGAGCTTGGATTCCTCCAGCCTGTCCTCGGCCTCCTCGTCGTAATGGATGGTGATCGTTATGGAGATGATCTCCACATCGCCCCGGATCTTGATATCGAAGTACTTGTTAATGCCAATATCTTGGAACTTGTCCTTGGAAGGGGACTCCACCGTTTCGATATCCACCGTTCCCTCTCCCTTGAACTCGGCAACCACTTTGACCTCCCCGCCGCCATGGGAAAACGTGGCCGTCTTTTTTTCCTCTTCCTCCTCTCCCTCCTCCTCTACATCAGCCTCGGTGGCACCTGTTTCTGAGGTGGTGCCGGTGCTTCCCGTGCCGGACGTCGAAGGGGTGCCGTCGGATTCCGGTGCCGGGGGATCGAACTCCTCCCAATTGTAATACCCGAGTTCGTTGGTTTGATCATTCCGATAGATATTTCCCTCTTCGCTGTAATCGTATATCCGGATATTGGTCACGTGAAAGATCCCGTTGGCCTCGGATTCGTATATGGGACCCGAGGGCCAGGAGACCGTTATTGTCCGGGTGCCGGGCTGGGCATTCAGGAAATCGGTGCTGGCAGAGCTAACGTATTCCATTTCCGTAATTTCAAAACCAGGATCAACTATTTCCTGCCTGGTTTGGTTTGGCTGCACGACAAGATCGGCCTCCAGTCGATAATCTCCGGATTGTTCGACACAGACCTCGAAATCCACCTCCAGGTTGTTGTACTTGCCGTCACCGTCCGTGTCCACTGCCTGGTGGTCCGTTACCTCGTCGAAAAAGGCTCCTGGCGATTGAAAATCGTTAGATGAATACGATTGTGTCTCACCTAGATCGGATTGGCTCATTACCAAATCGTGATCGTCCGAGTCGTAGGTGTCCCACACGGTCAGGTCGATATGATACGGCCCGTCCAGGCCGGAGGATTGTATTAGGGAGCCCATGAACCTCAGGTCCAGGGGGGACAGTCCGCGGGTGCCGCCCAGGGCAGCTTCCATAAAGAGCTCGTCAATGAGCTCGTCACGGGCATCGTACAATTCCACTAAGATATTTGCCTGGAAGGGAAAGTCCGTGAATAGATCGACAAGAAAATCCAGATAGTTATAGTACCCGTCACCGTCAGAATCCACGGCTTGAGGAGTTACCCCCTCCATATATACATAGGGGGGCTGAAAGCTTTCATAATCATAAGATCCAATATCTCCCGACAGATCCCCGACGTATATCTCATCCTCGAAACCCACGGAAACACTAAAACTAAACATTCCGTTTTCACCAAACATATAGATATTTGGCCCAAAGAAGGACAGGGGAATTTGATGGGTGCCGGGGGTGAGATAAACGTTCGCAAAATCCGTATCGACCGGACTTCCTCCCCGGTTACCGGCGCTGCCATAATTGAGGTACCCGAATGCCTGGTACCAACCTGCCTGGCTCACCTGTATCGCCACCAACACGAACAGGTAATTGTAGAGGCCGTTGCCGTTGGTATCCTCCGCAAAGGCGGAAAAGCCGCCTGGAAGAAACGCCGGCGAGCCCGGACACGACCTCCCGGCCTCCGCTTCCGGAAGTAGCAGAGTCGGGGCCAAGAACATGAACAACACT